>URSF01000013.1 GCA_900550445.1 uncultured Rhodospirillaceae bacterium | reverse complement strand
TGCCGTCCGATAGAGAGTTGCAACTCTCTATCGGACATAAACAGGCTAAATGCCTGTTTACTAAATTAGAGTATACATCTTTTCTTTCTAACAATGTCGGCGCTATAAGGCTTTGCGCGAAACCGCCGAGCCGTAAACTTGTATACGGTTTCTGAACATCCGCCTACCTGAAAAGGTAGGTTTTTGTTTAACCGAAACAAAAAGGATTGTTCAAATGAAAAAATCAACTTTAATTTTCTTTGCAGCGCTGGCGACAGTGTTGTTCTTTTCTTCTGTGTCAGAAGCACATTATACATCATTAACAGCATGTAAGGCTGACTGTTTGTCACCATACACATGTGCCGGCGGAATGAACGGAAGAGATTACGTATGTATATACGGTAAGGGCAAATGCAACACCGTCAATAATACCCTTACAACAGTAGGATACCGTACTCTGGAAGACTGTGAATATGTCAGAAGTGCGCCGTTTAACGGGACAAAAGGAGCTTGTTTTTTCGATGGAAATTATTACAGATATCAGCGCACCCCTTGCGACGGTGGTGAAAATGTGACCTGCTCTGCAAACTGTTCGTCTTGTTTGTCATCTTCAGAATGCCTGATTTGTAATTCCGGTTACACAAGGCTCAACGGAACCTGTGTCAAAGATACGCCGGCGAATACGGTCAATTCTTGCCCGTCACGCATGAAATTATCCGATGACGGCTGCTGCTGTATCAATAAATAAGGCAGGCGGACATGAAAAAACTGTTTTTATTCTGCGCCGTTCTGATCTGCGCAGCCGCAACCGTTCAGGCCGAACATACGCCCGAACCGTTTCAAATCGCCAAAGCCGTTAAATTGGGACGCAACATCAATGCAACAACATCGCATCAGGCTAAAGTCAATCTGCAGTCGGGATTCGAAGCGCCCGAGCTGGCAAAAGAATGTGACGCCAATTGCAAAGACTGTGACCGGTTAACGGGAAAGTGTCTGTTATGCGCGTCCGGCCGGTATATATCGGGAGATTTATGCCTATCCTGTCCGCAGCAAAATTATTGTGACGGACAGACAGCCGTACCGAATTGCACGGGGGTATCGTGTTCGGTCAATGCCGTTGCCGAAGCGACGGATACGGGGTGCTGCTGCAAGCCGTTGGGTTGTGACGGCGTGTCATGCAAAACGGGATATTCCCCTGTCGCCAATGCAAACGGATGCTGCTGCGTGTAACTTTTATCAGACAGGGCGGGTTTTAATTAAAATCTGCCCTTCTTTTAACAACAGCGTTTTTCCTTTGGGCGGTTTGGGCATACCCGTCGGATTATCCGAAGTGATATCAGCTTTTTTGATTGGCGGTACCCATAACGATTTATTAGCGTCAAAACGGGTACAGCCATAGCTGTCGAACAACCGGACAGTTCCGTTTTGCGTTACTGTCGTTCCGACGGACCAGTGGTCGCCCAGATTTAGGTTGTTTAAACGGATAATCCAAGCCGTGTGATCCTGTTCCAGAAAAGTGCCGATTTCTTTGACAATTTTCAATGCAGATTTGTTTTCTGCGGCATAGGGAGCCTGAAATTCCAACGCCAAACCAAAATGTTTTTGTGTATAACAATCCGCTTTGTTTAATAAATTAAGCAATAAACCGCATGAGGTGCCGTGACATAAAACTTCCTGAAATAAATCTTTTTTAATCAGGTACTTAATCAGATGTTGGTAAAAAGCGCACCCTGCTCTGTATGTCAGTTTTTTCTGATCCCGCGCCGCCCAGCGAAAAGCATTGATCACTGCGTAAACGCCGCAGAAATAATCAATCGTCCCCTGTTGATAGGCTTTCATTATTTTGCGCGCAGTCCGCTTAAAGAAGAAAGAACTTTGTTGACGTCCAAAGGCTGTTTGGATTTTGACGCGGCCATTCCCTGCGAAATAGTTACGGGAATCGGTTTTTCTTTTAACATTTTCAGCAAATCGGACTTCGGCGCCTTTTGCCCCGTAAATATTCCTTTTACGGCGTTTTTGGCTTTCCAAAAAGCGACTTCCAGCCGGCGTTTTACCTGCAAAGCCCGTTTTTTCATTGTCAGACGGTGTGGCGTTAATCCCATAAACAGCGACGGAGCGTCTTTCACCCCTCCGGCACGCAGAATATCGCTGGCGACACTGGAACAATTTTTATGAAACAGCTGATAAAATCCCGGACGAACTTTTGTTTCATGAACTTTTTTCATTGCGGCGTCATATTGGTCGCGGGTAACCATATAAACAATAGCTTCGTTATAATGACCGTTATCCTCGCGTTCAAAGTGGCCGCGCGTTCCTCTGAGTTCTTCTTTTATCGACGCCATCGGATTTGGGTAATATCCCCACTTTTCCTCATTTCCCTTTTCGTCTGTCAGTCCGACAAAAGCATGGCCGGTAAACCAGGTTGTCGTCGGTGTACCGTTTGAACGAATGTAAATATTGTCCCTGCCCGGCCGCAAAAACATTTTCGGCGTGTCCAGATACAGAGTCAATTTACAATTTTTTTCAGGTTCGGCCATGGAATTTCCTTAAAAAAATCTTTGAAATAAGATCAGTATACAGTTTTTCTGTTTTTTGTCTATATTTTTTGAAAAAAATTGCGTATTCTTTTGAAGCTATTTGAAAGGACAGTCCGATGAACGAACCGGAAATCAAAGAAATTTATCAAAATTATCCTCTTTCTTTGTTGTTAGAGGCCGATCCGGATATCAAAAAAATCGAAAAATATCTGAACAAAGGCCGTTGTTTCGCTGTTTTTGACGGGCCGCGGACGATCGGCGTATATGTTTTAAAAGATCTGAAAAACAAAACCGCGGAAATCATGAATATTGCCGTATCCGAACAATACCGCCGGCAGGGATTGGGACGTTTATTAATACAGGACGCCATAACCCGCGCCCGCAATGACGGTTTTGAAACATTACTGATCGCAACGGGAAAAGACAGCTTTCAACAATATTTCTATGAATCCTGCGGTTTTTCCGTTTATGAAACGGACGAAGGTTACTTTTCGCGCGCCTATACTCAACCTGTCGTTGACAACGGGGTCGTTTTGACGGATTTAGCGCGTTTATCCTTAAAATTATAAAAGAAAAGCTCCTTTCGGAGCTTTCCATTAATCATCAAAGACATGATCCGCGCCTGTCAGATTTTTTCCCGTTACAAAGCGGAATGTTTCATCAATGGCATTCAGCCGTTTCATGTCGTCGTCGTCCAAAGTGACGTTTAACGCGCCCAGATTTTCCTCAATCCTGTCAAACTGAACGGATTTTGGAATTTCGACCAATCCGCGGGTCAGCCCCCAGGCAATCAAAACTTGCGCCGGCGTCGCCGAATTCTTTTTAGCGATATCGGCAACAACCTGATCTGCCAGCAAAGAAGGTTCGCCGGCTTCTTTCATCGTATCGGGGCGATCCCCTGACCCCAGAGGAGCATACGCCGTAACAACAATTTGATTTTCCCGGCAGAATTCAACCAGATCGTTTTGTGCCAGATACGGGTGAATTTCAACCTGATTGACGGCTGGCATAATTTCAGCCTTATCCATTAAATCTTTTAATTTTGTCTGCGTAAAATTTGATACGCCGATTGAACGGACCAGTCCGTCTTTTTGCGCTTTTTCCATTTCTGCCCATGTTTCTTCCTGCGGAATGTCCAACGCTTCGCCGCTTAAAGGATCTTCGGCGATCGGCCAATGGATCAAATATAAATCCAGATAATCCGTTTGCAGATCTTTCAGACTTTGTTCCAAAGCCGGACGCACGTCCGCAGGTTTATGAGCCGTATTCCACAGTTTAGAGGTAACGAATAAATTCTTTCGTTCGATGTCGCCTTCTGCCACGGCGTCATGCAAAGCCTGGCCGACGGTTTCTTCGTTGCCGTAAACGGCGGCGCAGTCAACATGCTGATACCCGGCTTTGATTGCCCAGCGGACTGCCTGATATATTTTTTCTTCCGCCGATTTCCATGTTCCCAGGCCGATTACCGGCATTTTATAATCTGTGTTCAAGGTAACATATTTCATCTTTTTCCCCTTTCCTTTGTCTGAAATATCGTAAGAAGGAAAAAAACGAAAAACAAGTTAGCTAAAAGATAACATCAACCGGGTTAAGGATATCCGACGGATTGGGAAACAATAACCTCTTTGCCGGCCGGCAAAGGCAGCGCCTGCGTCAGCTGATCTTTATCCATACGCCGCACGACATTATTCAATCCGGCCGAAGCACAGAACAAACCGACATTTTGGTACAAAGATCCCGCATGCATACCAGAAGTAATGTTATTTTCGGCGACATACAGCAAAGTCACCGGCGCTTTGGCCGCAAAAGGCTGACTGGCCATAACGGAACGCAAATCTTTTTCCAAAACGGGAATTAAGGCGTTTTCCTTTGCCTCATAACGCCAAACTCCGGCAGCGTCTAACACATAAACATCAATATCTTGCCTGTTCATGGCTGTCGGCGCGGTTCTTTTGCCTTCTGCCGGGCGATTAATGCCGAAAGCCGCCCATAACATATCCGACAACATTTGCGGTTCCAGCGGTCTGTCGGAAAAAGAACGCGACGTTTTTCGATCCTTTAAAGCTTCCATTAACGGTTTTCCGCCGTTTGTCTGCGGTTCGGGCAGCCGCTTTGTTTCCAGCGCATAAACGTTTTGAACAAACAGTACGCTGCTTAAAAACAAACTTGCAAACAGAATGTTTTTCATCGTCTACTCCTTTTTTAGAAAAGCCGTTAAAATTCTGTCTTGGTCCGTAAAAATTCGGGCAAATCGTCCGCCGGCATCGGTTTGCTGATAAAGTATCCCTGAATAATATCGCAGCCCTGCTTTTTCAACAGCTCCAGCTGTTCTTTGGTTTCAACGCCTTCGGATACGATTTCCAGCCCCAGCGTGTGCCCTAAATTAATAATAGCCTGCGCGATTTCCGCGTCGTCATAATTATGCGTCATGTCGCGGACAAAAGACTGGTCGATTTTTAACCGGTCAACGGCAAAACGTTTTAAGTAACTTAAAGAAGAATATCCCGTTCCGAAATCGTCAATCGCCAGCTTTATCCCGACGCGGGACAAACGCGATAAAATATTATCCGCCTTCCGCGCGTCCTGCATGACGACGCTTTCCGTTAATTCCAGTTCCAGCCGTTCGGGATCAACGCCGCTGTCCGACAAAATTTTTTCAATCGATCCGGCCAGATCTTCCTGCTGAAACTGAATTGCCGATAAGTTAACGGCAACCGAAATTTTCGGCAGGTTCATTTCGTCCCATATTTTTATATAACGCAGCGCTTCTTTTAAGATCCAGTCGCCCAGAGGAATAATCAGGCCGGTATCTTCGGCGATCGGAATGAACCGCATCGGGGAAACCATACCCCGCGTCGGGTGGAACCAGCGGACCAAAGCTTCAACCGCATTGATTTTTCCCGTGCGCACATCTAACTGAGGCTGGAAAAACAAAGCAAATTCTTTTTGGATCAATCCCTTGCGCAAATCGCGTTCCAAAGCCAGCCGATCTTCTGTTTCTTCGTTCATTTCCTGAGAAAAGAAGAAATAACTGTTCGGCGCCGAATGTGCCGCCGTGCGCAGCGCCATATCCGCGAAATTAACCAGCTTGTCCGGTTCTTTTCCGTCGTCCGGAAAAATGGAAATCCCCACGCACGCGCCAACGTTGACTTCCGTGTTTTCCAAAGTAATCGGCGCCAAAATCGTTTCGATCATTGTCCGCGCGTTTAACGCCGCCGTTTCGGCATTCGGAATATTTTCAACAATTAACGTAAATTCGTCCCCGCCGATACGGGCGACAAAGTCCTTCGGAGCAGCCATTTTCAGCAAACGGTCGGCAACAGTTTTTAATAATTTGTCCCCCGCCGTATGCCCCAGCGTGTCATTGATCCGGTTGAAATTTGTTAAATCCGCAAAAATCAGAGCGACTTTTTTGCCGCGCGTTTCCGCCCGCTTTAATATCAGCTTTAACTGTTCATGAAACAACCGGCGGTTAGGCAACCCCGTCAGCTGATCGTAATTGGCCAAATGCATGATCTGCCCTTCGGCGTTTTTACGTTCGGTCACATCGTCGCGGACAATAACGCAGTAAGACAAATCGCCGTTATCGTCCAGAATCGGCGTAATTCTCTGTTCCACTGTGTACAAAGATCCCGACTTATGGCGTTCGACGATTTCCCCGTGCCACCTTTTCCCTGCGCGCAGAGCTTCCCACATTTCATTGTAAAAAGCGTCGTTCTGCAGGTCTGTTTTTAAAAAGGCCAGCTTCCGCCCCAGCACTTCTTCATGCCGGTAACCGCTTAACGAACAAAAAGCATCGTTTACCCACAGGGCCACCCCCTGATCGTCAGTAATGGCAAACGCATTGGGCGATGTTTCCAAAGCAATCCGCTGCAGCCGCAGATTCTGCTGATCGGCGGCGATCTGCATTGCCATGGCAATCCGCAACGAAAACGTTTCGATACGCTGGATCGTCGTGTTGTCCAGCTTTCCCAAAGCGGAATGAATTTCCAAGACCCCGTCCACGCCGTCATGCGTAACCAGAGGAAAAACGATAATCTGACGGACATGTTCGCGGCCGTCCGCATCAATGACTTTGTCGTCGGCCAGCTCAACGATAAATGTGCGTTTGGATCTGATTGCCTGTCCGGTCGGGCCGAATTTTTCGGTCAGGTCGTCCCAACGGATCGGCTTTGCGGGAAATCCCGCGGACAGCTTTCCGGCAACGGCGCAGACACAGACGGATCCGTCCTTTTCTTTTTTCCCGATCCAAGCCAGAGGACACCCCAGCAGCTCGACAATTTTTTCGCACAGAAACGAACAGAACTGCTCATACGTCTGCCCCCGCAAAACACGGCGCAGCGTTGCATGCAGAATTGCGTCCATACTTTCGGACATCTGGCGTCTGGAAATATCGCGCAGCTGGCAGATATACCCCTGATCACAGGGCATCATGACAACTTCCACAGGAAATTCGGTATCGTTCTTTTTTAATCCGACGGCTTCGGTCGTATTGGACAGATCGGGATCCGAGCGCAGAACCTCCAAAGCGCCGAAAGCCGCTTTCCGATGATCGCAGTCAGGCAAAATCACCTGCGCCTGTCTGCCGTTCAATTCGTCGTTTTCGTATCCGAACAGTCGGCAGGCAGTTGAGTTCGCCGATAAAATAACCCCGTTCGGGTCAATCTGCAACACGGCGCTCAGGTTGTTTTTTAAAAGCGAAACCAGGTCCTGTTCCTTTCTTTAGGCCATAAAAAAAGTTATTTATTGTTTTATAACTGATGGCAGATAAAAATCAAAGAAAATTTAACATCTTCCTTAAAAAATATGCGCTTTCTTTTTTAAACGTTGATTTTTAAGTTTTCCCGCTGTAAAAATTATCATCTGAAAGCTTGTATTGACTAAGGATCGGTTATGTCTAAAAGTTCTCTTATCGGTATCATTATCGGCTGGAGCATTGTATTTGTTTCAATTCGTCTGGCGACAGACAATGTTTTAATGTTCTGGGATCTGAACAGTTTTATTCTGGTTCTGATCGGTCCGTATTTTGCGATGCTGATCGCTTACAGCGCGTCGGACGTCCATCTGGCCAACAAAAAATGGCTGTCGATTTTTAAACTTTATAAGGACAGCTCAATTTCTTATAAAGACGAAGTCGGCCGTTTCGTCCGCTGGGCTTATATTACGCAGAAAAACGGTCTGCAGGGATTGGAAAACGATGCCATGACGACGGTCGGGGACGACGATCCGTTTTTAAAATACGGCGTGGAATTGGTTATTTCAGGATATACCGGTAACGAAGTCCGTGAAATTTTAAAAGAATCCGCTTTCAGCGCTTATCAGCGCGCCGGCAGACCGATTGACGTTTTAAACAATATCGGTTCCAACGCTCCGGCGTTCGGTATGGCCGGCACGTTAATCGGGTTGGTCGTCATGTTGGGGAACATGGGGGCTGACCCTGCCGCGATCGGCACAGGTATGGCTGTCGCTTTGATTACGACGTTTTACGGCGTGATGTCCGCCCGTCTGATTTATCTGCCGGCCGGAATTAACCTGACGTCGCGTTCCGATGATACGCTGTTTCGTAATCTGCTGATTACCGAAAGTCTGGTTTTGCTGGCCGAACGTAAAAGTCCGCGCTATATTCAAGATAAACTGAACGCTTTTCTCGATCCCTCGCAGCATTTCCTGATCGACCGCGATATGCAGCGTTAAAAAGGACGACCGAAAATGCCGATGCCGCCGAAGAAAAAAGAGATCAATACCGACGAATGGATGAACACATACGGCGACTGTGTGACACTGTTGCTGTGCTTTTTCGTGATGCTGCTGGCCGCGTCAAAAATGGATACCGTTATGTTTGAACAAATCCGCACCGGCATGTCGCGCGAGTTCATGGACAGACCTGTCGACAAACCGATCGCGTTGCTGCGGGCGGATCTGGACGATGATTTAAGAGCGCTTGAAATGGAATCCGTCGCGGCGCTGGGCAGCGACCATATCGGTTTAATTCTGGATCTGGAAGCCGATACTTTCTTCGATAACGGTTCTGCCGTTTTAAAAGCCGCAGCCATTCCCGTTCTGCGCCGTTTGGTATCAACCCTTAATGCGCCGCGTTATAAAATTTTCCGTTTTGAAGTTCAAGGACATACGGACGACAATCCGATTAACACACCGCAGTTTCCGTCCAACTGGGAATTATCCTCAGCCAGAGCTTCCGCCGTTACCCGCTTTTTAATTCAAAACGGTATTGACCCGACAAGGCTGCGCGCTGTCGGCCTGGCCGATATTCAACCGCGTTATCCGAACAGAGACGCCAACGGCGAACCGATCGCTCATAATCAGCGGCGCAACCGCCGTGTCCGTCTGCGCATGGATCCCGTCTATAAATAACCGCCCTTTATATTTTGATAAAATTAGATAATTCCTGTTCCAGAACAAGCAGTTCGTCCGGTTCTGACAAACGGTGCCCGCTGTTTTTCAAAATAACGGCTTTGACATTTTCGGTTTTCGCCGCGGCCATAATTTTAAAAGCCGTTTCAACGGGAACACAATCGTCCTTTGCCCCGTGTATCAAAGTCAGCGGACATTGAATATCCAGACTGTCTTTTCCTTTCAACAGCAGATATTGTTCTGCGTCATCAAACAGTTGTTTTGTCCACGGATCGCCTTCCTCCGTCCAGCCGTTGGGAGTATATATAACGCCTTTTTCCCGAATTTCCTTTTTTTGCCTGTCAGAAAAAGAATTCCAGACGTCAACCGTAAAATCGGCGGCGGCGGCCAGACCGATAACAGCTCTGACGCGCTTCGGGCGGGCTGTTGCCGCCAACAAAGCAATCCAGCCGCCCATAGAACTGCCGACCAGGATCAAAGGATTTGTTGTAACGCGATCAATAACTTCCAGAGCATTTCCAAACCATATGCCGATTGTTCCGTCAGTGTATTTTCCCGAAGATTCCCCGTGGCCGATAAAATCAAAGGCCGTATATCCGATATTGTTTTTGCGGCAGAATTCCTCTAAAAACAAAGACTTTGAAGCGTTTTTATCGGACAGCGTGCCATGCATAAAAACGATTTCAAGCGGTTGTTTTCCGTCAACATGACGCAGGGACAGACAATTCCCGTTTTCAAGTATTAACTGTTCAGACATCGTTTACCCTTTACAGATCGGAAAATAAATCTTCTTCGTCGGCCGGTTCTTTTTTATCGTCTTTTGGCTTGCTTTCTTCCTGTTTTTGTTCCTTTTCTTCCTCCGGTTTTACCATAGCGTCCGATTCATCGGAATCACCGCCGAACATACCGAACAGGCCTTTTTTCTTTTCTTCTTTTTTCTCGTCTTTTTTCACTCCCCATTGATCGGCCAGTTTTTTTCCTGTATCCCGGATTTCCTTATCCAGATTTTCGTCCAGCATCTGCAAAGATTCCGAAACGGCCGGCAAAGAAGCTTCGTCGGCATATTTTTTGGCCAGAACCATATACTTGTAGCATTCGGCCAGATCGGGGTCGACGCCGTTTCCTTCACAATACAGCGGCGCAAGACGGTATAAGGCGATCGGATCATTGCTTTGTGCCAGCTGGGTATAGATTTTAAAAGCCTCCTGAGGCTGAGGCTGCATTCCCTGCCCCAGCATATACAGATCGGCCAAAGCCAGTTGCGCTATTTTATCACCGGCAGCAATTTTTTCTTTCAAAGCTGTAACAACCGGCTGAAAATTATCTTCACGAACGGCTTTATTTAAATCGCGTCTGGAAATACCGGCCGCGACGATGATTTCCTGTATGTCCGTTTTGACAGTCAGCTTTACTTCTTCTTTTTCCTGTGTTTTTTCCTGATTTGCCTTAGCCGTGCCGCTTACGCTTTCTTCTTCCAGCAAAGTGGCTTCCTGAACCAGACTGGGCAGAGATTCCTCGCGCGTTTTCTTTTTCCACTTTTGGGCTCTTCTCTGGGCGCTTAAGACTTCTTCATTTTTCATTTTCTGCGTTAATTCGTTACGCTTGGCCGCCGCTTCTTCTTTCAGCGGAGACGGCCCGTACGCCGAAATCAGGTTAAAGTAAACATGCGCGCCGATGATATTAAACGGCAGTCCGCGGACAGACGTATTCGCGTATAAATTTGCCAATTCCATTTGGGCTTTGACATTTCCCTGATCGGCGGCCAGTTTATACCAGAAAACAGCCTGCGAGAAATCCTGCGGCGTCCCGATCCCTTTTAAATACATGCGCCCCAAAGCCATTTGCGCCGGAGCATACCCCTGATCTGCCGATTTTTTATAAGCTTCGACGGAACGAACCAGATCTTTTTTTACTCCCAGTCCTTCTTCCAGCATCAATCCGATATTGTATTGCGCGGGATAACTGCCTTTGTCCGAAGCTTTCTGATACCACTGAAAAGCTTCTTTGTAATTTTTTTCCATGCCTTGTCCGGTATAATAAGCATTGCCGATTTTTAACGCCGCCGACCCGCTGCCTTCCTGAGCCGCCTGCTGGTAAATCTGCATGGCTTTGATTTCGTCTTTAGGCACGCCGGCGCCCAGCTCATACATGCGTCCCAACTGATATCTGGCGTCGGCATTTTGTTCTTTGTCCGCCAGACGGGTAAATTCTTCAAGGGCAAAAACATAATCCTGTTCGCTAAACGCCTGCATGGCTTCCTGATACGTTGCGACGGCGGCGCCGGTCATTGCCAGCCAGGAAACGCCGCCCGCCAGGATAAAACGTTTAAAGTGATGCCGCTTCATGTTTTCCTCCCTCAATCATTCTAAAGAATATCGCCGCGGACGTCCTGAACCATTTGTTCCAGCCGTTTAACGTCCTGAACAACCAAAGCCCCGTTTTCACGGATAACAATCCCCTGTTTGGCCAAATCGCTCATCGCGCGGGCAACCGTTTCGCGCACGGTGCTGATTCTGGCCGCGATATCGCTGTGCACGGGAATGGGCGAAATATAGATTTTGCCGTTTTTTTCAATTCCTTTTTTACGGGCCAGACGCAGAATTTCCGCATGAATCCGGTTGTTCGCCCCCAATGTGGACAATTCGACAATCCTTTCGTTGGCATGCCGGATAATCATCGACATTCTGTGCATAATGCGCAAAGCCACCTGAGATTCTTTCTTTAATCCTTCTTCAAACCTTTCCGCCGGCAGAAAAGCGATTTCCGAAGGTTCCAGAGCAATCACGGACGCGGACCGGGGTTCTTTGTCAATCGCGGCCATTTCGCCGAAAAAACTGCCCGCTTCGATATCGTCCAGCGTGACTTCGCGACCGGATAAAGTGTAAATCACAACACGTACTTTTCCTTTGGTCACAAACAACAGATCCGAATTTTTATCTTCGCGATTAATAATTTCCTGGCCGGCCCGAAAAGACTTCCAACGCAGAAACCTGTCCATTTCGGTTCTGAAAGTTTCCGAAGTCGTGCTGAAAAGCGGAATGGCATCTATTTTCACCTTATTTCCTCCGTTACTTAAAAATGACGGTCCGGCGGCCGTTTAATAAAACGCGCCGTTCTGTATGATATCTGACGGCGCGCGCCAAAACAATGTTTTCTAAATCTTTGCCGATCGCAACCAGCTGCGCGGGCGTATTGGTATGATCGACACGTTCGACGGCCTGTTCGATAATCGGGCCTTCGTCCAAATCGGCCGTTACATAATGCGCCGTCGCCCCGATCAGCTTGACACCGCGTTCATACGCCTGATGATACGGTTTTGCCCCTTTAAAACTGGGCAGAAAAGAATGATGAATATTGATACAGTGTCCGGTCAAAGCCCGGCACATGTCGTCCGATAAAATCTGCATATAGCGCGCCAGAACGACCAAATCGATATGCAGTTCGTCCACCAAAGCCAAAATCTTGTTTTCCTGCGCGCGTTTTTCCTCAAACGATGACCCTTTCGGCAGCGGCAGGTAATGATAAGGGATTTTATGCCATTCGACAAAATCCCGCATATCTTCATGATTAGAAACAACGCCGGCGATATCAATGTTTAACAGCCCTGCCCTGTAACGGTACAGCAGATCGTTCAGGCAGTGGCTTTCTTTTGAAACAGCCAGCAGCAGCCGCGCCGGCCTGTCGCCGTTATGAAGTTTCCATGTCATGTCAAATTCGGCGGCAAGCGTTTGAAAAGCCGATTTAAATTCAGCGCGAAAACCGTTTTCCGTCTGCGTCGTAAAAACAATGCGCATAAAGAACAAACGGCTGAGTTCATCGCCGAACTGTGCGGCTTCGGTAATAAAACCGCCCTGATCGGCAATAAATCCGAAAACACGCGCGGCAATTCCCGTTTTGTCGGGACATGTGATTGTCAGGATATGAGTTTCTTTGTGCATTTTAACTTAACCTATTTTATCAAGAAAACAATATAACAGAATGATTTTTCATTCTTTTTCTGCAGCGATTTCCGCCATTTTTGCCATCAGTTTCCGCATACCTTTGATCCTGTCTTTCGCTATTTCCCAGACACGTTTATAAACGATTTTCTGATCAGGGCGAAGCTTTGCCGCGCCGTTGTTCTGTGCTATAAATTTAACAAGCCCGGCAGGATTTGGAAAGCGATTATTTCTTAACGTAATTACGGCGCCTTTGGGACCGGCTTCGATTTTTTCAACATTTGCTTTGCGGCACAGAGTTTTAATCGCAATGATTTCCAGCAGATTTTCAACCTCCGCCGGCAAAGAACCGAAGCGATCCGTCATTTCGGCGGCAAACGATTCGATCTCGTTTAATTCCGTCATTTCGGCCAAACGTTTATATAATCCCATACGTATGCCTAAATCGCGCACGTAAGTTTCCGGAATTAAAACAGGCATGCCGGCATTGATCTGCGGCGACCAGGAAGTCTGCTCTTCTTCCTGCGGCAGCCCGCCGCTGCGCGCTTCCGCGACGGCTTCTTCCAGCATTTTCTGATAAAGTTCAATGCCGACTTCTTTAATATGCCCGGACTGTTCTTCCCCCAGCAGATTCCCTGCCCCGCGAATATCCAGATCATAACTGGCCAAAGTAAATCCCGCGCCCAGCGTATCCAGTTTCTGCATGACTTCCATACGTTTCAACGCCGTTTTGCCGACTTTTTGTTTCGGCGGCAAAGTCAGATAAGCATACCCGCGCGTTTTTGAACGCCCGACACGGCCGCGCAGCTGATATAACTGCGCCAGCCCGAACATATCCGCACGGTGGATCACAATCGTATTGACCGAAGGCATATCCAAGCCGGATTCAATAATCGTCGTCGACAGCAAAACGTCATATTTTTTATCGGCAAAGGCCGTCATGATGTCTTCCAGTTCTTTGGGGCTCATGCGGCCATGAGCGGCGACGACTTTGATTTCCGGGACAAGTACTTTTAATTTTTTCATGACTTCGTCCATATCGGAAATACGCGGACAGACATAAAAGGTCTGACCGCCGCGCATGCGTTCGCGAATCAGGGCTTCGCGGATAATCACCGGATCAAAAGGCAGAACGAACGTACGTACGGCCAGCCGGTCGACCGGCGGCGTCGCAATGATGCTCAGTTCTCTGACGCCGGTCAGCGCCATTTGCAGCGTCCGGGGAATAGGCGTCGCCGTCAGCGTTAACACATGAACGTCGGAACGCAGCTGTTTCAGCCGTTCTTTGTGCGCCACGCCGAAATGCTGCTCTTCGTCAACAATCAAAAGCCCCAGATTTTTAAAAGAAACCGTTTTTGCCAGCAAAGCATGCGTGCCGACGACAATATCCAGACCGCCCTCCGCCAGTTCTTTTTTAACGGCGGCCGCCTGTTTCGCGCCCGTTAAACGCGACAGCTGGGCAACGCGCAGGGGAAAGCCGGCCAGACGTTTGGAAAAAGTTTCATAATGCTGCCGCGCCAAAAGAGTGGTCGGCACGACAACGGCCACCTGAACGCCGTTCATCGCCGCCGTAAAAGCGGCGCGTAAAGCGACCTCCGTTTTGCCGAAACCCACGTCGCCGCAAACCAGCCGGTCCATCGGGCGGCCTTCGGTCAAATCGTTTAATACGTCCTGAATGCTTTTTTCCTGATCTTCCGTTTCCGCATAGGGGAAACGAGCGCAGAAATCATCGTAAATCCCGGCGGAAACAGGCAATACGTCCGCTTTTTTCAAATATCTTTCCGCCGCGACTTTAATCAAAGCTTCCGCCATATCCCGGATACGTTTTTTCAGCCGCGATTTGCGCGCCTGCCAAGCTGCTCCGCCCAGTTTGTCCAGCAGAACTCCCGCCTGTTCGGAACCGTAACGCGACAATACTTCGATATTTTCCACAGGCACAAACAGCTTGTCGTCATCGGCATAAACCAAACATACGCAGTCATGCGGCGCTCCGCCGACCTGCAGCGTTTCCAATCCTTTATACCTGCCGATCCCGTGGTCTATATGAACGACCAGATCTCCTTCGTTTAAAGCCGAAACGTCCGAAATAAACTGATCGCCGCGCTTTTTGCGTTTAACGGAATGAACCAGTCTGTCCCCCAGAATGTCCGATTCGGATAAAACGCAGAGTTTTTCCGTCCTGAAGCCCTGATCCAAAGGCAAAACGACAAAAGGCGTGCCGTCTTTTGTTTTCAACGCCTGATCCCATGTTTCGACTTCGGCCGTCGGAGCGCCGCGCTCTTTTAACAACGAAGCGATCCGTGCGCGCGATCCCGTCGAAAAGCCGCACAAGACGACTTGTTTTTTATTTTGCCGTTCTTCAACAATGAATTTGCGCACGGCCTCATAAATATCAGCGTCCGGCGCCGCGCGCTCGGCCGAAAAATCGCGTCCGGCACGTCCGCCGGCGTCAATAACGTCGGTTAGTCCGGATTCTTCGGGCGCGGCAAAGGGAAAGTGAGTGTACACCGCTCTGCCTGTCATCAGCCGGTCCAGCTCGGCCTGATCCAGAAACAGCCGTTCGGGCGGAACGGGGTGATAAATCATGCCGCCTTCGGACAGGCCGTTTTGCTCGGCGTCTTTGCGCGCCTGATAAAATTCCGCGATCTGTTCAAAACGCGCCCGGGCCGCTTCGTCCGCCTGATAATCCAAAGAAATTACGGCTTCCGGCACAAAAGCGAACAAAGTATCCGTTCCGTCATGAAATAACGGCAGCCAGGGTTCCATACCTTGAAAACGCCGGCCTTCGGAAATACTTTCATACAAAATGTCATCAGATCCCAAACCGAATAATTCACGGTAATTTGTACGAAAACGCGAAACGGCTTCAGCGTCCAGAGCAACCTCGCTGACCGGTTTAAAAACAAAACGATCCAGCTTGCCGGTCGTACGCTGCGTCATCGGATCAAAAGTACGGATTGTTTCCAATTCATCGCCGAACAAATCCAAACGCAGCGGTTCCGCCGTTCCCGGCGCAAATACGTCAATAATACCGCCGCGCACGGCATATTCGCCCGCTTCCATGACCTGTTCGGTACGCTGATAGCCGTTTTTTTCCAAAAACCGATGAAAAGCCTGTTCGTTAAATGATTTTCCCGTTTCGGCGCAAAGAGAAGCTTTAAAAAAATCAACCGGCGGCACACGCTGTAAAACGGCGTTGACGGTTGTGACAACCAGCCGGGCCGTCTTTCCTTTGCCGGCATGCAGATTTGACAATGTTTCCAGCCGCCGCGCCACGACGTCCGTATTCGGCGACACCCGGTCGTACGGCACCGTATCCCAAGCCGGGAAAGACAACACGTTCAGATCGGGGGCAAAAAATCCCAGCTGTTCCACCAAAGCCGCCAAACGCATATCATCGCGGCAGATATGGACGACGTCTGCCGTCTGCCGGGCCATTTCCGCCAAAACCAAAGCGGCATAGTTATCAGGCACGCCGGCCAGCAGATGCTTTTCGGGAATTTTTGAAAATTTCATTTTAAACTTGCTCCGTTAATCAAGATAAATACAATAGGAAAAAAAGAAAATCATCTTTTATTTTTAGGAATTTTACCGATGCGTCCCGAAATTTTATTTCCGTTCTTTGCTCCGTTGGAAAAGCTGCCGGGCATCGGAAAAAAAACGGCTCTGCTATGTGAAAAACTGTGCGGTCCCGCAATTGTCGATTTGCTGTTTCACATGCCGACGGGTTTTATCGACCGGCGGTTAAAAACAAAAATAGCCGACGCGCCGCAGACCGGTGTTGTTACGATCGAAGTCATCGTTGACAGACACTATCCGCCGGCGACCCGCAAAAGTCCCTATAAAATTGTCTGCCATGACGATACTGGCGTCATCAATGTGATTTTTTTTCATGCTTACGGCAATTATCCGGCGCAAGTCCTGCCAGTCGGAGAAAAGCGTTTTATCAGCGGCAAAGTTGAACGCTTCGGGCCTGGAAACGCGCAGATTCAAATGCTTCACCCCGATTATATCGTTTCCGAAACGGAATTGGATAAAATCCCGGAAATAGAGTGCGTTTATCCTTTGACGGCGGGTTTATCCGGAAAAATTTTAAACAAAGCCGTTCGTATCGGTATCGAAAAAATGCCGGATTTGCCTGACTGGCAGGATCCCGCCATGACCAAACGCGAAGGCTGGCCGGATTTTCAAAGCGCCCTGAAAATTATCCATTGCCCGCAAAATGAAGATGATTTGAAAAAAATCAAAGCTGCCAAACAACGGCTGGCTTATGATGAATTGCTGGCAAATCAGTTGGCTTTGGCCCTTGTACGCCGCAATATGCGCCGGGTTGCCGGACGTGCAATACATGGGGACGGAAAAATCAGAAAAGCAGTACTTGACGCTTTACCCTTTTCTTTAACAAGCGCGCAAATCCGAGTACTAAAAGAAATCAACGCCGATATGGATTCTCCGCTGCGCATGCTGCGTCTGGTTCAGGGCGACGTCGGATCCGGAAAAACAATGGTCGCTTTGTTCGCCATGTTAAATGCGGTTGAAGCCGGCGCGCAGGCGGCTTTAATGGCGCCGACGGACATTCTGGCAAACCAGCATTTTAATTCCGTCAGCAAAATCGCCGCGGCAGCAGGCGTTGACGTCGTTCTGCTGACAGGCCGAGATAAAGGAAAAAAAAGACAGGAAATTTTAAACCGGATTGCGTCGGGACAAGCACAAATCATTATCGGCACACATGCTTTGTTTTCCGAAGACGTCGTGTTCAAAGATCTGGCTTTGACCGTAGTTGACGAGCAGCATAAATTCGGCGTTCACCAGCGTTTAAGCCTGTCAGAAAAAGGCAGATCGGCCGATATGCTGGTGATGACGGCGACCCCTATTCCGCGCACGCTGGCGCTGACGTATTACGGGGATATGGAATCTTCGCAGATTGACGAACTGCCGCCGGGACGCAAGCCGATTGCCACACGGGTTCTGCCCGCCGCCCGTTTGGACGAAGTGGCCGCCGCGTTAAACCGCGCGCTGGCAGAAGGTAATAAAGTTTACTGGGTCTGCCCTTTGGTGGAAGAAAGCGAAAAAATCGACTTGGCGGCGGCTCAGGAACGCTTTGAATATTTAAACCGGCAGTTTGCTGGCCGGGTCGGATTGGTGCATGGAAAAATGAAAGGCCCGGAAAAAGACGCCGTCATGCAAAAATTCGCGGGAAACGAGCTGGATATTCTGGTCGCGACAACGGTCATCGAAGTCGGCGTTGACGTTCCGTCTGCCACGGTTATGGTCATAGAGCATGCGGAACGTTTCGGGCTGGCGCAATTACACCAGCTGCGGGGACGGATCGGACGCGGGGAAAAGGCTTCGACGTGTCTGCTGTTGTATGCCAATCCGTTAAGCCAAACGGCGAAAGCCCGTTTGACGGCCATGCGCGAAACGCAGGACGGATTTAAAATCGCCGAAGAAGACCTGACTCTGCGCGGCGCGGGCGAAGTGCTGGGAACGAAACAAAGCGGGTTGCAGGAATTTAAAATCGCCGATTTGTCCGTTGACCGCGATTTGCTGACAATGGCGCGCAACGACGCCAAATATATTATGAACATAGATGACAGCCTTTCCTCCGAACGGGGAAAAGCTTTGCGCCTGCTGTTGTATTTGTTCCACAAAGATGAAGCCGTCAAAACGTTAAATGCCGGATAAATTGATAATGGCCAACCGGCGAAATGATACTTGCAAAACACGGGAAAATATGACAATATAATATCATTACGCTTGATTATGTATCTAAAAAAGGCTTATCCCCCGGTCCGAATCACCGGGGGATAATTTTTTAACAGGCTTCATTAGCGAAGATTATTAAAAAGAAGAAAGCTAAAATGATAATTTTAAAAACTTTCTCGCCAATTTTACGCTTTTTTATGTATCTCACCTCCTTTCATAAAAAGTGATTGGAGGGAATGCCGGAAAAAGTTTTAACCGACACCGCCGACAGTATTAAAACAATTCCTGCCGGAACGCAACGATGAAGCTAAAGCCTTTATTCTTCTTCCTCCGCGGCGATTTTTTCCGCGCAGGAAACGGCGTCCATACAGCCGGAAACCGTTTCGGCCAATTCTGCCAAATCCGTTTGCGTCATTTCGGACAACGCAGAAAGGTATTCTCCGTTTTTCTTATGAGCCGCTTCCGTTTTTAAAGAAGAATAGTTTTTCAAAACAAACTGTTTGATTTCACGCTGTTTCGGATTTGTTTTGCCGGCTTTGGCCAGATCAACGTAAAACTGAGACGGGGCGTATTCCCACATACCGCCGGAAACGGCGTCCGTCGTTGATCCCAAAAAACCGCCGGTAATAATATTTCCCCAGAAAAATACGGACAGCTTTGTTTTCAGCATGACAGCAGAAGAATCATAGCCTTTCTTTTCGGCTGTAATCATCGTTCCGTTTTTAAGGCGGTCAATGCTGATCGAACACGGCGTTGTGCATAACAGTATGCCGTTTTGTTTGATCTTTATGCCATTGACATTTCCGGCGAACGAAATTTCCTGCGATGTTCCGTTAATAATGGACGAACAGCCGGCCAGCAAAACGGCAGCGGCCAGACAAAAAAGTTTTTTCATAATATTCAATCTCCTGTTCAAAAGAAAACCGCCTGTATTTCAAGGCGGTCGGGGATTGAACAATCACATAGATAAAAATGACCCTTTGACCTTTAAAGCCGGAGGCTTCTGGACATAGTCAAAGCTCCCCGACCTTTTTAAAATCGGGGATATATATCTTTCGCCGCAATCAGACGAAAGATATCGACGTTATATCAACGTCGTTATCTATAAGAGTTGTTCAGGCTCCCGAACCATACGGGTTCTGACGGTTTTAATCATAAAACCGCTGAACAAAAGCATAGCTGTAAAAAAAATGATTATCAATACAAAAAAAACTTGCTTTTTCGGCTGAATTCACGTAAAAACGCCTTAGTCAAAAACTTGGAGGTTACTTTTATGACGATTGATTTTGAAGGCGAATTCCTGCCTTACGTTACGTTCGAAGGCGAATTTATCCCTTATATCCGTATGTAATTTACCGAAAAGAACCCCCCGGACTTCCGGGGGCTTTTTTTATTCGGTTTCATAATCCTGCAAAACTGTCGTTGTTTTATTTCTGCGGTAAATGCGGATTAATTCAATTGCCGCTTTTTCTTTTCCCGGATTTTTTTCCAGCGTATAGGCGACTTCGTTATCATGCGTCCGAGTCATGTCTTTTAGCGTATCCAGTTTTTCGCCCTGCCCTTTTGCCACGTCAGCCCGAATATCGTCATAATTTGATAAAAAATACCGGCGAATATCCGCTTCTTCCTTTTGTTGCTGCATGTCGGCCTTGGATCCGATTTTAATCATATTGATAAAAACGTGGTTCGGTTCATATTCATACGCCGCGCCGGAAGCCAGATCCGTCGTCGTTGCCGGCGAGCTGATAACAGACGTAACGCCGGACGTCAAAAAATGACGGAAAAAGCTGCTTTCAAATCTTGCGTTCAGGCGAAACGGTCTGTTGACATATCCCGGTTTTTTCGCCACAAAAAACAATTCGTTTGCCCGCCGCCGCAATTCGGCCGTACACGGCGCCGTACAGACGACCTGATAATCCTGATTATAAATGACAACGCCGTCCACGTTGGAAGAAAACGAAATCTTCTGCGTCGTCCCGACATTCATTGTCCCGCAGGCGGATAAAACCGGCAGAACGGCACAAAGAGCAATTATTGAAAACCTCATGTTTTTCCCCTTGTTTAAAGGATATCTTCTTTAAGGTATATAATCAAAATAGAGTTTTCAATTACAAATTTTCGGCTGTTTTGCGCAATAGTCTTTTAAATCCGCGACCAATTCCAAAGAAATCTGCCGCAGCAGCGGTTCAAATTCGGCTTCGACCGGATTATTTAAATCTCCCCGCAAAAACAAAGTATTTTCAGCCGCGGTTTACTCCGGCAAAGGCGTATAGTTCCATTCATGTACGGCGGTGCAGCCGGTTAAGAACAAAACAATGAAAAAACGGAAATGTTTCATCATTTTTTCTCCAAATAAGTCAAAGGATCAACCGCTTTTGTTCCTTTACGGATTTCAAAATGCAGCTGCGGTTCTTTGGCATTTCCGGTTTTCCCGGCTTTTGCGACAGGCTGGCCGCGTTTGACTGTCTGGCCGCGTTTAACCAGAATTTGTTTATTATGCGCATAAGCCGTAATCCAGCCGTCGGCATGTTTGATCAGCAGCAGATTACCGAACCCCTTTAACTCATTCCCGGCATAGGCCACAACGCCGTTTTCAGCCGCCCGGACAGAAGTCCCTTCGGCGATCCGGATATTAATACCGTCATTGTGTCGCCCTGCCCCGGCAGAACCGAATTTTGTCATAACTTTGCCGTTGACCGGCCAGGCGAATTTTCCTTTTGATCTGGTCGGCGGAGGCGGCAGACGAACGGCATTTTTCTTAGTCGGTGCTTTTGTTTTTTTCGCCGCCGCTTTTCCCGAAGGCACTTTCGGAGCGGAAGTTCTGACGGCAACCCGTGTTTTTGACGGTTCGACAATGGATCCCGGCAGTTTTAAAAACTGTCCTTCATAAATATCGTAAGGCGGTTTGATTTTATTTTGACGGGCCAGCAGACTCATATCCACATTGTAACGCCGGGAAATGCTGTAAACCGTATCGCCTTTACGCACAACGTGAACCGACGCCGGCGGCAGTTTCAGCCTTTGTCCCGGCGACAATAAAAACGGCGGGCGCAGCCCGTTTGTTTCGATCAGCGCACGTGTCGGCACATTATATCTGCGCGACAAAGAATAAACCGTATCCCCTCTTTTTATCGTCACATACGAAGGCGAAATGCTTTGCAGCCTGTATTTCGTCCGGTCATGCACATTTGTCTGTCTGGAATTGACGGCGCGGATACGCCGGTATCCGTCCGGGCTGTTTAAAGGAACGACAACACAGCCGGACAGCATTGCCGCCGCCAGCAAACATAACAGGCCTGTCCTTTTTTTCAGCTTCATATTTCCGATCCGGTTTTACAAAGTGCCCTTGATTATAAAGAGTATTTCGCTAAGAAAAGGTTTAAATTATTTTTCCGTGAAAATTTAATAAAAATATGCTTGGAAACAAGGGGATTTTTGAGTAAACTGGACAAAAATTTAACACTTTAAGGGGATTTTTTATTATGCCGGCCGCACCGAAAACCGTTTACGCCAAGGATTATAAAAAACCGGAATACCAAATCAGCCATGTCGATATGACGTTTGATCTGGATTCCGAACATACCAAAGCCGTTGCGCAAATGCAGGTGCACCGCGAACCCGGCACGGCGGAAAATGCCCCGATGTGGCTGGACGGCGACGAACTGACGTTAAAAAGCATTGCGATTAACGGCAGGCCTTTGACCGAAAAAGATTACGTTCTGTCCGACGAAGGCATGACGCTGCTTAATCCGCCGAAGGATTTTACCTTAACGATTGAAACGGATATAAACCCCAAAGCCAATACGAAATTACAGGGGCTGTATGAATCTGACGGTATTTTGTGCACGAAATGCGAAACGCACGGTTTCCGCCGCATTACTTACTTCCCTGACCGTCCAGATGTCATGCCGACATGGCGCACGACACTGATCGGGGATAAGGAAAAGCTGCCAAAACTGATTTCAAACGGCAACAAAGAATCCGTTGAAGAGCTGCCTGACGGCCGCAAAAAAGAAGTCTTTTTTGACCCTGTGCCGAAAGCCTGCTACTTATATGCCGTCGTCGCCGGAAAACTGGATCAGCAGCAGGATCATTTCGTTACGCGTTCGGGACGCGACGTGACGCTCAATGTTTTCGTGGAAGAAGGCAAAGGCTCGATGAGCGCTTATGCCGTCGAATCCCTGAAAAAAGCGATGAAATGGGACGAAGACACTTTCGGACGCGAATACGATCATGACGTTTTTAATATTGTCGCCGTGTCTAATTTTAATTCCGGCGCATGTGAAAACACGTCCTTGAACATTTTTAACGATAAATATGTTCTGGCCGACCCGAAACGGGCGACGGATGCGGACTATGCAAGCATTGAGGGCGTTGTCGCCCACGAATATTTCCATAACTGGTCGGGAAATCGCGTTACGCTGCGCGACTGGTTTGATCTGACGTTAAAGGAAGGACTGACCGTTTACCGCGATCAGGAATTTTCGTCCGACATGCGTTCGCGCGCCGTCAAACGGATTGAAGACGTGTCTGCCCTGCGGGCGGGTCAGTTTACGCAGGACGCGGGGCCTTTGGCGCACCCGATCCGTCCGGATTCTTATATTTCCGTGCGTTCTCTGTACACCGGAACAGTTTACAACAAAGGCGCAGAAGTCATTCGCATGATGGAACGCATGGCCGGTAAAGAAAAGTTCCGCAAAGGAATGGATTTATACTTTGAACGCAATGACGGCAAAGCCGTTACCTGCGACGATTTTGTCGCCGCTATCGCCGAAGGCGCCGGATTGGATTTAAACCAGTTTGCCAAAACATGGTATCATCAGGCCGGGACTCCCGTCGTTGAAGCCAAAGGCGTTTATGATGCGGAAAAAAAGACTTACACGCTGAACTTAAGCCAGCATACGCCGGCCACACCGGGCCAGCCGATTAAAAAACCTTTCGTTATTCCTTTGGAAGTCGGACTTTTGGATAAAGACGGCAAAGATATGCCTTTGAACATTCAGGGGCAGGAAAAGGACGGCAAAACGTCCAAAGTGATCGTGATGAACAAACCGGAACAGACTTTTATCTTTGAAAATGTTCCCGAAGAACCTGTTTTGTCCGCCAACCGCTCTTTTACCGCGCCGATTCATTTCAAGGCGGATTATACGCCGGAACAGCGCGGCCTGCTGATGGCGAAGGATTCCGATCTGTTTAACAGATGGGACGCGGGGCAGCAGTTCGCAACCGACATCATGTTGAATATGGTCAAGGATATTCAGGCCGGAAAAGAAGCAAAAGCGCCTGATATCTTTATTCGGGCTTTAAAAGGTTATTTGAACGATGAAAACCTTGACAAAGCCTTTATTGCCAAAGCGTTCGTCATGCCGGGCGAACGCGCTTTGGCCGAACGCATGGACGTTGTGGACGTTGACGCAATCGCGGCGGCGCGCGCCGGTCTGCGCAAACAAATCGCCGTCGAGTTAAAAGACGATTTGCAAAAAGCTTATGAAGTAAATAAAGTCACGGGCGAATATATTCCGAATGCTCAGGATTCCGGCAAACGCGCCGTTAAAAACATGGCGTTGGGATATTTGAGCTTATTAGATGATACGCAGGCTTTGGAACAATATAAATCTGCGGAACAAATGACGGACAAGGACGCGGCGGTTCGTGTTTTCGCAGCGCAAAACACGCCGCAGGCCAAAGCCGTTATGGACGATTTTTATCAGACATATAAAAAGGATTCTCTGGTTGTTGATAAATGGCTGTCCATGCAGGCGACAGCTTCGCCGGATTCCTTAAAAACGGTTAAAGAACTGCTGCATCATGAAGCTTTCTCATTAACCAATCCGAATAAAGTCCGCGCCTTAATCGGGGCTTTCGCCGCAAATCCGACGGCTTTGCATAAAAAAGACGGTTCCGGGTATGATTTCATCGCCGAACAGACAATCGCCGTTGACAAAATCAATCCGCAGGTGGCGGCGACCATTCCCGTCGCTCTGGGAAACTGGAAAAAATTCGATCCGCAACGACAGGAAATGATGAAACAGGCGTTGACGCGCATCATCGAAACGCCCGATTTATCGCCGAACACGTATGAAATTGTTTCAAAATCTCTGGGAATTTCAGAAAAAAAAGAGCGCGTCAAGGCGGCGGATTTTTTTAAATCTCCCGGCGTAAAAAAGTATGCGAACGGACTGAAAAGTCAAAAGACCTCTCGTACGTCGAACATTTTGGCCGCCGTCAAACAATCTGCGGGACGGTCATGAAAAACTATATTGTGACAGGGATTGTTTGCTTCCTTTTAGGAACCGGAATTGGTTTTTGGTCAGCGCCGAAACAGCCGAATGTCAATCTTTCAAAACCGCTGATGCTGCGGCTAAGTTCTCAGGGACGCGCGGAAATGCAAAAGATGATTCAACAGGTTGACCGCCTGCTTGACCATACGGCCGGCGATATTATGGCAGAAAAAACCCGTATGCTGCAGGCGATTACGGCTAAATCTCCGGACAGGACGGCCGCCGATTTTTATTTATCCGGTATGGAAGAAAAAATCAGCGAAACACAGGCCGCTATCGATAAAATCCTGCTGGACGCGATTCAACGCATGCCTTTGATTGACCGGCGTGCTTATATGGATTTTTATCTGGAAAAAAAAGCCGATAGCAGACTGCGCGGTATTATTTTGCCGTTGACGGCCGTTGTCGGATTTGAAGGTCAGGATACGGAAATGACCGTCGTGCCGGATATGCCGACGGTTGATCCTGTTTAAAGGCGGTCAGATGGGCGGTCATGATATAAAAAAAACAAACGCCATGCGTCTGCTGGATCAGGCACATATTGTTTATAAATACTATGAATATGAAATTTCCGACGGAAAAATCGACGCCGTTTCCGTTGCCGCAAAGATCGGTCAGGCGCCGGAACAAGTGTTTAAAACATTGGTGACACAATCGCCGTCGCATGAATATTTTGTTTTTGCGATTCCTTCAATCTGCGAACTGGATTTAAAAGCCGCAGCCAAAGCCGCCGGACAAAAAAGCGTTGAAATGCTGCCGTTAAAACAACTGCTGAATATCACAGGATATGTTCACGGCGGCTGTTCTCCAATCGGTATGAAAAAATTATTCCCTACATTTATTGACGAAACCGCTTTGCTGTATGACCAATTCTGCGTCAGCGCGGGAAAAGTCGGCGTTAATTTATGTCTTTCACCGCAGGATCTGGCTGATTTTGTTCAGGCGCGCTTTGCGGATCTGGCGCGCTTTCCCGGTATTTAAAAATTTCAGAAGCTATATCCTGTGCTGCCCAAGAATTAAAAAACGGAATGACAATCCTGCCTTCGGGAGCCAATGGTGAAAAAATAATGTTCAGTGGCAATCCGTATTTTCCGCCCTGCCCGACCAGTTTTTTCAAAAACGGATTATTATAACCGATACGCATAATTGTCAAAGTTCCGTCTTGAACTTCCTGCGGCGCCCCCCGTTTTGCCATGATCAGTCTGTTCCAATAACAGGACAAACAGAAACTTTCAGACACACTTAAATAAACAGCCTTGCCTTCTTGAACACGCTTACGCAGTAAGGCTTCGTCAAAATCGACAGATTCCCAATTTGATACCCCTTTTTCGTTGGGAAAAAACGGAATGAAAATAATCCCGATCAACAGCAGCACAAGTAAAATTCGCTTAATTTTCAAAAAAGGTTTTTTCCACAGGAAAAATACGGCTAAAGCAATTAAAACGATTAAACCGCAAAAAACATTTATACCGGCCTGAAGCCCGATCATGACCGCCAAAAACGCTGCCGATATATACAACGGCAACGGCAGAATTTTTTGCACATACCACCGTGTTTTTTCATCTGCGAAAACTTTAATGGCTTTTTCGTCAAACAAGGATAAAATTAGAAACGGCAGAGAAATACCGGCGGCAAAAGCCAAAGAATAAAATATAACAGAACGCAATAATAAAATATAAATATTGTAATACAAACTTATCATCGGCGTAATAAACAGCAGGCAACCGATCATAAATCCGGTAATTAATCCCGCCTGTTCGCGGACATTTTCCGCTTTAAACATGGAAAAAACAGCAGAAAAGCGTCGAGAAAACGAAACGACGGCAACATCGTCAAATATTTTCCCGACTGATACGGCAAAAGCGAAAAAAACAATCAAAAGGAAAAAATTGACTAACGGAGACAGGAACTGGCTTCCCCAAAAAAATACGCCGGAAGGTAGAACATAGAACCCGACAAGACCGAGAATGGAAAAAACGACACACCAAAAGTAAAACATTTTTCCCAGACCATTATAAAACGAAACAGTTTTTTCCGGCGATTTTCTGTCTGCAAGCGTTGCCTGATATCCCAGCATTAAAAATGCCGTTAAAACAGGGGTCAAAAACAAAAATTTTATGCCCAGAAAAAAGGCTGACAGAAAATCCAGTATTGAAAAAGAAAAAATAGAAAACAAATGAAACGAAGACGAATCCCATTTAACCTGTGTCTTAAATTTGGACGCTCTGCCCGGATAACCGATATTTATTGTCAACTCTGCCGCATCTTTCAGTTGATCCGGATTTAAAAGACGACTTTTTAATATCATATTATCGCCGTCCCAATTGATAAAGGGTTCAGAAAAAAGCAACCCTTGTTCATTTTGAATCAAAACATTTGGTTCTTTAACGCTGAACAAAGACATTTTTAAGATAATAAAAAGATTAACATCTTCATTTTCATCTTTTTTAAAGAAAGCTTTTTTTAGCTCCAGCCCTGATTTTTGCGCTGACGGTGACGAAAAAAACTGCTGCGTTATTTTTGCACAACCCGGAGCCTCCAATACGGCTTTTTCCGTTTTATACGTTATTGGGGGAGTTGTTTGCCTGCTACAAATACCGTTTTTACAAACATTTGCCGTTACAGTTACTTTGACATTCCCGTTTTCTTTCAAATTTTCCAAATTAGCAAAAAAAGGCAGATAGACAATACCGTCATATCCGAAAGCTTTTTTACCGTTCAGAATAAAAACCTTTTCAAAAGGATAACGAACCGGGTCAAACAAAAGATTTTCTGATCCCGCAAAATCAGTTTTGATTTCCGTAAAAGCTTCGCCTTCTCTTTGGGTAACAATATTGTACCCACTGTCAGGGAACAAGATAAGCGACATTAACACTTTTCCTTCTCCCGTGTCCGCACAGGAAGTCAGTAAAGCGGAAAAATCCGCGGCTGATACAGTTTCTGAAAAATATTTGTCTTTTGTAAAAATCTTTAAATATTCATTTATATCCCTTTCGCCAATAGAAAAATACTTTATATTTTTCCATGTATCCGAATTATCCATATCTATAGTTAAATCTATCCGTCCCGGATTTTTTTCTAAAATATTGAGATTAATTTCTTCAACCGAATTTTCAACAAAATGTTCAATATCCCGATAGCGCTTTCCTAACAAAGATAAACTTTGAATAAGTTTTGAATTCTGGCCATCTTCAACATCCAGCTTCAGCAGCTCGTTTAAAATCTGGCCGTCTGTTGCGCCGATTTCTTTATTTTTTTTATAAAAATCAAAAATAAAGCTCCGTTTTTCCTTATTACTCAAACTGCCGTACATTTCAACATCTCCGACAGTCACGGGGATCAGCTTTATTTTTTCCTCCTGCGCCGAACAGGGAAAGGATAAAGCCAATAAAACGAACAGAACAAAAAATATAAAAATATTTCGGCGCATTTTTTTAATATCCTTTAATTTTTATGGCATATTTTCCAAAAAAGGATATCATAGCTGAAAAGAAAATGACAGGGAATAAAGGAAATGGGCTTTTTTAACGGTCAGTGCCTGATTGCCATGCCGGGAATGCAAGACGATCGTTTTGATCATTCCGTGGTGTATGTTTGCGCCCATACTCAGGAAGGCGCGATGGGCTTAACGATCAACCGACCGATTAAGGATTTATCTTTTTCCTCATTGTTATCTCAGCTGCATATCGACCAGCCGCAGCAATTTGACCCGCCGCCGATTTTAGCCGGAGGACCGGTCGATGTTATCCGCGGTTTCGTGCTGCATTCCCCCGAATACAGCAGCGACGCGACATTAGCCATGACCTCTTTAACTTCTTTAACCGTAACGACGGATATCATTCGGGATATTTCCAAAGGCGCAGGCCCCAAAAACTATTTAATTACTTTGGGTTACGTCGGTTGGAGCGCCGGGCAGCTGGAAAAAGAAATCAAGGAAAACGCCTGGTTGCCGGTTGACGCGTCAACGGATTTGTTGTTTTTGCTTTCCGCAGATAAAAAATGGGGTTACGCCTTAAATAAATTGGGAATTGATCCCAACCGCCTGTCCGCCGAACAGGGAAAGGCTTAAAGCGGATCGGCATAACCGAAATCAATCAGCATTTCAGATATGCCCAAAGCGCCGACAAAGCAATCGGCCAAATCGGGATTCGCCGGATCGGGAAGACATTTTGCCTCCAGTCCGTCAAAACGCCGCTTTGCCTGAGAAAATGCTTCTCCCGCTCTGCCCGGACGCAGTTTGACCTTCAAAGAAAAATTTCTGTCCGCGATACGAACTTTATCCGCTCCGACAACAGATACAACACCTTTCACAACCTCTTTTCCGGATAAATCGGGCGAACCGGCATCAGAAGTTTCCAATGCGTCCTGCCAGCCGAATTTTTCTTCAAACAGGCGCCGTTCCTGTTCCGAAACGCCGGGATTGATAAACAAAGGAATATTTTTTTCCTGTGCAGCTGCCGCGGGCCGATCATCATCAAGCCGTCCGGACAGTTTATTCATCGTTTGTTTCAACGGATTGTCTTTATCTTCAATCCGTTCGGAAATTGATTGCAATTCTTCGGAAAAAACCTGTTTCCGGTTTGCAATAAAAGCCTGCCATTTTTGCTGAACGACCCGCGGAATTTCCCGCGGAGAAACGCCGCAAAAATAAAAAACGCCGATAATCAACGCAATCAAAACCGCAACATAATGCGGCCGTTTTAACAATCCGAAACCGAAACGGACAAAATCCTTTATTAAGCCGACAATACCGCTGATATATCCGGACAAAGTCATTTTTATTCTTCGGGACTGCCGCCGTAACGCCGGCACAAATCTTCAACGTTTTCCGGTGTGATTTTCTGGAACAACGGCTGTTCGGGAACTTTAAAAGCATGCCCCGGCTTTAATTTCCGAAGTTCTTCATTCAGATTATCGGACGGCCATGCCGTATCGTCCGGATCCAGATTCAGCAATTCTAAAATCCGTCCGGCCGTTTCGGGAATAACCGGCGCTGATAAAACGGCATACAAACGGATTACATTCAGAGCCAGCCGCAAAATCATTGCCGCCGTTTCCTGATTTTCCTTAATCACCGTCCACGGCGCCGCCGCTGTTAAATAGTTGTTGCCTTCCACCCAGATGGCGCGCAGTTCAACCAAAGCTTTGCGGAATTCCAATTCGGACAAATATTTTGTATAATCGGCAATTCTGTTTTGCAGCGTCTGCACAAATTCCGTTTCAACCGCCGTCCATTCGCCGCCGGCCGGCACTTCCGGCCCGATTTTTGAAGCGGTCATTTTCAGAACCCGGTTAACGAAATTCCCCAAAACGTCGTTTAAGTCTTTGTTGATCGTCGCGGCAAAAGAAGCGAAGGTAAAACTGGAATCCGCGCTTTCCGGCGCATTGGCCATTAACCAGTAACGCCAATAATCCGGCTGGAATTCATCTAAAGCCTGATTGGTGAAAATACCGCGTTTCTGCGACGTTGAAAATTTTCCGCCATAGAAAGTCAGCCAGTTAAATCCTTTGATATAATCGACTTTTTTCCACGGTTCGCCCGACGCCAGCTGCGTTGCGGGGAACATAATCGTGTGAAACGGAATATTGTCTTTTGCCATAAATTCGACATAACGGACGTCTTTGGGATCATACCACCAGCTTTTCCAATCACGGTGTTCAGGATCTTTTTCCGCCCATTCCGCCGTTGATCCGATGTATTCGATCGGTGCGTCAAACCAGACATAAAAGACTTTGCCTTCAAATCCTTCGACGGGAACGGGGATACCCCATTTTAAATCGCGTGTAATGCAGCGTTCGCGCAGGCCTTCTTTCAGCCACTTGCGCGCAATCGAAGTCACAACCAGCGGCCATTCGGCTTCGTGTTCGTCAATAAAGGCAGACAACTTGCTTTCCAAAGCGGGCAGTTTTAAAAACAGGTGTTTGCTGTCTTTGATTTCCAGATTGGAGCTGCCGGACACGGCGGAACGCGGATTGATCAGATCTGTCGGATCCAAAACGCGCGTGCAGTTTTCACATTGGTCGCCTCTGGCTGCTTCATAACCGCAGTGCGGGCATGTCCCGACAATATAGCGGTCCGGCAGAAAACGTCCGTCGTCAACGGAATAAACCTGCTTAATCGTGCGTTCTTCGATAAAGCCGTTTTCCATCAGCTTTTTGCAGAAATGCTGCGTTAATTCCGTGTTTTGTGCGGAAGAAGAGCGGCCGAAATGATCAAAAGACAAATGAAAACGGGAATAAATATCCTTTTGCACTTCATGCTGTTCCGTGCAGAAAGTTTCAACGTCCTGATTTTTTTCCAAAGCGGCCAGTTCGGCCGGCGTGCCGTGTTCGTCGGTCGCGCAGATATACAGGACTTCTTCCCCTTTTTGCCGCAGAAAACGGGCGTAAATATCGGCGGGCAGCATAGACCCGACCAAATTACCCAGATGTTTAATGCCGTTAATATAGGGAAGCGCGCTGGTAATCAGATATTTTGTCATTTTTTATGCCTTTGATCAAAACAAACGGATATTGATTTTTACCCGCTTTTCATACAGAATTTCAAGTACAATTTTAATACGGAGAAATGATATGCAGACAGATTCAGTAATTATCCGAAACGCCCGGCGTTCCGATATTGACGCCATTATGAAAATCGAACATGAAAGTTTCCTGCCGGGACTGCGCGAAGAAAGGGATCTGTATTTAAAAAGGATCAAAGCGTTCGCCGACGGTTTTTTAATTGCCGAAGATACCGTCACGGGACAGATCGGAGGCTACATTTCCAGCGAATTATGGCGTGAAGATCAGGGCGTCAACGCCGAAGTGCTGGCTTTGGGGCACGATCCGCTGTCTGTTCACGACCAAAACGGCAGACACCTTTACATTACTTCGTTCGGCACTTTATCCGAATGGCGGGGGAAAAAAATCGGGTTGAAGCTGTTTATGGCTTTGGAAGAAAAAATCGAAAAAGATTTCCCGGAAGTCGCCAAAAAAATTCTGATCGTTTCAGAAAAATGGACGGCGGCCAGAAACCTTTATACCCGGCAGGGATTCAAAGAAACCGGCAGAATTATTGACTTTTTTACGCCGGATAATCTGCCGGCGGAGGACGCGGTCATTATGATGAAGCCGGCGTCCTATTGATCCGGATAAAGATCGGGCAGATGTTTTTTCTGTCCGGCGCGGCGTTTTATTTTGACCTGCGCCGCGGCATAAAAAGCCTGAATCAGCTTTTTCCCCAACGTTTCTCTGGCAGCCGGCAAATGACGGGCGAAACGGCCGGTGCCGTATAAAAACAATTCCAGCTCGTTCAGCGCCGCGATAAAATCGGCGGCCTGCCCGTTAAAACTTTCCCGAATATCGGACAAATCAATTATTCTGCGGTCAGGAAATTTATCCCGCGCCCACGCCAAAAGAGCTGACGCCGCTTTTTCCGGATCATCGGAAAGGCAGGCCCGTTCAACGGCCTTGACCAAATTTTTACGTTTCAGACGCTTTTTCAAAAAAGGAACAAAAGGAACGGCCGCCAATATCAGCAACAGACAAACGCCCGCACTCCGCATGACAAAAGAAAAAAACGTCCGCTCGTTGCTCTTCCGCCCCGCCGCCGGTTCAGCCTCTGCCGGTGTTTTTTGTTCGTTTTCCAATTGTCCGGCAGGTAAAACAGTCAGCGTATACGGCGGAATTTTCGATTCTTCGATCTGACGTGTCCGCGTATTCAGCCAGAAAACGCTTATTCCCGGCAAAACCAGCTCTCCCGTCCGTTCCGGAACAAAAACGACCGTTTGGCGCACGGCGGAAATCAGCTCTCTTTTCCCCGTAATCATGGTTCTGTCCGTTTTTCCTTTATAAATCCGGACGTTTTTCTGTTCCTGCGTTTGAAAATCAGGCAAATAAACCGGCAAAGTCCCTTTTGCCGTTAAAACCAGCGATCTTTTAACCGGCGTTCCCTGCCTGACAGAGCGTTCTTTGGGCAGAACGCCTTCAAACAATTCGACCTGCGCCGCGGCGAACAAAGGCGGAGAATGATCCGGCAATGCCTTAACATCAAAAGAAAACGAAGGCGTACATATTTCCAGACGTCCGCCCGGCATTATTCTGACGCCCGGCGGCAGATCGCGCGCGGAAATCATTGTCGGCGCCAGAGCGGACAAACAAAACGGCTGAAACGATATTTTGCCCGTTGATTTGGCAACCAGACTGAAATAAAGCGTTTTAACGCTGTACGTTATTCCGTTTCTGACAGCTGTTTCGTCAGGCCGGCCGGGATCCAGAAAAATATCGACATTCTGCCAGTCGGCAGGAACAATACCGACGTCTGTCAACCCGATTCTGTCCAACAGTTTTATCTGAAAAAAGGATTCCTGCCCCAGATACAGCGTTTCCGGCGGCGGCGTAAATTCCAGCGTCAAACGGTACGGCGCCGCGTCGGCCGGCAGCGAATAAAAAACAGACAAGCATAAAAAAACAATAAACTTTACCATTGTGTCCCGATCGGTTTTTCATCAGCATAACGCTTTTCCTGATACAAGAACAGAATCTTATGACGCAGCAAAGTCAGCGGATCTTCGTGAACCGGAACCATATTATCGGGATTTTCCGTTCTGTTTTCGCTATTTTCACCGTTACCCGGATCGCCGGAACCGTTATTGTCCTGATCGGGCGATCCTTCCTGATCTTCAGGCGCGCCGCCTTGCCCCTGCCCGCCGCCGGACGGCCCGTTTTGATCGCTTTGATCATTATCGGCATTTCTTTCATCATCAGCGGAACCGGGCGGAGAATTTTCAGAATTTCCCGACTTTTCACTTTCATTGTTTTCTTTATTATCATTAAGTTGAAGATCGTTATTGTTATCTTGGTTTAAGTTACTTTGCCCTTCGGACTCTCCCTCTTTTTCGCCGGAATTATCAGGATTTTGCGTTTCATCATTCGAGTTGCTTTCAGGGGAATCAGAGGGCGGAGGTTGATTTAACCGCCGCGCTATTTCCAGATTAATTTGCGCGTTTTCATCTTCGGGACGCTTCTGAACAGCCTTTTCCAGCAGTTCCTGAGCTTTAGAATAATTTTGCAGAAAAATCAGTTGTGTCCCGACATTATACAGCGCCGTGAAATCGTCCGACCGAGCGGCAATTTCTATGGCTTTTGCTTGATTTCCGCCGTTCAGAAAATGCATCGCCGCCGCAGATGGACTTAAAAACAGCTCTGCAGCATCAACCGCCAAGGCTTCGGAGGAAAAAGCAAAAATAAACAATATGCCCAACAACCGCCCCCGACGAAACAGAAAAGGAAAAACCGACAGCGGCAAAATTAAAAACCAATACCCCTCGTCAGAAAAGGACTGATCGTCTGTCAACGCGCTTTGTTCTCCGGCTTCCAACCGTGATTTCTGCGCGTTAATCAGTGCGGTAACGTCCGATCCGTCGGTACGCGCGCGGACATAACGGCCATTTCCCAATCCCGCCAGCCGGCGCAACCACCCTTCCTTTAATCTGTGGACAACCGGATTGCCAAGGGTGTCCAGAACCGGAGTGTCTTCTTTTTCAAACAAAGCTCCGCCTTGCGGTGTTCCGATTCCCAAAATAAACAGACGATTGCCCTGCCCGGCCGCCAGGCGAACCAAATCGGCCGTTTTATCCTGCAATTCCAAAATATCGTCCGCCCCGTCCGTTATTAAAAAAATATCGCCGAAATCAGCCCCGGCTTCTTTAATCGTCCGCAAAGCTTCCTCAATGGCTCTATCCGGACGGGATCCGCGGGAAGGCAGCAGATTAAAATTCAATAACGGCAGCAAAGCTTCAATCGCCTGTTTTTCCGTTGTCGTCGGCACCAGCTGGTACGGTTCGTCGGTAAAAACAATCAGAGCCGTCGGAATCCCTTTCAGCTCGTCCAGCAGATCATAAGTCTTAAACACGGCGCGGCTGAACCGGTTAGGCGAAATGTCCTGTACTTTCATTGACAGGGACATGTCCAACACAATAACGGCGGGTGATTTCGGAAAATATAAGCTTTTCTGGCGGCCGGAAACGCTGACGCCGGCCAGAGCACATAAAACAGACAGGCAGCTCAGCCCGAGCAGCCCGATTTTTATTCCTTCTCCGAAACGGACACAAACGCGCACCAATAACGGTTTCAACAAATGCGCGTCAACAATTCCCAGCCACGTTTTAACGGCGCGCAGACGAAAAAAACAAAACAAGACGGCCGGAAACAAAAAAACAAAAGCCCACGGGCGCAGAACGGATATTTCCATCAGTCGTCCTCCCGATGAAAAGTGATTCTCTGCGCCGTCCGTTGAAAAACAATACCGGAAATAATCAAAACAAAAGCCAGCAACGGCCAGAAATATAATTCCCTTTGCTGAATCAGGTATACAGAAGCTTCGGACAACGGTTCGTTCCGCGAAATTTCCCGGTAAGCCCGGTCCAAAGCCTGCCGGTCTTCAACCATAAAAAACAACCCGTTTGTCCGTTGAGCGGCCTGCTTTAAAAAATCCGTATCGACCCCGGCCTGCGGGATATCGGCGGAACCGACGCCGATTGTATAAATCGTCACCCCTTTTTGTTCGGCGGCCTGCAAAGCGTCCTGCGGCGCAATGTTGCCCGCGTTGTTTACGCCGTCAGTCAACAGGATAATAATTTTGTGTCGCGCCTGACTTTTTTCCAAATACTGCAAAGACAACCCCAAAGCGTCGCCGACGGCCGTCAATGATCCCAGCAGTCCCGCTTGCACACCGGACAGCATTTTGTTCAGCGCCTGAGAATCAATCGTTAACGGCATATACAGATTGGTTTGTTCCGCAAACAAAATGATCCCGATCCGATCGTTTTGACGCCGGGCGATAAAGGCCGCCGCCGCCTCTTTAACCGCGTCCAGACGGCTTTGTTCCGGTTCCCCCATGTCCTGCCGGGTCATCGAACGCGAAATATCCAGTGCCAGAATAATATCGCGCACGGGAACGGTGTAATTTTGCAGTTTGCCGGGCATTTGCGGTCTGGCCGCCGCAATTAACAGCAGCAGCCATAATCCCCATAATAATGAAGTTTTTCGGGCAGCCGCCGAAAAAACGCCCGGTTTTTTGGAAATAGATTTAATTTCAGCGAAAAAAGGCACTTTGATCGCCGCCGAATTTTCTCTGCCGTTCCGTCCCGGCAAACGCTGCGCAATCAGCGGCAGCGGCAGCAAAAGAAAAACAAAAGGCCAGGCAAAATGAATCATGTATTTTCGGCAATCCATTCTTTGGCCGCGGCAACCAAAGCGGCAACGTTTTTATTTTTAAACTGATCCGGCGGAATAAACATGACTGTTTCGACGATGTCCCCCGCTTCGCCTTTAAAAACAGGCTTTTTTGTTGTTTTTTCAAGGAATTGACGCCATGTCTTTCCCGTCAGGCCCGAAACGTCCTGACGCGGATATTTCATCAAAGCGATCCGGCGCATCAACAAAGATAGTTCCGTCGCTGTTTTATAACTGTTCCCTGAAAATCGTTTTGTAATACTTTCCACTTCACGGTTTGCGTATTTTTTAGCGGTAATCTCATGTTTTTTTATCCAGATCCAGCGCGCCAGAAAAATGCAGCAGAGCAAAGCCGCCAAAACAATCCAGAATACTGCCGGCAAAGGCCATAACGACGGAACGGCCGGCAAATGAATATCTTTTAGCCCGGATAAATCTATTCCCTGCGGCTGCATTATTTTTCTCCTGCCGTTAAAACGCCGCGGCGCACGGTTTGAATCATGTCTTTGTCCGTGCGCAGAGCGATATAAATAATATGCCTGCTTTTACAAAAACTTTCCAGATCGCGTCTGGGTTCAACGAACAATTTTTCATATTCCGCCCGCCATTTTTGATCGTCCGTGTAAATCGTCACGCTGCGGCTGCCGTCGCTGATTCTGTACGTTCCGGGCGGAGGCGGCGTTTCTTCCAACACATCAAAGACCTGAATGCAGACAACATCGCAATGACGCGCAATATAAGTCAGATGCTTTTTACATTCTTCGTCAAAACCGTAAAAGTCGCTGATAATATAAACGCGCCCGCCGTTTTTGCTGACCCGGCGCAGTTCTGCCAAAGCATCGCTGAACAGCACGCCCTTGGCTTTTCCTTCGTCATCGGCCGCCGAAACGACGGCATTAAAAACTTCCATTAACCGGCGCATCTGGCGGTGCGGCGCTATTTTAAAATAATGACCGGAAGACATGATAATCGCGCCGATTTTATCGCCGTGTTCCCGCGACGCCCACGCCAAAGCCGCCAAAATACGCGCCGCGACAACCGACTTGAACGCTTTTCTGGTTCCGAAATGCATGCGGGGCCGGAAATCGCCTAAAAACAAAACGGGCCGGTCGCGTTCTTCACGATACAGTTTTGTGTGCGTTTTGCCTGTTCTGGCCGTAACACGCCAATCAATCAGACGGATATCGTCGCCTTGATGATAGGCGCGCACTTCGTCAAATTCCATGCCCCGGCCCCGAAACGGCGAACGATGCAGGCCCAGGCCTTCCGCCTTTGAAAAGCCCAGCGTATCAAAAGACAATAGCGGCACAAAACGTTTCTGCGCTAACAATTCCGGCAGAGAAACATGTATACCGTCCCCGTCTTCACCCGCTGCAGAAGCGGAAGACAACGCTGATCCTGAACGTAAAAATGTTTTTAATTTGTCAAACATTACGGCAAAGGCACCCGGGATAACAATAAATCAATAAAGCTGTCGGGCGTTACGCCTTCGGCTTCGGCTTCAAACGTTAAAATAATACGGTGGCGCAAAACGTCATGCACAACGGCATGAATATCTTCGGGCAAAACGTAATCTCTGCCGGACAGCCATGTTCTGGCGCGCGCGCAGCGGTCCAGAGCGATCGTGCCGCGCGGGCTGGCGCCGAACGCGACCCAGCGGGAAAATTTTTCGTCATAGGCTTCGGGACGGCGCGTCGCCATAACCAGCTGGACAATATATTCTTCCAGCGCGGTGGACAAATGAACGTTCAACGCTTCCTGCCTGGCGGTAAAGACGCGGTCCTGCGGCATGACTTCGATCTGTCCGGCCTGCCCGTCCGCCAAAGCTTCGTCACGCACCAGCTGCAGGATCCGCCGTTCGGCCGCCGCATCGGGCTGGCCGATTTTAACGTACATCAAAAAACGGTCCAGCTGCGCTTCAGGCAAAGGATACGTTCCTTCCTGTTCAATCGGGTTTTGCGTCGCCATAACCATAAACAATTTCGGCAGGCGGTATGTTTTTCCGCCGACGGTCACCTGGCGTTCGGCCATGCCTTCCAGCAAAGCGGACTGCACTTTTGCCGGCGCGCGGTTGATTTCGTCAGCCAAAATCAGGTTGTGAAAAATCGGGCCGGGCTGAAATTTAAAATCGCCGGTTTCCGGACGGTAAATATCGCTGCCCGTAATATCGGAAGGCAGCAGATCCGGCGTAAACTGAATACGCTGATCATCGCCTTCAATCGCTTCGGATAATTTTTTGATTGCTTTTGTTTTTGCCAGACCGGGCGCTCCTTCGACCAGAAGATGACCGTCCGCCAGCAAAGCGACCAGCAGCTTGTCCACCAAATCGGTCTGCCCGACAATACAGCTGTTCATGTATTCCTTCAGGCGCATAAAACTGCGGCGCGCGTTTGTCATTTCCGTTTGCGATTCGTTTTCGGTCAGCATAAAAAAAACTCCTTTTTTATCTTTATAGCTGTTACACTGAGGCTATATTATATGATTTCACTGTATGGGGCACTACAATTTATGGTCATACTGCCGTTTTATCAAATTTTAACAGGCTCTTTAAATGCCCGAGGCGGCACGGATTACACCGTTTTGATGAAAGACGGACGGTCCGTCGCAACAGACATTCGCATGCAGTATCTATCATATAACCCGAACGGCAAAAACATCTGCGGCATTTATGAAAAAGACGGAAAAGACCTGATCGGACTGGCCGGGTTAAATCTTTCGGCTTTAGACATCACGCCGCTGTTTACCTTGTCGGACACGCGTATTTTATATCCGGCGATTTCTCCGGACAATCAAAAAATCGCGTTTATTGCCGAAAACAAAACAACCGGAGAAGCCGTTCTGCGCGTCATTATGCGCGAAGAATTCGGCTGGTTCCCGATGCCTTTTGTCAAACTGGCCGCTTCATCGTCGCCCGTTTGTTTCTGCACGCCCGACACACTGATGTACACGGCGCAAAACGGCGCATTAACCGCCGCGCTGATTTCAAAACGCCCGAAAACAGTCATCATGCAGCCCAAAGGAATTATGCCCGTTTATCATGCCGGCGCCCGTTTGACAGCTTTTGTCCGCGGCACGGAAATCGTTATTTCCGGGAATATTTCAGATGAAATCAAAACCGATGGCGTCACCGCTCTGTCGTTTTCCAACGACGGAGAAAGTCTGTTGTACGCACAGAATGGCCGGCTTTACAGATACAGCCTGTCAGAAAAAGAACAGCATCTGTTGCTGGAAACAAAACAGTCGATTGTTTTTGCGGCAGAGCTCTGATCTTTCAATAACGCCGACGATAAGCCGCCAACAGCAGCCAGACAGCCAAAACCGGCTGAAACGGCGCGCCCGTTTGCTCTAAGAAAAAGCTTTCCAGATAAATTGAGGCAAAGGCCGCCGCAAAAAAACAGCAGTCTCCTTTTAAGCAGCCTCTTTTTTCCGAATCTTTGATTAAAAAAGCCGTACCGGCATAAAGCAATCCGAAGTCAGCCAAAGCAAAAAACGGTGAAATCAAACACCCTGCGGCACATAAATAAGCATTCTGAACCGCCGGCGGGCAAGATTGTGCCCGCATCAAACGGACAGCGCCGTACAAAACGGCAGCGGTCAGCAGCGTCTGAAGAACAACCGCAACCGCGAAAGAAGTACCGCCGCAGCGCAGCAACGCAAACAAAGAAGAAAACACACACGGTCTGTCCCGCAACACATCAACGGCCGCCGTCAGCGCTGTGCCAAAAACATCTGCGCCGTACCGTCCCGCACTGAACAAAACGATCGCCAAAGCTCCGACAATACAAAAAAGCGCCGCTTTCGTCTGTCTGCGCATAATCAAAGCGGCAGCGGCCAGAACAAAGGTAACAGGCTCAATCACACACAAAGCGCCGAAAACCCCTGCCCACTTAGGGTGTTTTTCAGCCAAAGAAAGCGTTAAAATGACTCCGGCGGCGGCATATATTCCCCACCCGCCCGTCACAAAGCTGAGAAATCCCGCCGGCAAAGCAAACATCAGCAACAGGGCCTTTGTCACAGGAAACAGCGAATACAAAGCGACGCCGAATAAAAACATGCCCCAGAAAATCCATGTTTCGCAAAATCCGCCATAAGCAGCGGACAGCCACGGAACAAATACAAACGATTTCATCGGCGAAGCAAAAGAAACAAAATGATCGTTTACATGAGCCGTTTTATATAAAAAATCGGATATTTTTTCGCTTTGATAGGCTTCCTGCGGCGGCGTTTTGTTTTCCAGCAGGCGGAACAAAGCATAATCCCCCGCCAGATTTTCCCCCATAACCCGCAAAATTCCCGGTTGGCGCGGTAATCCTTCTTCATTATAAAAAGCAGCCCGAAGTAAAAACGTATAACCGGTCATAGCCGCAAACAAAATCAAAAACACATATTGAAAAACTTTTTTTTCCGTATCCATAATTTTTACCCGGTTGTATAAAAAAGTAACGACGATTTTTGTTTTTATGATATGATTATCATTAAATTTTTTATTTCTTTCAAGGAGCTTTTTAAAAATGGGAATTTGTTTAAAAGGCGGAACGGTCGTTAATGCCGATCGGTCATTTTGCGCAGATGTTTATTGTGAAAACGGCGTCATTGCGGCTGTCGGCGCGAATTTGGACTTGCCGGCCGGAACGCGGGTCGTTGACGTGTCCGGCGCTTTGGTCATGCCGGGAGGGCTTGATCCGCATACACATATGCAGCTGCCGTCCATGGGAACCGTGTCCAGTGACGATTTTTTCACCGGAACGGCGGCAGCGGCGGCCGGCGGAACAACAATGATCATTGACTATGTTGTCCCCGACAAAAATGACCCGTCCATGTTTCCCGCGTATCACACCTGGCGTGAAAACGCGCAAAAATCAGCCGTAGACTATTCTTTTCATATGAACATTACGGCCTGGTCGGATAAAATCGCCGCGGAAATGGAACAATTTACAACGCAGGAAGGCATCAATACCTATAAATTTTTCCTGTCGGCAAAAGGGGCTTTGATGCTGCCTGACGAAAAACTGATTCTAGGATTTGAACACTGCCGGAAAATCGGCGCCATGCCGGAAGTACATGCGGAAAACGGCGATATGATCGAATTTATGCAGCATAAACTGCTGACCGAAGGAATACGCGCGCCGGCCGGTCACCCGATGTCCCGTCCCGCAAAAGTCGAAGGCGAAGCAACGGCGCGCGCAATTATGCTGGCCTCAATGGTTGACTGTCCGATCTATGTCGTTCACATGTCATGCAAAGATTCGGTTGACGCGGTTCGCCGGGCCCAAACCGCCGGTATCAAAGTTTACGGCGAAACCTGTCCGGGATATTTAACCGTTGATGAATCCGTATATTTCGATCCCGACTTTACATTTGCCGCCGCCCATGTCATGAGCCCGCCGTACCGTCCGAAAGAAAATCAGGAACCGTTATGGAATGCGTTGCACGCTAAAACGATTTCTGTTGTCGCAACGGATCACTGCCCGTTTAAAAACGAACAAAAAGCCGTCGGTAAAAATGATTTCACCAAAATTCCGAACGGCTGCGGCACAGTGGAAAACCGGTTAGACATTTTATGGCATTTCGGCGTTAATACGGGCCGTTTGTCGCCGAACGAGTTTGTCGCGCTGACTTCGGCCAATGCGGCGCAGATTTTCAATATCTATCCGAAAAAAGGCCGCATCGAAACCGGCGCGGACGCGGATATCGTCGTATGGGATCCGGCAAAAGAAAAAACGATTTCAGCCAAAACGCACCATATGAATGTCGATTTCAGCGTTTTTGAAGGCGTAACCGTCAAAGGTTGCGCCGTTTACACGCTTTCGCACGGCAAAATCGTTTATGACAACGGTTCGCTGCTGGCCGAACCGGGATCCGGACAATACGTCAAACGGCCAAAATATCAATATTAAAACAAAAGCCCCCGCAAAACGGGGGTTTTTCTTTATTTATATCTTGAACCCGACCGCTGAAAAAAGACACGCGCTAGAGGTTTTTATTGTTTATTTTTCTTTCATTGCTGGTTATACTAAAGTCGGTTTTGCAAAACTTGTAAAACAAGTGCCTTAACGGGCGCGGAGTCTTAGAAAGCTCTCACATAGCCGGCGCAGATATGCGTCGAACCGTTTTGTTTATAGCAAATGCGGAAAATATCCCCGACCTCTTTTATGGTCGGGGAGCTTTTGATGTATGTTCAGGGATTTTTTTAATCCTAAAGGTCAAAAGGGTCATTGCTATATGTGATTTTCTAACTCTCCGATATGGTTTTAAAGCGTTTTCGCTTTTTATTGAAGAGTTTTAACTCATTGAATTAAAACGGACTTTTGCGATTTTGTCGCCATTTGATTTTATCTGGATTTTTTTCAAGGTAACATCGCGGTAACACGTTTGCGATGTATTCTTTCCCCGGAAAACAATCCCCGAAGTTTTCTTTTGATTACTCAAAATCAACCCGAAAACAGGATAGGTTATTTCCGGCGTGTCCGTCAACGGTCTATTTGTTCAATGGCTTTTGTGGCGGAGAAAGAAACGACAAAAAGGCCGGATACGCGTTTTGTAATACGCACTTCTTTGAAGAGCCTACGGCATCATCATCGGCACGCCGTCCCAAATCCTGAACGTCGGAAACGTCAATGACGCAAATTCCGTCCTGACCTTTATCGGACGTATTCCAAACCGGATTGTTTCTATGACTAAATATGCCGTTTCAAAAACTAAATAGAGGAGCATTGAACGATGACGGTATATGGGTATTTAAGAGTGTCAACGGACAAGCAGGACTGCGACAATCAGAAAGTCGGCGTAAAAGCATTAGCTGAAAAACTCGACTTGCCGATTGAAAGCTGGATTATTGACAACGGCGTGTCCGGAACGAAAGAACCCGAAAAACGACAGCTGGGCAAATTACTGAAAAAAATCAAATCCGGCGATGTCATCATCTGTTCCGAATTGTCCCGCTTGGGGCGCAAGTTGTTTATGGTCATTTCAATCCTTGAGCATTGTATGAAAGTCGGGGCGAAGGTGCTGACCGTCAAAGACGGATACGAATTGGGTGACAACGTGCAAAGCAAGGTTTTGGCGTTTGCCTTCGGCCTGGTCGCCGAATTGGAACGGGAGATGATCAGCAAGCGCACGAAAGAAGCGCTTCAACGCGTCAAAGCGCAAGGTCGTTCCATCGGCCGTCCGAAAGGCAGAAAAAACGTCAAACATGTTTGGAGCGGTAAGGAAAAACAAATCAACCGGTTGTTAAAGCTTGGCGTCGGGAAAACGAAAATCGCCCGTATGACGGGAATGAGCCTCGGCTCCGTCTATTCTTTCCTGAAACAACGGTAAAACAAATACTTCTTTTGTTTGACATTGCAGAAAAAACGACCCTTTTTCTTGGTTATACTAATTTTCCTTTTTTAGCAATAACTTTTTTCAAAAATCCTTTGGATACCTTGTTTTTTTTGAAATGGCCGTCTTCCCGAATGTTTAAAGAAAAACGGGTGAATATTTGAGTGAACTTTTTCACACAAAAAAGGACGGGAACGGTTACGGGTAAATGATTTACGCGTTTGTGCAGGACGGTCAGAGTATCGAGATTCTCAGGCAACAATGGGAATCGCTCTCTTCTTATGCGCAAAGTCGGGCTTTAACCATTGATAAATGGCTCGATTCGACTTCTTTCGATCCGGAACTGTTCAAAGCAAAGGACGTCCTGCTTTTAGAAAAAACATTCCGTTTGGGTAAAGATATTCGCACGATCACTGCGATTATGCAGGATTTGTTGCAAAAAGGCGTCGTCATCTGTTCCTGCGAAGACAACATAACATTCGGCGGGGATTCCGCTTCGTCAAAAGCAATGGCACATATGCTTGGCGTCGTAACGGATATTGTGGAGGAACTGCGCTCCCGTTTAACAAAAGAGGCCCTGACTTCGCGGAAACTGGCGGGACAGAAATTAGGGCGTCCGCGCGGCAGAAAGAACAACAATCATAAATTGGACGAGAAAAAGAATGAAATCCGGAAATTGCTCCGGTCAGGAAAGACGGAACCTGAAATCTGCCGGTTGCTGAACATACCTCGCTCCACGTTATTCGTATACGTCAAAGACCACCCCGAACTGATGGAGTGCGTTTAATGTATTACGGCTACATACGCGCGGAGAGAGACGGGAACAGCGCGCAAGTTCAAAGGGAAACGATACAGGCCTTTGCTGAAGAGAGAGGTTTTTCCTTGTCGTCTTGGCTGGAGATTAAATCCGCCCGATCGGAGAAGAAAAGCGAGATACTGTCGGCAGGCGACGAATTGATCGTTTCAAAGCTGTATCGTCTGGGCAACGACGGAACGCGCGTGTTGTCATTGCTTAAAACGCTGTTGGACCGCGGCGTGATAATTCATTCGGTTGAAGACGGTTTGACTTTGGGAGGAGACAATCTCAGCCGTCAATTAAGCGATGCGTTTGGTCTTGCGTTGCGCATTTTTACGGAGGTCAGATCCTGGCGCAGTAAAGAGGGTTTGGATATCTTAAAGGCCGAAGGGCGCAAGCTGGGGCGTCCGTCAGGTTCTTTGAACAAAAGCTATAAGCTGGACGAACATGCGCGGGAGCTGCGCCGTCTGCTCTCCGTCGGCGTCCCCATGTCGAAAGTCGCACGAAAGTTCAATGTCGATATCAACACTCTGCGCCGTTACCTGAAACTTCACCCGAAAATCAAAGCGGAGGATACGGCATGAAAATGTTTGTACGCAAACAGGCGGATAAAAGTTCGGACGGTATTAACCCGATAATAGCTCAAACATATGTCAGGCTGTTCGGCTTTTTTCCTGTTTTAAAAATCGAAATAAGAAAAAGATATAAGACATTTTTTCTTTTTTATGTTTTGCCCGTATTTAAAAGCAAAAATAAAGCGGAAGGGGATTCTTAATGCCTAAAATCTCCGTTATTATACCGGTTTATAATGCTGAAAAGTATATAAAAAGGTGTTTAAACGCTTTAACTTCTCAAACATTATCAGATATTGAACTGATATTTGTTGACGATCGGTCATCAGATAATTCTGTGCAGATAATACGGAACTATGCAGACCGTGATAATAGAATAAAACTGTTTTGTCTTTCCGGTAAAATGGGCGCCGGCGGGGCCAGAAATGTCGGTTTGGAAAAAGCCTGCGGTGAATATATAGGCTTTTGCGATGCCGATGATGTTGTTGAACTGCAAATGTTTCAGGAAATGTATGAGCAGGCCGTTTTTTATGATGCGGACATAACTGCCTGCGGTATTAATACGTATTATGAAGATTGCTTAATTTCAAAAGATGTTCCGTCTAGAACGGATTGTTATACAAGTGAAAAAATTTTCCGGCATCTGAAATACGGTTCCGTGTGGAATAAAATATTCAAGCAGGACTTGGCAAAATCAATTCGCTTTTCAGAAAACCGCTTTTGTGAAGACAGCGTTTATACCTTAAAGCTGCTTTGTAAATGCAGGAAATTTCTGGTCATTAATCAAGCGTATTATAATTATTTTATAAATATCGGTTCTTCAACAAATAATCGAAGAAATACAGAAAAATGGGAAGATGATAAATGCTTTAGTTTGTTTAATCTTTACAATTACTGTATTGAAAACAATGTTGGAAACGCTTATCTGAAAGGAATTCTTTCTTATTGTCAAAAAAATTTTAATTTAAATTATAACAATAAATCGCTGAGAAAGAATTTCTTTAAGCTCTGCAAATCATATGATTTGAGAAAAACTTTATTCAAAGAATACGCCGTAACAAACAGAATACTGTTTATCATTAAAGCGTATTTTCTTTTTCCGATCTATGTCGCCAAGATTTATCAGTTGTTGAAAAGGGCGTATAAATGAAAATTACCCTTTATAAACGCAACAGTTTGATTGATTCTTCCGGCGGCGCGGAAAAAGTTATGTGCGCTATGGCTGGGCATTTTGCCGCAAGCGGACACGACGTTCTGTTTTTAACGCGCGATTTGCGGCACGGAAAGCCGTTTTATCCTTTGAATGAACGGGTAAAACTGGAACAACGCAACCGCAAATACGGCAAACTGCGCCACCTGTGCGGCAAGATATTGAAAGCGACCGGACTGATTGACGCTTTTCCGGAATTTGACCGCGATCTGTTCATTGCGAACAATAACCGCGAAATCATTGACGCGTTCCGACCGGACGCGATTGTCGCGACGTCTCCAGCGGACGCAGTCGAATTGCTGACCGGTCAAACGGGACTGGCGCCCGTTATCGTAACGCTTCATTCCTGTCCGTCGTATTTTTTCAAAGATAAAAAGAAAACGGAGGAATACAAAAAGATTTTAAAACGGGTTGCGGCGATTCAGGTGCTTCAGCCGTCCTTTGCCGAAGACGTGAAGCCGTATTACGACGGCAGGATCGAAGTGATCGGCAACAGCATCGAACAAAGCGAAACCAAGCCGGATTACACGAAAAAGCGAATCATCTTTCTTGCGCGCGTGGAACCGGACAAACAGCAATACGAACTGACGCGGGCTTTTTGCAAAATCGCGAAAGGATTTCCCGATTGGACGGTCGACCTGTACGGGGACATCACGCATCCGGATTACAAAAACAAATGCGTTGACTTGTCGCGCTCTTGCGGTGTGGAAAATCAAATCGTTTTTCACGGCATCACGACCGACGTTCCGGCGGCATTGGCCGAAGCGTCCGTCTGCGCTTTTCCGTCGAAGTTCGAAGGCTTCAGCATGGGGTTGGCTGAAGCTCTGGCGGCAGGTTTGCCCGCGGTCGGATTTAAATCGGCCGGCGGTGTCAACGAACTGATCAAAGACGGAGACAACGGATTTTTAGCGACAGACGTTGACGACTTCGCCGAAAAACTCAAGCTACTGATGACGGACGAAAACCTGCGTCAGACCATGGGACGAAAAGCGAAACAAAGCATGGCCGCTTTCGCGCCCGCGGTCGTTTGGAAACAGTGGGACGCGTTGATTGACGAAACGGTTAAGGCCGCTTCTTTGAAAGACCTTCCGGTTTATATCATCTCGTTCAACCGGCTGTCGTATCTGGAAAGTCTGGTGAATTGGCTGGAAAAGTCCGGCTGTCAAAACATTCATATCGTCGACAACGCGTCGACGTATCCTCCTTTGTTGGACTATTTGGCGCGAACGAAACACACCGTGCACCGTATGGAAAAAAATTACGGACACACCGTCCTGTTCGACGCCCCCGAATTTAAAGACATCGTTGACAATCAGTATTTTGTTCTGTCCGATCCCGACGTTCTGCCAACCGATGAATGTCCCGCCGACTTTATGCGGTTTTTGTCCGGCGTTTTGGAACGCTTCCCGAAAGCCACAAAGGCGGGGTTCGGATTAAAATTTGACGATTTGCCGGATTCCTACGCGCTGAAAGAAACGGTGGTCAAATGGGAAAGCGCTTTCTATGAAAAAGCGATTAAAGGAACCTCTCCCGCCTTATACAAAGCGCCGATCGACACGACGTTCGCCCTCTACCGTCCGCGCAAAGAATGGAAAAAAGGCTTTGCCGAAGCGATCCGCACGGGCTTTCCGTATCAGGCCAGACATCTGCCCTGGTACAAGGACTTGAACAATCTGACGGAAGAAGACCGCTTTTATAACGCTTTGGACGCGGGTTCGGGCAACTGGAACGGCACCAAAGCCGCCGACCGTTTTCAAATGACGGAAAAATCCTACGTCAAACTGTTCGGATTTTTGCCCGTCCTGAAAATCAAACGCAAGAAAAACAAAAAGACTTTCCTGCTGTTTTGCTTCCTCCCGATCCTCAAAATTAAGGAGGATAAACAATGAATTTCTATCAACTTTATGAACGGGAAGTTCCGTTTATGTCCAAGGCCGCAAGCCCAAAAGACGGAAAAATGCACGGCATTCTTTCAAGATATTCCCGTTCGCCTTTCGACTGTGAGGAAAGATGACGCTGTATGTGTTTGACATGGACGGAACATTGACACCGGCACGTTTGCCGATGACGGCGGAATTTGCGGTTCGTTTTTATGAATGGCAGAAAACGCACAAATCTTTTATCGCTACCGGTTCCGATTACGCCAAAGTAGAAGAACAACTACCTCAAACCATCATCAACGCTTTTACGGGCATTTACTGTTCCATGGGCAATGTTTTGAAAGCGCAAGGCGAAACCGTTTATCAAAAAGATTTCACCCCTCCCCCGCTTTTATTGGAACGCTTGGAAAATTTCCGCGCCAATACAGCTTATCCGGGGCCGTTGTTTGATAATTACATCGAAATCCGCGTCGGCATGGTGAATTTTTCCGTTTTGGGTCGGAATTGTCCTTACACGGAACGGGAAAGATACGGCGTTTGGGACAAAGCGCATCACGAACGCACGACTATTCAGAAAAAATTATTGGAAGAATTTCCCGATCTGGACATCGCCGTCGGCGGGTCGATTTCGATGGACCTCACGCCGAAAGGCTGCGGCAAAGGGCAGATCTCCCGTCATTTGCGCGAAACATATCCCGACGAGGAAATTGTTTTCTTCGGCGACAAGACGTTTAAAGGCGGCAACGACTACGAGCTGGCGCAAGAGCTTGCGACGCTGTCCGCCACAAAGACCGTTCAGGTTGATGATCCCGATTTTGTTTTAACTTACTTGGAGGCGGACACTTAAATGACTTGTTATTACATTGTTTCGGGCGGTTTCGACCCGATCCACGAAGGCCACATCGGTATGATCAAAGCCGCAAAAGAAAAAAGCGACGGCGTGATTTTACTGTTGAATTCGGACGAATGGCTTTGCCGTAAAAAAGGCAAGAACTTTATGAATTTCAAAACGCGTCTGGCGATTTGCGAAAACATCAAAGGCGTGATTGACGCGTTCGGGTTTGACGACGCGGACAATTCGGCATGCGACGGGATCCGCAAGGCGCGGGCAAAGTATCCCGACGCGGAACTGGTCTTTGCGAACGGCGGCGACCGGACAAAGGACAACATTCCCGAAACGGCGGCGGCGAACAAATGTCATGTCCGTTTGGAATTCGGCGTCGGCGGGGAAAACAAAGCGAACTCTTCCTCTTGGATTTTAAAGGATTGGAATCAGAAATGAAAAAAGCATTGATTACGGGCGTAACCGGTCAGGACGGTTCTTATTTGGCGGAACTGCTGTTGGAAAAAGGATACGAGGTTCACGGATTGAAACGCCGTTCGTCCTCTTTCAACACGGGACGGATCGAGCATTTGTTGGACAATCCGATGTTCAAACTGCACGACGGCGATCTGGCGGACAGCACGAATCTGGCACGGCTGGTCAAGGAAATCCAACCCGATGAAATCTACAATCTGGCGGCGCAAAGCCATGTCAAAGTGTCTTGGGACTGTCCGGAATTTACGGCGGAAACGGATGGCGTCGGCACTTTGCGATTGTTGGAAGCGATCCGGATCAACGGTTTGGAAAAGAAAACGAAGTTTTATCAGGCTTCGACTTCCGAATTGTTCGGTTTGATTCAAGAACCGGTCCAATCGGAAAAGACGCCGTTTTATCCGCGTTCCCCGTACGGCGTGGCAAAGATGTATTCCTACTGGATTGTCGTGAACTATCGCGAAAGCTTCGGCATTTTTGCATGCAACGGCATTCTGTTCAATCACGAAAGCCCGCGCCGGGGCGAAACGTTCGTTACGCGAAAAATCACTATGGCGGCGGCGCGTATCGCTTTGGGAACGCAGGAAAAGCTGTCTTTGGGCAATCTGAACGCCAAGCGCGATTGGGGACACGCCAAAGACTACGTCGAAGGAATGTGGCGCATATTGCAAAACGACACGCCGGAAGACTTCGTTCTGGCGACCGGCACGACGACGTCCATTCGCGACTTTGTAACGATGACGTTCAAAGAATTAGGCATTGACATTGAATGGCGCGGTACGGGCGTTGACGAAAAAGGTGTCAACAAAGCGACCGGCAAAGTCATCGTCGATGTTGATCCGCAGTTTTTCCGCCCCGCCGAAGTCGAACTTTTGTTGGGCGATTCGACAAAAGCCCGCACGAAACTGGGGTGGAAGCCGACATACGATTTGCAGGCGCTGTGCAAGGAAATGGTGGCTTACGACCTTGATCTGGCCAAACGGGAAAAGCTGTTGAACGACAACGGGTTTAAAACCTGCACGCCGAGGAATGTGTAAATGGGTGAAATGCTTTCCTTTTTAACGCCGGATTTTTCGTTTCAGGACGATCGCGGTTTCCTGTTCCAGCTGGTCAAGGACGGCTGGAAACAGGTCAACGTGTCCAAAACGGTCAAAGGGACTTTTCGCGGCGGTCATTACCATAAACTGACGCGCGAAGCTTTCTTTATCATTGAGGGGGCGTTGGACGCCGTTCTTGAAAAAGGCGATAAAACGGAAAGCTATTCTTTTAAAACCGGCGATTTTTTCGTCATCGAACCGTATGCCGTTCATTCGTTCACGTTCACGGCGGACACGCTGATGATCGCGCTTTACGACACCGGCGTCGAAAAGGCGAACGGAACGAAAGACATTTTCAGGAAAGGTGAATAAATGTATCTGGTTGTCGGCGCAAACGGTTTTTTAGGCGGTTATCTGATCAAGAACATTCTTGAAATAACAAACGAGTCTGTTCTGGCGGCGGATTTGAACTGCCCGACTGAAAATCGGAAACGGGTCGAATGGTTCAAATGCGACATTACAAGTGATGACGATGTGGCCGCTTTGCGTGAAAAAACAAAAACGGAAAATCTGAAAATCCTGTTTTTGGCAGCCTATCACCACCCTGACGCCGTTTTAAAAAATCCGCATATCGCCTGGCAAATCAACATTGTCGCGTTGAGCAAATTTTTAGGCGTTTTTAATGATGCCGCCGCGCTTTATTATCCGTCAACGGAAGTCGTTTACGGTGAATCCGACGGATCTTTGCTAACAGAGAACGCTCCGTTACATCCGGTCAGCCGTTACGGGCAATTCAAGCGCACGGCGGAAAGCATCGTTTGTCTGGCCGGTTATAATGTCGTCCGCTTTCCCGTTTTAATGGGGCGCAGTTTATTGCCGGATCGTCCGCATTTCACGGATAAGATTATCGAAAGTCTGCAAAACGGCGAAAAGGTTGAAATGTTTTGCGATCAATACAGATCTTTGATCGACTTCGACACGGCGGCGCGGACGGTCGTTTCCTTGGTGGAAACACCGGCGGCGCGACAGTATCCGGTTGTCAACGTTTCCGGCGACGAAAAGCTGTCCAAATACGACTATGCCTGCCGTTTGGCCGACCGGTACGGACTGGACGGGACTTTAATCAAGCCGGTGTCAATGAATGCGCCAAACGGTGTTTTTACGGAAAAAAGAGCGAATGAAACCCTGTTGGACAACAGTCTGGTCAAACGGATTCTAGGCTTGTCAGAATTAAAAATAAAGGTGTGAGATGACGGAACATATTCCAGTATTCATTGAAGGGCAAGACGATTTAATCGACATTCTGGCAACGGCGATGTGCAGCATTTGCTACAATACGGGGTCTTTTATCGATTTTTATGTGTTGGATTGCGGGATTTGTCCGTTCAATAAAAAGCAGTTGGAAAGCTTGAAAGCGAAATTTTCCAATTTTTCCATTGAATTCATTCCGGTTGATTTGAAACGGTTTGACGGCATGAAGGGGTGGCCGCCTCCGAAATATCAGTTTTTGGATTGTTACGCCCGTTTGTTGATTCCGGAATTAAAGCCTGAAATCGATCGGGCGATTTATCTGGATTCCGACGTTATCGCTTTGGACGACATCAAAAAGCTGTGGGATCAGGACTTGGACGGTTTTGAAACGGGAATGGTCGCCGATATCGGATACAGTCAGACGAATTTTGACAACTGCACAAAAAATTTAGGCGTGTCACCGGAACATATTTGGGCAAACGCCGGCATGATCCTGCTTGATTGCAAAAAATGGCGCGAAAACAACATATCTGAAAAACTGTTAAAGATCGGACGGGAAAAGAAAGAACATCTTCTTACGCTCAATGAAGACATTTTATCCGTTTATTATAACGAGAACCGTTATAAACGTTTGGATAACCGGTTTAATTTAAGCGATTTCAAATGCCGTATTTGTGATTATTCGGCGCCGCAAATCACGGACGAATATCTGGCGAACGAATGGAAACACGTTGTGATTTACCATTTTTGCCATGGCAAACCGTTCCGTCAAATGAAAAATAATTATAACGGCCGACCGTTGCGCCATTTCGACAGCTTTTGGTTTTTCGCGTCCATAACGCCGTTTTATGCGGGAATGAAAATCCGCTTTGAAGAAAACAATGAAATTGCGAAACACAAAGACACCGTCAAAGAGGAATTCAAACTGTTCAATATCATTCCCCTTTTAACCGTCCGTACCAGACAGGGAACGAAATGGTACAGGTTGTTCGGTTTCCTGCCGGTTATGAAGAAGAAAAGAAAGTAAGGAGGGAATTAAACAATGACTGAAAGCAACCATATACCTGTTTTCTATGAAGGACAAGATGATCTAATTGAAATTTTAGCTACATCAATGGTGTCTATTTGCTATACAACAAAATCATTTATTGATTTTTATATTCTTGATTGCGGAATTTGCGAATTTAATAAAATGCTATTGGAAAGTATGAAAGAAAAATTCAGCAATTTTTCCATTGAATTCATACCTATTGATTTGAAACAATTTGAGGGTTTGAAAGGATATACAGACAAAAACTATATCGATTGCTATTCTCGTTTATTGATTCCAGAATTAAAACCGGAAATAGATAAAGCGATTTATTTGGATGCAGATGTTATAGCGTTAAACGATATTAAATTATTATGGAATGAGGACTTAAACGGTTATGAAATAGCAGCTTGCGCTGATTTAGGATATCAAAAATCAGTTCAAGACAGATGCTTTTCAATTGGAATCCCTCGCGATCAAATCTATTGTAATGCAGGAGTTTTAATTATTGATTGTAACACATGGAGAAAAAACAATATTTCTAAAAAGCTTCTTCATTTAGCAAAAGAAATTAAGGATAAAATATTGTATATTTGTGAAGATATATTAAATCTTTACTATAAAAATAATAATTATAAATTATTAGACTTGAGATATAATATCCATCAGTTAGAAAATTTTATCTGTTCCGTATGTGCGCCTCAAATTACAGATGAGTATATATCAAACGAATGGAAAAATATTGTTATTCAGCATTTATCGCCCGCCAAACCATGGAGAGAAGGTGAATATAATAATGTTGATTTAAAACATTGGAGTGAATTTTGGTTTTTTGCAAAATTAACACCTTATTACGATGGACTATCATTAAAATTTTTAAATAATTCGAACAAGAGGATGCTTGGAATTTCTTTGTCAGTTTTGGGGCAAGAAAATAAAGAAACAAACAAAAGAATAAAATATTTTCTATTCAACTTTATTCCATTTGTACAAACAAAACAAAAAGGAAATGTTAAACGCGTCTATCTTTTCGGATTTATACCGATTTTCAAAATTAAATCAAAATAAAATCTGTGTGATGAAGGTGTTGAATGATGAAAGTCCTAATTACGGGTATTACCGGTATGGCCGGTGGCGAATTTGCCAGAGCCTATAAAGAGCGCGGAGATGAAGTTGTAGGCATAGCGAGGAACTCAGCTCCGGCAAGAATGTATGAAGATAAACGTAGCGACGTCATTCGTTGCGATTTATTGGATAGAGATCAAATAGAAAAAGTCGTTAACGACTTTCAACCTGACTTGATTGTGCATATGGCAGCTCAAGCATTTAACGGTTGGTCTTGGGATTGTGAAACATTAACGCATGAGACCAATTACTTCGGTTCATTAAACCTGCTTCGAGCCGTGCGTAAAATGACAATTCCCGCTAAGATGCTGATTGCCTGCACTTCTGCGGAATATGGATTGTTTAAACCAGAAGAATGTCCCTTAAAGGAAGATCGCAATTTACGGCCGTTAACTCCTTATGGCGTATCAAAAGTCGCTATGGAAATGTTGGCTCATCAATATATAGCCAATTACGGTATGAAAATTTATTTGCCCAGAATGTTTATTCATGTTGGCACGGGACATCCTCCTGCAACAGCTATTCAAAATTTCGCAAGACAGTTGGCGTTAATTGTCAAAGGAAAAATAGAACCGGTAATTCATGTCGGCGATTTAACAACTTATAGAGATTTCATTGATGTTCGCGACGGTGTTGCCGGAATGATAATGCTTGCCGACAGTGATATGGTCGGCATCCCCGTTAATATTTGTACGGGAAAAGGCCATAAGATTGAAGACATCCTAAATAAATTAATAAAAATAGCGGGAGTAAAAGTTGATATCGTCCAAGATAAGAGCTTTATGCGGGTTTCCGATGAAAAAGTTTTGATCGGGGACAATTCCCGATTGAAATCGTTGGGATGGAAACAGAAATATAGCATTGAAGAAACGTTAACGGCAGTTTTTAACGATTGGATGAATAGAGTTTAAGGCAAAACGCGATGACAGAAAATCCACCTAAGATTACAGTAATTACCGTAACATTCAACCTGATCAAAAACGGACGGGAAGCTTTCTTTCGCCAGTGCGTCGAAAGTGTTCACAATCAGACGTACCCGAATATCGAACATTTGATTATCGACGGCGCGTCAACAGACGGAACACTTGATTTAATTAAAGAATACGAAAAAAAAGGTTGGTTGAAATGCTATTCCGAACCTGATAATGGTCATTGGAACGCTATGAATAAAGGGGCTAAGCTTGCTACAGGAAAATATATTATTTATTTAAATAGCGATGATTATTTTGTAGATAATAAAAATATTATAAAACTATGTATCGCTGAATTAGAAAAAAAAGGAGAAAATTATTATAGTGTTTGTAAGCATTACGTTATAAATAAAAATGGATCTCCTTTTTTTCCCGGAAACAGTATAATTCCTCCTGCACCAAAAGAGCTGTTTTATAGAATACAAACATACCAACATGAAACTCTAATATGCCCAAAAAAAGTATATGAAAAACTGGGATATCACAATGAAAAATATAAAACCGCAATAGATTATGAATTTAATATAAAGCTTATATTAAATGGCTATCATCAAATTTATATTCCTGATTGTATGACAGCGGTTCGTTTGGGAGGCTGCACAACCGATGTAAACTGCCAAGCCACATCAGCCACAATAGATAATATTTTTTTATTATACCAAGATATTTATCCGTGGGCCGGATTTGATAGAACTGATATAGAAAATATGTTCATAAAAGGTATTATGAAGGATAAATTTATAAAAAATATAAAAAATAAAATAGAAGCGCTAAATCTTAAAAATATAGACTATAATATTTTTTACAACGACTTAAATAATTTTAAGTATAAGACAACTTTAAAGTGCAAGCTGTTTTTTATAATTACTTTTTTAGAGAAAAGGGCGTTCTCAAACAATGAGATGTTCTTTTTTATGAAAGTTATTCCATTGTTACGGATAAAAAGAAAAGAAAATACCACGAGGGTGTATCTTTTCGGATTTATCCCCTTCTTAAAGATAAAGTCGAAATAAGGAAGCTTTATTATGACATACGACTACATTGTTTTAGGCGCGGGAATTACAGGGCTGACGTTGTTGAAAAAACTGCGTCAAAAAGGTTTCAACAACATTCTGGGATTGGAGGCCGAAAGCGAAGCCGGCGGATTGTGCCGCACGTTTTATGTCGACGGTCACGCCTGCGACATCGGCGGCCATTTCTTTCAAACGAAATATCCCGATGTCGAGGAATTCGTCTTTGCCGCTTTTCCGCGCGAAAAGATGTATCAAATCAATCCGCGCATTTCCAAAATCACTTTGGACGGTCTGGATATCGATTATCCGTTGGAAGCGAATTTATGGCAGCTGCCTGTCGAAAAACAGGTCGCTTATTTGATTTCCATTATTCGCAACGGCGAAGCCTCAGGCAAACCGGAGCCTAAAAATTATGAGGAATGGATCCGTTGGAAGCTAGGGGACAAAATTTGTGACGATTATTTGCTTCCTTACAACAACAAAGTCTGGGGCGTTCCGTCCGATCAAATGGACGTGGACTGGCTGCATAAAATCCCGCGGATAGAGGTTGAGGAAATCCTGCGTGATTCTTTGGAACACACGCAAGATGTCGAGAAATATCCGGCTCACATTCGCCCGTATTATCCTTTATCCGGCGGGTATGGCCGCGTGATTGAAGCCATCGCCGCCGATATTAACAAGTTTATCAAATTCAACACCAAAGTATCCAAACTGCGCTATGACGGAAACGCGAAAACTTGGTATGTCAACGATGAATTCGCGGCAAAAAACGTCATTACGACGATGCCTTGGCCCGATTTATTTGAAGCAATGGGCAGGCCGTCCGAAATCAAAGAGCAAATGACCAAAATCAAATACAATAAACTGGTCATTTCCCTGTTTGAAACGGACGAAAATCCGACGCCGTATCATTGGCGCTACATTCCAGATCCGAAACAACAGCATCACCGCGAATTTTTCATTTCCAACTTTGCCAAAGACAGCAAAAACTTCGGCACTTTCACGGAGACCAACGCCGACCGTTTCGACGCGGACAATTTGACGTTCAAAGGCCGCAACCTGTTCAACTACACCGCAAAGATAATAACCG
>URSF01000012.1 GCA_900550445.1 uncultured Rhodospirillaceae bacterium | reverse complement strand
TGCAGCGTTTGAAATCTCAAGGCCGTTCTCTTGGCCGTCCCAGAGGCCGAAAGAATCGGAAACACGTTTGGAACGGTAAAGAAGAACAAATCAGCCGTTTGTTAAAACAAGGCGTCGGCAAAACGAAAACTGCACGCATAACGGGAATGGGCGTCGGGTCAATATATGCGTTTATCAGGCAACAGAACGGCGATTGATTAAGAAATTTAAATGTGCTCAGACAAACCGTTCTGTTTTTCTGAGACAAACAAGGCTTACCCGGTTGTAAAAAATGAAAAGAAAAAATAAGGATTTTTTTAAAAAAACTCTTGTAAAGCGGGTATAACTTAGTATACTCAAAAAAACAGAAGGGTATTTAAACATACTTTTCAAAGAAGGGAAAAAGGTTTGTCAGTATGATATACGCCGGGGTTCATACATATGCGAACAAAGATGTTGCGGAAAGGCAAAAAGAAAGTATTGCCGCCTATGCCGCGGCAAATGCCATTCAGATAGAAAAATGGCTTTTGTTTGATAAAACAGATCGCCGGGAACAGTTGAAAAAACCAGAAAACGGCGATGTTCTGCTGACGGCGAAGCTGTTTCGTCTGGGCGGCGACGTGCATGAAAATATGAGCACGCTGCAAGAATTGTTGGGGCGCGGTGTTGTGATTTGTTCGTGTGAAGATGAACTTTGTCTGGGTGACGATGCGTCATCTTCTGTTATGTTCCAAAGCTTTAAAATTGCCGGCGACGTGGCTAAAGATGTCCGTGTCCGCCTGACACAGGAAGCGCTTGAAATGCGCCGTCAGTCCGGAAAGAAGCTGGGGCGTCCTTCGGGGGCGGCGAATAAAGGTTATAAGCTGGACGATTACGCCCGCGAAATGCGTCGGCTGTTTGCACAGGGAGTTTCCGCTTCGGAAATTTCTCGCAGAGTTAAAGTCGATATCAATACGCTGCGCCGGTATTTGAAGCTGCACCCCGAACTCAGGCCGGAGAAAACGGTATGAACGATTTTGTTATTTCTTCAGCCCCCCCCCCCCCCTTGGTATGTGCACTTCTTTATGAACGGGATATTCCGTCTATGTTCAAGGTCAATAACCTAAAAAACGGAAAAAATGTTTCGGCATTCTGTTTTAGCAAGATCCCGTTCGCTTTATTGTTTTAGGAGCTAGAAAATGAAAGTGATAATCCTGGCCGGCGGCCTGGGGACCCGATTAGGAGAAGAAACGACATTAAAACCGAAACCGATGGTAGAAATCGGCGGATACCCGATTTTATGGCATATTATGAAAATTTATTCCTATTACGGGTTTAATGATTTTATCATTCTGACCGGGTATAAATCGCACGTTATCAAAGAATATTTCGTCAATTATTATCAGCAGTATTCCGACATTACAGTTGATTTGGCGAAAAACAGCGTAGAAATTCACCGCACCCGCAGCGAACCGTGGAAAGTGACAATGCTTTATACGGGCCGCGATACCATGACGGGCGGGCGTATCAAGCGGGCACAGGAATATGTCGGCAATGAACCGTTTATGCTGACATACGGCGACGGAGTTTCTGACGTTGACATTGATGCTTTAATTCAATCTCATAAAAAATCCGGCAAGTTGTGCACAATGACGGCAGTACAGCTGGCGGGCCGCTTTGGCGCTTTGGTCATCAAAGACGATAATATGATTACGTCGTTTATGGAAAAACCCAAAGGAGAAGAAAGCTGGATCAACGGAGGATTTTTTGTCTGCCAGCCGGAAGTTTTTGATTATATCGAAAACGATACTTCCAGCATTTTTGAACGCGCACCTTTGGAAAATCTGGCGCGCAACGGTCAGTTAAACGCTTATAAACATCGCGGCTTTTGGCAGCCGATGGATATGCTGCGCGACAAAATTGAACTGACGAAATTGTGGGAAAGCGGCCGGGCTCCCTGGGCAAAATGGCAAAGGCAGTAAAATGTTTTCCGGTTTTTACAAAGACAAACGCGTTTTAGTCACGGGACATACAGGTTTTAAGGGAAGCTGGTTAAGTCTGTGGTTGTCACGTTTAGGGGCGAAAGTATGCGGATATTCTTTGGCGCCTGATACGACGCCAAACCTGTTTACAACCGTCGATATTGTCGAAAAAACAGAAAAATCAGTCATCGGATCAATTCTTGACCGTAAAGTATTACAACAGACTTTTGATGATTTTCAGCCTGAAATCGTGTTTCATTTAGCCGCACAGCCTTTGGTTCGTCTGTCTTATGCCGAACCGGTATTGACATATGAAACAAACGTGATCGGGTCTTTAAATGTGCTGGAAGCCGCAAGAAAATGCGGCAGTGTCAAAGCGTTTGTCAATGTAACGACAGATAAATGTTACGAAAACAGGGAAACGGGTAAAAACTTTGAAGAAAATGACCCGTTCGGCGGTTACGACCCGTATTCTTCTTCCAAAGGGTGTGTGGAAATTATGTCCGCGTCTTATCGCCGTTCGTTTTTACAAAGTGAAAACAGCTTTGCCATGGCAACGGCGCGCGCCGGCAACGTTATCGGTGGCGGTGACTGGGCGCTTGACCGCCTTGTTCCCGATTGTATCCGGGCAATCAATAAAAATGGAAAAATCGAAATCCGCAGTCCGCGTGCCGTTCGTCCGTGGCAGCATGTTTTGGAACCGTTGTCGGGATATATGCTGCTGGGTGAAAAATTGTATGCGGAGGGCAAAAAATATGCTGAAGGATTTAATTTCGGCCCGAACGAAGATAGTGTTTTGACAGTAGCGGACGTGGCGAAAAAGATTGTCGATTTTTATGGCAAAGGTGAAGTCGTCATTCATAAAAAAGATGATCTGCATGAAGCCGGATTATTAATGCTGTCGATAAAAAAAGCAGCCCGCGTTTTAGGCTGGAAACCGGTTTTGACAGCTCATGAAGCGATTCAGAATACGGCAGAATGGTACCGTCGTTTTTATGCCGGCGAAAAAATGACGGAATTTACACTGCGGCAAATTAACGATTATCAGAAAAGGGCGACACTATGAACGAACAAAACGCCCCCCTGATCTCAATTATGATTCCTTATTATAATGATAAAGCCTTTTTGGCCGATGCCGTGGAAAGTATTTTAAATCAAACCTATCAAAACTTTGAATTGATCTTGTTCAACCATGCTTCAACGGACGGATCGCGGAATATTGCCCGTTCTTATAACGATCCGAGAATAATTCATATTGATGCATCAAAGAATTTAGGTGCCGGTGCGACGTATAATTTGACACTTTGTTTAAAACAAATGACAGGTTCTTATTTTAAAACGATGTGCGCAGACGATTTTCTTTGTCCTGATTGTCTGGAAAACCTGGTTGCCTATGCTGAAAAAAATCCTGGTAAGGACTTAATTTTCGGAAATTTAGAGTATGTTGATGTTCGTAAGAAGAGCTTAAAAAAGGACTGGTTTTCCACTGTTAAAGGTTTTTCTGTTTTTAACAGTGAAATTGATTTGATGAAAATTTTTTCCCGCGGCAGCAATATTCTGCCTTATACGGGGGCATTTGTCAGAACAGAAAAATTGCGTCAAATCAAAATGGATAACAGCCTGACAATCCGTGCGGATATGTGGTTGTGGCTCAGTTTGCTTGTTCACGGAGCAAAAGTGGGGTTTTGCGATAAAGTCATCGGATCATACAGACTGAATGATCAACAAGAAAGTTCGTTTGATTTAGATATTGTCTTTCGCCGAAGCGAAATGGAAAAGCAGGTTTTTCTTTCACTTTTTTTTGAAATGAACGATCTTGAAACGGTCAAAGCTGTTTTTTCCGACAGCCGGTATACGGATAAATTAACGGATCTGCAGGATATTCCTTTTTACGTCGCCGAATACTTTTTAAGGCATGATGGTTATTCGTTTGCATATTTTACTTTGTTTAAAATGCTTCAAAACGATGAAATGCTTAATCGGTTAGAGCATGTTTTCGATTTCGGCATTTTAGAGTTGCGTCGTCTGTATGCATTTAACAGACCGATTTCCTGGAAAAAAAAGCTTTATACCAAAAATCCGAAAAAATTAAATGAAGCGGAATTGTTTTATCTGTTGGTAAAGCGCGGCCTGAAAACGTTTGTTTCAGTCATCACTTTACGTCCCCTGCGCTGTAAGTTTTTAAGAGGTTTTTAAAAATGACTCCGGAAGAGATCAAATCAAAGATATTGGAACTGTCCAAAGAATATTACCGGCAGACGCGTCCTGATAAACGCCGTGCGGGTTATATTCCGGCTTCCGGAAAAAAACTGGGCGAAGAAGAACTGTGTAATATGATCGAAGCCAGTCTGGATATGTGGCTGACGTCGGGACGGTTTAATACGGCTTTTGAACAAAAGTTCGCCCGAAAACTGGGCGTTAAACACGCATTGACAACGAACAGCGGTTCCAGCGCAAACCTGCTGGCTTTAACGGCGCTGACGTCGCCGAAACTGGGTGAAAAACGGCTGAAAAAAGGTGATGAAGTAATCGCCGTTGCCTCTGGATTCCCAACAACGGTTAATCCGATTATTCAAAACGGATTGATCCCCGTGTTCGTCGATTCCGAAATCAATACGTACAATGTTGATGTCGATCAGATTGAAAACGCCATATCCCCAAAAACGCGCTGCATTTTTTTGGCACATACGCTGGGCAATATGTACGATATGGATCGAATTGCCGAAATCTGTAAAAAACATGATTTATGGCTGATTGAAGACTCTTGTGATGCTTTGGGCGCAAAGTGGGCGGATAAATATGCCGGAACAATCGGTCATATCGGAACGTTCAGTTTTTATCCGGCGCACCACTTGACAATGGGCGAAGGCGGCGCGGTGATCACTAATGATATAAAACTACACCGCATCATCTTGTCCGTACGCGATTGGGGGCGCGATTGCTGGTGTCAGCCCGGACATGATGATACATGTCATGCACGCTTTAAAATGAAACTGGGAAACCTGCCCGAAGGATACGATCATAAGTATACGTACTCCCACATCGGTTATAACCTGAAAATAACCGACTGGCAGGCCGCTTGCGGTTTGGCTCAGCTGGACAGGTTGGACGAATTTTTAAAAATTCGTCGCGACAACGCCGAAATGTTGTTAACAGAATTGGCAGATCTGCAAGAATACCTGATTTTGCCAACACATCATAAAAAATGCACGCCGTCCTGGTTCGGATTCCTGATATCAGTAAAAGATACGGCGCCGTTTACAAAACAACAGTTGGTCGAATATTTGGAATCGCATGGAATCGGTACACGACAGTTGTTCGCAGGCAATTTATTGCGACAACCAATGATGACGACAAACGATATTCCCATACGAGTCGGAACGGGAAAAATAAAGCTGTCTTCGGCAGTCAATCAGACAGATTACAATGCGTTGCCTGTCACGGATTTTATTATGAACAATACGTTTTGGGTCGGCGTTGCACAAAATGTTACGGTTGAAGACATGAAACAGACTTCCGAAATCTTCCATAATTTTATCAGGGAGAACTGTTGATGCAAAAAATTTTGCTGACCGGATCCTCGGGGTTTATCGGACAAAATCTGAAAAGGGGTCTGCAAAATGACTATGCTTTGCTTGCGCCGCGCCATTCTGAATTGGACCTGCGCGATGCGGAAGTTGTTAGAGCTTTTTTTGCTGAAAATACAGTTGATTTTATTATTCATTGCGGATCAACAGGCGGCGCGCGCGGTGTGCAAGACGCTGATACGACTATTACGGATAATCTGTCTATGGTTGATCATATTTTATCGGCAAAACAGGCGGACACTCCGGTAATTTTGTTTGGGTCCGGAGCAATGTATGGTAAAACCCGCTCCTTGCATAAAATTAAAGAAGACGAACTTGGCGCTTATGTTCCGGAAGATTTTTACGGCAAATCGAAAATGATGATCGCGCAGAATGTCAAAGACAGGCCGGATATTACTTGTTTGAATATTTTTGCCTGTTACGGTTACGGTGAAAAAACAAGCCGTTTTCCGAGTTATGCCATCACACAGGCGATAAAAGGCGAAGATATCGTTATCAACAAAAACGCCGTGTTCGATTATTTGTGGATTGACGATTTAATCCGCATTATCCGGCGTTTTATTGTCAATCCGCCGAAACAAAAGTTGATCAATGTTACGCCGTCGCAAAGCTGCGAACTGCGTGAAATTGCCGAAACGGTCAAAACAATCTGCGGCAAAAATATTTCCGTTATCTGCGACAAAGAATTGGGGCCCGAATATACGGGCGATAATACTCGGCTGCTGCGGGAATTTCCGGAACTGACGTTTACGTCGCTGCGGGAAGGATTGGAAAAATTGTATTCTTTTTTAAAAGAGGAGCAAGAATGAAAAAACTCTTTTTAACCGGCGCCGACGGCGGAATCGGATCAGCAGTCAAAGAAAAATTTTCAGAAAACGGATATGAAATCATCGCTCCTGATTTACATGAATTGGATTTGTCGGATCCTGCCAATGTAGACGCTTATTTTGAAAAAACGTTCGCCGCTTTCGATGTGATTATTCATTGCGCCGGTTATAACCGCCCTTTGGATATTTCCGATATTTCAAAGGAAGAATATTCAAAAACGCAAAATATCAATCTGAATTCGTTTATCCGAATTATTCAGCATAACATTCCTTACTTTAAAACGGCCGGCGGCGGGCATGTTTTGGGGATCGCTTCTTTATATGGCGAGATTTCACGCGAAAAAAGGCTTTCCTACGCCGTATCAAAACACGGACTGATCGGCGCGGTTCAAACAATGGCTTTGGAATTGGGGGCTTATCGCGTTTGTTGCAACACGTTGTCGCCGGGGTTTGTCGATACGCCGTTGACACGGCAGAATTTAACCCCGGAAAACATTGCTTTAATCGCGTCCAAAATACCGATGGGCGGATTGACGACGCCGCGGGAAATCGCAAATACGGCGTTCTTTTTATGCAGTTCCGAAAATACCGCGATTTCAGGACAAAATATTATCGTTGACGGCGGTTATATGGCCGGAGGATTCCAAAGATGAGCGACATACTTTTTACAGTGGAAGAAAATACGTACGGCATTCCGTCCGATTATGCGCAACGAACGTCTTTTTCGGTTAAATCCTGTCCGCGTCCTTATGACGTTGTGTGGGATACGGCGGAAAAACCGCAAGATGCGATCATACAGGTCTTTAATGAAAATCCGAAAAACATTTTAGTCGTTGACAGGAATGTTTACGATTTATATCTGAAAAACGAAGGATTAGACGCTTCTCGGATTTACTTTATCGATGCGACGGAAGAACATAAAACGATGCAGATCGTTTTGGATCTGGCGTCGTTTTTGGAAACGCGGCGTTTCACCAAAGGAGAAAAGCTCATAGCTGTCGGCGGAGGTATTACCGAAGACATAGCGGCTTTTATCGGCGCGGCCTATAAACGCGGGATTTATTGGGAATTATTTCCGACGACTTTGCTGTCGATGTGCGACAGCTGCATCGGCGGCAAAACGGGCATTAACTATAATAAAGCCAAAAATCAAATGGCTTTGTTTTCAGCGCCGCGCCGCGTTGTCATCAATCAGAATTTTTTAAAAACGCTGCACCCGCGCGAAATCAAATCGGGATTGGGCGAGATTTTAAAACTGTCCGTTACGGGCGGAAAAGCTTTGGTTGACCGGTATGCTTCTTTGGTCGAAAACGGAAAAGTTAAAGCGTTTGAGTATTTTCGCCCTTTAATTCTCGGCGCGTTGTGGGTCAAAAAGGCGATTGTTGAAGATGATGAATTTGAGTTAAATCTCCGCCGTTCTTTAAATTACGGCCATACGATCGGTCATGCCGTTGAAGTGTTGACGAATTATGCTGTTCCTCACGGACAGGCGGTCGCTTTGGGAATGATTGTCGTCGATAAGCTCAGCGCAAACCGGGGACTGCTTGACGAACAAAACAGGCTGTATATCAAGAAACTGGCTCAGGAATTGCTGAGCGCCGATCAAACAGCGTGTATTCATACGCAGGGGCTGTTGGATTTAATTCAAAAAGACAAAAAAACAATAGGAAATAAAACCAACTTTGTTGTGATGACAGATTTGGGAAAGACTGTTTTTCTGCCGGTTGAATTAAGCGCCGATGTGCAAAAGGAATTAACGGAAATCATTGAAAAAGAGGTCAAATGTTAGTTCTTTTAACAGATTTCGGGGCGTCAAGAATCAAAGCGGCCGTCGGCGATACGGTTGCCGGCAGAATTATTTTGTCGAAGGATTATCCGGCAGGAACGCCCGTCTTTTCCCCCAACCGGCATTGCGAAGTTCCTTTGGCGGAAATACAGAACGCGTTAAAAAGGATATTGTCCGATTTTGCAGATTTTGACGTCGGTGGGTTAATGATCAGTTCGGAAATGCACGGATTTCTGATCGCCGATCAAAAAAACACGTCGCTGACCGATTATATCAGTTGGAAAGACGAACGGTGTTTAAACGCGTATGGAAAAAAAGATTACTTTACCGATTTAAATGAAAAGATTGCCAATTCGTTTCGTGACGTCAGCGGCATGACCCCCAGACCGTGTTTTCCGCTTTATAATGTATTTGCTTTTTTGCGGGAAAACACCGTGACCGGACCGGTTAAAGTTTTAACGCTGCCGGATTATTTGGCGTCTCTTTTCCAAGACGTTGCCAATCAAACGCATATTACCATGGCTGCGGGGCTGGGATTTTTCAATGTGCGCCAGAAACGATACGAACAGGACTTTGTTGACGTCTGCGGTCGGAATTTATCGTTCAATAGGGTGACAGAGCATATCGTTCCTGCCGCAGTATGGCGGAAAGACGGCAAAAATATTCCCGTTTATACAGGGGTAGGCGATCATCAGTGCGCTGTTTTCGGCGCTGACAATAATGAAACGACGGTTTCCTTTAATCTGGGAACAGGATCGCAGATCAGCGTTATTTCCGATCAAACGCAGACGCGGACGGATTTGCGGCCGTTTTTTGCGGATAAGTACCTGCACACGATCACACATATTCCTTCGGGACGGGCTTTGTCGACGTATGTGGATTTTTTCGGGCAAAACGCCTGGGGCGAAATTGACGGTTTAACAGCGGAAGAAATGGATAAATCCACACTTGACTTTGACTTGGCCGTTTTTGAAAGCGCAGTGAATTTTAAAGGCTATAAAGGGATCGGTAATATCCGTGAAAAAAGCCTGACCCGTCGAAACGGATTGGCGTCGCTGATACGGTCGTATGCGGATCAGTATATCGCTTTGTTACAACGGTTTACGTTAAGCCAGTCGGTAAAAACCGTTGTGTTAAGCGGCGGAATTTCCAGACGTATTCCGGCATTGCGGGAATATTTTAAAAATCATCTTTCGTACGATGTTGTTGTCGCAGATATCACGGAAGAAACGTTTTCCGGCCTGTTAAAGCTGGCCGCTGAAATTGAAAAGGGAAGAGCGATATGAATAATATTTTTCAGGATTTATTTGTTTTAGAACTGGCGAACAATCATTGGGGAAAATTAGAACGCGGATTGAAAATTATTGAAGAATTTTCGCATATTGTTCGTTTTAACAATGTCAAAGCGGCCATTAAGCTTCAATTTCGTGACGTCGATAATTTTATTCACAAAGATTTTCAAAATCGGACGGATATTCGTTATATCAAAAAAACAATGGCGACAAAGATGTCTGTCAACGACTATGCGGAAATGGTGAACGCCGTCAAGGGAGTCGGTTGCCTGACGATGTCCACTCCGTTTGACGAACATTCTGTAGAATTATGCGCCAACTTAAATGTGGATATTATTAAAATAGCTTCGTCCGACATTAACGACTGGATTTTGATCGAAGCGATTGCTCAGACCGGAAAGCCCGTCATTGTTTCGACCGGCGGTTCTTCGCTGAAGGATATTGACGACATGGTCAGATTTTTTAAAAAACGCAATGTTCCTTTGGCAATCAATCATTGCGTCGCGCAATACCCGACAGAAAAAGACCATTTGGAATTAAATCAGATTGATTTTTTGAAAAACCGTTACCCCGACAACATCATTGGTTTTTCGACCCATGAACGCAACGAAGATATCGAAGACGCCATGATGATCGCTTATGCGAAAGGGGCGCAGACGTTTGAACGTCATGTCGATATTGATGCGGACGGTATTCCCGTTTCTCCGTATTGTTCTTTGCCGGAAGACCTTGATCGCTGGATCAAAGGATACAAGCGCGCCGTTGCAATGTGCGGTGCGCCGGGAACGGAACGGCGCGTCATTCCCGATGACGAAACGGAATATTTGACGGCTTTGGTGCGCGGCGTTTACGCTCGTAAAGATCTGCCCGCCGGGCATATTTTGCATGACGAAGACGTATATTTGGCAATTCCTTTGCAAAAAGGGCAGATTTCATGCCGTGAATTTATGCGCGGGGAAAAGCTGATCCGCGCAATCAGGCAAGACCAGGCGGTCGGTATCGAAGACATTGACAGCCCGTATTCCGAAAGTATGACGTTGAAAAAACTGATTAAAGACAGAGGCTTGTAATATGTTTTCCGCTTTTGACAACATTGTCTTTGATCTGGACGGAACATTGATCGACAGTGCGCCGGGGGTTTTGTCATATCTGGTCAAAGCGGTTGAAAAAGCAGGGGTTAAAGCGGACGAAACCAAATTGACTCGCGATTTGATCGGTCCGCCGTTGGAAACGATACTGAGGGCGCTTTGCCCGACGGAAAGCGTTGAAAAACAAACGCTGACGATTCAAATGTTCAGACAAATTTATGACGACGATCCGATTGCCGGTTGTTCTGTTTTTCCACAGGCGTTATCGCTGTTGCAAGATTTACGTCGTTGCGGCAAACGGTTATTTATCGCGACAAATAAACCGAAAAAACCGACGGCGGCGTTAATTGACCGGCTTGGATTGGGACGCTTTGAAGCCGTTTTCACACCGGATATGGCGGACGAAAAACGCCTGACAAAAACGGACATGCTTCAAAATCTGATTGCCGGGTTTGATTTGGATAAGGCGCGTACCGTTATGATCGGCGACGCCGTTTCCGATATAACGGCGGCTCATGCGGCGGGCATTCGGGGAATCGCGGTGTTGTGGGGCTATGAATCAGACAAAGAGCGGCTTTCGTCCGAAGCTGATTTTATTTTTAAGGAACAAAAATGATTAAAGTATCCGATTACATTGCCAAACGATTAAAAGAAACTTACGGCGTTAAACACGTTTTTATGGTGTCCGGCGGCGGCGCGATGCATTTAAACGACAGTTTCGGCAAGTATTTGGATTATATTTGTAATCATAACGAACAGGCTTGCAGTTTGGCGGCGGAAGGATATGCCCGGTTAAATCAAGAACTGGCCGTCGTCAACGTAACAACCGGTCCCGGCGGTTTGAACGCTTTGAACGGGTTATTCGGCGCTTGGACGGATTCCGCGCCGATCTTGTTTGTTTCGGGACAAGTGAAATATACGACGACAATGGAATCTTGCAAAGACATTCCTTTACGTCAGTTGGGCGATCAGGAAGTCGATATTATTTCCTGTGTTAAATCTCTGTGCAAGTATGCCGTAACCGTAACGGATCCGAAAACCATCGGATATCACTTGGACCGCGCCGTATATGAAGCGATGAACGGCCGCCGCGGCCCCGTGTGGATAAACGTGCCGATTAACGTACAAGCGGCTTTGGTGAACGAAACAGAGCTGGAATTTTTTGCTGCGCCCGAAAAACCCGTATACGATTTAAAAATCACAGAAATCGTCAATCGCCTGAAGTCAGCCGAACGTCCGGTTATCGTCGCCGGACACGGGATTCGTCTGGCCGGGCAGATTGAAAATCTGAAAGCGTTGTTAAAAAAACTGCCGTTTCCCGTTGTTACGACTTTTAACGGTTTCGACGTGATTGAAAACGACGATCCCCACTATATCGGCCGGATTGGAACGGTGGGACAACGAGCGGGGAACTTCACTTTGCAAAATGCCGACTGCGTTTTATTTTTGGGGACGCGTAACAATATTCGTCAGGCCAGTTATAACTGGGAAAATTTTGCAAAACGCGCGTTTAAAATTGTTGTGGATATTGATCAGGCCGAACTGGATAAACCGACGGTCCGTCCTGATTTGGCGGTGCGCGCGGATTTGGCGGAATTTTTGCCGGCGTTGATTGAAAAAACGCCGCAGATCAAAGCGGAAAACTGGTTGAATTGGTGCCGCAAACGCAAAACAAAGTTCGATTTTGCACATACGCCGGAATATCAACAGACCGGCGATCAGATTAACGCTTATGCTTTTACGCGCCGTTTATCGGAATTGCTGCCCGAAGACGACCGCTTTGTAATGGCAAACGGTTTTTGCTGTGTCGGCCCGTTTCAAACGGCCGTTATCAAAAAGGGACAGCGTTATCTGCTGAATTCCGGCGACGCGTCTATGGGGTACGATCTGCCGGCCGCAATCGGCATGTGTATTGCGTCGGGAAAACGGGAAACGGTTTGTTTTGCGGGCGACGGGTCAATTATGATGAACTTGCAGGAATTGCAGACGATTAAACACCATAATCTGCCGATAAAGATTTTTGTATTGAACAACGACGGCTATCTGTCGATCAAGATGACGCAAAACAACTTTTTTGAAGGCCGTCATTGCGGCGACGGACGCGACAGCGGCGTGTCCACGCCCGATTTTGTCAAAGTCGGCGAAGCGTTCGAAATAAAGTCGGTTAAATTGACGGATCCTGCTAAAGTTGATGAAACCGTCGCGGCGGTACTGGCGGCGAACGAACCTGTTTTATGCGAAGTAATAGTAAATCCCGATTATATTTTCAGTCCGAAACTGTCGGCGCGCAAACTGCCGGACGGCACAATGATTTCTCCGACGCTGGAAGACATGTTCCCGTTTTTGGACAGGGACGAATTTGAAAGGAATATGATTCGATGAAAAACATTCTTTTAACCGGTGCTACAGGGTATTTAGGTACATATTTGGCGGAGCATTTCTTAAACAAGCAATATCATATCATTGCATTGGCTTTGAATCGTTCGGAACAATTTAAATTCGACGGCCATAAAAACGTCTACGAAGGAGAAAATAAATGAGTCTTAAAGATGATTTGCAAATAATTTTAATTACATATAACCGTGCTGTCCTTTTAACACGCACATTAGAAAGTATATTGGGAAGTAATTCGCCAATACGTGATTTTGATATAACGATATTTGATAATAATTCTACAGATAAAACTTGTAATATTGTTGAACAGTTTGCTCAATATCATCAAAATTTAAAATACGAAAAAAATACACGCAATTTAGGTGTTAATGGAAATATAATTAAAGCTTATCTTTCTTGCAAAAGAAAATACATCTGGATTCTATGTGACGATGATTATTACGATTTTTCAAATTGGTTTGAAATAGAAAAAGCTTGTAAAAACAATGAAGATTTTATTATTGTTTCTCGATATGCATTTAAAAAGCGCTCCCCTTCAATTGCTGAACAAATTCTACAAACAACTTTTGTTCCGTCCTCCATTATCAAAACAACTTTGATAACAGATACTGTAGCTCGAAACATGATTGAAAGCGCTCATACGCTCTTTGGTTATCTTCAAATTTTTATTACTTTTATCAACGGTGGTGGAAAAGCCTATGTTTTAGAAAAAGGAATCGTAGAACATGGTTTGGAAACTGAACTGACGGATTATTCCTATACAAGAGGGCATAATCCTGATGATTTGACTTTACAAATGAAGGCAATGAGTTGGACATGCGGTTTTGCTATGATTTTACAATCAGTTAAAAGCCGTTCACTACAGATTGAAGCTTTCGATGTTGCAATTAATGCCCCTGATATTTTTAGAGGTGACTGGCAAGGATTTTATAACCATATAGTTTCTCTATATCATAATCCACAGTTGTGGCCGATGTTTTTGAATATTTATACAATTTTGGATGATTCACACAAAAAAGAATTGATGGAGCTTCTTTTTCTGAGATATCCAGAAATAAAATATAATTTAAAAGAAGGAAATGAAGAAATGGCTTTTATTTGTAATAATGATGCTGAAAATATTCATTTTAATTGTAAAAATATCTTTTTACCTGCTTTTCTCATCCGTCTTTTTTCTCATATAACATTTGGAAAAACGAAAAAAGAATATAAATCAAAATGGATTCAGTTAAAACATCATAAAAAAAATTCAAATTTTTTAGGGCGTCTTTGCGCTATGGAAAGAGAAAAAAACGAATTGACAAAGCTTGATCCCATTAATCAACAAAAGCTTAATATTGGAAAATGTATTACGCTTTCTGCGCTTTTAGATGGAAAAGTACGTCTTTCTCCAATAGAAAGGGGTAAGAAAATTGTTAGAAGCTTTTGTATTGAAGTTACAAATAATCCTTATGTAGGATATGAAACATCGGATGGATTTATTTATTTCATAGCATTGCCATACAGTTGCTATTGGGGATATTTTGATAACAATTATATTTTTCATCCATTTGATGATCCAAATATGATGTTTGGCATACCTTTGTATCCGCAAGAAGTATTAAAGGAAATTATTCTTCTGAAACAGAAAAAATCTCCCGTTTTAAAAATTAGAAAAAAACGGATAATGCTTCTAGCTACTTGGAATTTAGGACATCATATTTGGCAAGAACAGCCTGGAATTGATTTTTTAAAAGAAAATAATATGCTTAAAAAAATACGATATATGTATTATTTTACAGATTACTTTAATATGTCGTCTTATCTAAAACAATTTAATATTAAATCAAAATTAAAAGTAAATCATAATTTTACAACAACACATATTCTTGTTTATTGTACGGAAGATGTTTTTTTTAAGAAAACAGCTGATCGTTTGCTGGCTTTTTGTAAGAATGGATCCGACATTTCTTTATCCCAAAATTATATAAATGTTATCATTGCTCTTCGTTGGAATCAACGTGTGTGGCGGGAAGAAAATACCGGCATTGCGGAAATTATAAACAGTTTAACAGAAAAGTATGAAAGAATTTCTTTTTGCATTGACGGTTTTTCCAAGCCTGCTGGCAATGGAGATGGCTTTAACAGTGCTGAAAAAATACAAAAAGATAAAGAGAATATGTGTCGTCTTATGGAAAATCTTACGCCACAGGCTCTTGAACGTATTCATTCTATTATTGGCAAAAATTGTATTGAAAAGGTGAAACTTTACAGTGAAGCAGCTCTTTTAATCATGCCTTTTGGAACGCCAGAGCATATAAATTGGATGTCTAGAAAACCTGTTATTTTGTATGGACCAAAAGCAGCAAGAGATTTGTCGATTATTTTAAATTCGCCTGTTGTTATTCCGGATCTTAAAGTAGATTCTTACCTAATTTCAGAAAGAGACATTATTGATGAAGATTGCGGTAATTATTCCATGGACTGGCATATTTTATATAACGCCATAGATCAAAAATTGATCCAAATCCTAAAACAAAAGGCCCTGACTTTTAATGGAGAAAAAAATGAATAAATAGAAAATTAAGATAGAAAAATTTGTTTACGTTTTAAGGTATTTATCGATATTAAGAGCAGAATATTAAAATGAAAAATAAACCGGATATTTTTAATATACTACGCTGTATTGCGCTGTTTTGTGTGCTTGGAGTTCATTCAAAAATTGTAATCGGAGACGCTAACCCGTCGCTTAATTTTCCATGGTATATTTATACCCCAGCTTGGGCGGCTATGTGGATGTTTTTTACATTATCTGGCTATTTACTGGGGAAAGGCTTCTATAACGAGAAGTACAAGACGGAAACTTTGGACGGGGTTAAACAGTTTTATATCAGCCGTTTTATCCGTATCGCGCCGTCGTATTATCTGTTCATTTTTTTGATTTTTTGTTTTGTAAATCCTGTTTGGTTCGCCACAATTGATTTTAAATATGTTTTAAGGCTGATAACGTTTACATATAATGGGGACGGTAATCCGGGAATACCTGGAATAGGCGCGTTGTGGTTTATATCTACAGTTGTTCAATGCTATGTATTGGCACCTTTTATATATGAATTTTTATTCAAGAAATTAAATAGAAAACAGTCGTTCTGGCTGTTTTGTGGGATTGTTTTTTTGGGGTTGGCGCTGCGTTACTATGGTCGTAAAATCGGTTATTCGTCTTCGGATATATATTCGTCCACGATAACAAATCTGGATTGCTTTTTCGCAGGCATGCTGTTCAATGCAATCACAAAGGATTGCGATGATTCTAAAATAAGGAAAGGATTAAGGCCTTTTAGCTTGCTTTTCCTTTTGGGGTTTATCACTGTAAATACATGGTTTTACGCGAATAACCTTCATATGGATATGTATCGTTATCGTTACCCTACGGTATATATTTTGCTGTTTTGTATGGTGTTTTATGCGTTTGACGTAAAGAATCGCATTCGTTCAACTCCTTTGTCATTGACAGAGGTTGCGCATAATCCGCTAAGACTTTTTGATTGTATGGCCGCAATTTCATACGGAATGTATCTCTATCACTCCAATTTACTTTCGGTTGTTCCAAGAATATTGAATGCTACACAGGGGGGGGGGGGCACTTTTTGTCTATTTCGATACTAGCAGGCGGAACGATATGCGCCGTTTCAGCGATAATAAACTATTATGCAATAGAAAAACCGTGCAATGTTTTTCGTAAAAAGGATGTTGTTAAATGACCATTGAAGAAAAATTAAAAATAGTTTTGATAACGTACAATCGTTCATATTTCTTGAACAGAACGTTAAAGCAATTATTTTCAGATGAATCTCCGATTAAAAAATGTGATATTACTGTTTTAGATAACAATTCTACGGATAATACGGCAGAAATTGTTTCCAAATATCAAAAGAAGTTTTCAAATCTGATATATCAAAAGAATCCTTTTAACATCGGCGGAAACGCCAATATTGTTCGCGCTTTTGAAACTGGTGCGATAAGCGGTAAAGAATATGTATGGGTTTTATGTGACGACGATTATTACGATTGGTCAAATTTCGGTGCGGTATTAGAAGCAATGTTAGACGATATTGATTGTATCGGTGTTTCTCGCTATTCCATTCCTGATAACGAATTGAATGATCCTGCTTATCAATTTTTTCAATTAACGTTTGTTTCGGCTGGTATTTATAAAACTAATTTAATTACGGACGGCGTTTTAACTAATATGTATGATACTGTTTATACGATGTTTCAACAATCTTGTTTAGCAGCACATTTAATTAATAATAACAAAAAAATTCATTTCTTAGAAAAACAGATCGTCAAAAATGGTATCCAAGTTGAAGATAAAAATGCGCCTCAATATGACTATTCTTATTATAGAGGGCAGACCTTGACAGAAATTTCGCCCAGACGCAAAGAACAGCAGTGGATTATGGGTTTTTCAAACATAGTGAGATTACTGAACAACACTGATTTACAGTATCGGTGCATGGAAATCTCAATCTTATATAAGGATATTTACGGGACATGGGAAAATTTTTTAAATTGTATAGAAGCGTTTAAAATTGATAAAATGAACTATCTTTATGAAATAAATACTGTTCTTCCTATTGAAAAAAAATTTTTATTTGAAAATAAAATAAGTATAAGTCGACAATTGTTGGAACAAATTAAACATGAAAACGGATATTCTGATGTTCAATTTAAAATTTTTAATAAAAAAGTTAAAAAACTAGCAATTTTGCAGATATTATATATTCTTTTTTATAAATTGATACATTGGCCAATTATAACAAAAATCAAGAGAAAAAGATTGAAAAACCGGAGGTAAAACCTCCGGTCTTTTCTTTTTATTTTTGCCATTCTTTAAACGTCATGACAACGGTATCCGGAAAATCTGAATTTTCCGGTATTTTTCGTAAATAAGCGCGATACGCGGCGTATTGTGATTTTTCTTCGTCGGTAAACGGCGCGTCCGCTATTTGTGTAAAGTCCGTTTTTTGCAGTAAAGCGTTTCTTTCGCTGCGGATAAATTCCGCTTTTTCCGCAACGCTTAATTCCGGCGTCGGTTGAATTTGAAACCGTCTGATATTGTTTTCCGGTTCCAATTCAACAATCCTGAAGCCGTTCTGATTGCAATAGCGGGCGGCTGCCGGCGGATATGATTTTTCAAAAATCTGATTTATGTCGTAATTCATTTTTTTCTCCTTTTAATACCCGCATGCATACCAGGACCGGTCGACGTCTGTGTTTCGATAACATGAAAAATGAGCAGCGGTTATATTTCGTATCGCAACGGCCAGATATGGCGTGCTTGTGCCGCCGTTGGCGTTGTTTAATAATGATACTCTGATATCTTTGGGCGCGTTTATGAAAGTATGTGGGTAATTAACATAAACATCGTTTGTAACAGCGCCGCGCGGAACAACTCCCCCTTGTTCCAGCCAACCGTCTGACCATTTTCTATACCATGACGTGCCGTCTTGAAAAAACTCGATCACTACGGCAGGTCTGGTTTCTGATATACTTGTATCTGCCCACTGAGTTAATCCTTTTACTGTTTTTGAAGCCGTCAATGATAAATCAGCTTTGCCGGCCAGCGTATCAATGCACTCTTGCGCCTTTTGTGTCGCTAAGGTCGCGTTCTGCGCCGATAATACGGCAGATTGTGCCGCATTTTGCGCTTGCAATGTTGCCGTTTCGGCATATTCTGCCGCATCGGAAACGCTTTGTCTGATTGATGGGATCAGGCTTTCCGTATCTGTATCATCAAAAATGTCAACTGTTACAGCGCGTTCTGCCTGTTCTTTCAGCTGTTGTACCTGCATTGTCAGCGTGTCAAAATTACGCTCTAATGTTTCCGCAGCTAGAATTTCATTTTCCCGATAATCTGTTTCTTGTGTCAAAGGGACTTCACGAATAATCACAATTTGTGCGTTTTCTGACGGAGCAGTTTCAAAAACCATATTTCCGCCCGAAAGCGTCCAATCTGTCCGTTCCGTCCGAACGTCATTCAATAGCTGATAGACCTTTAAGTGCTCTTGGGCCAAAAAAGGAAAAGGGATTGCAAAATTTTTTGAAATCCCGTTCCCGATATAAGATACTTTGTTTGTGATTGTGCTTACTGTCATTTTTTCCTCAATAAAAAAAGCGGGAGAATATACTCTCGCTTATGACATCGGCAATCTGTTTAGCAATATCACATATTGTTGATATTTTTTAAAAAATGTCAAGGTGTATTTAAATTGATTTTTAATAATTTGCAGAGGAGATGAAATATATCGGTATTTCCGACGGCAATAAAAATATATTTTTAAAAAGTGAAATTTTTAAATTAAGACTCGGTACTTTTTTCGATGATCTCGCCGCGATTGCGGGCGTTGCCCGCCGGTCAAGCCGGTCGCTCAGCGCTGCCGCGCCTGCGCGTCGTTCGCCATTAGCTCACCGAACGCTGCGCGTTCAAATCACACCTCAATCAAAAAAATCCCTCCGCCGGAGGGATTTTTGGTGATCTCGCCGCGATTCGAACGCGGGACCCACAGCTTAGAAGGCTGTTGCTCTATCCAGCTGAGCTACGAGACCACACCTAACGCTTTGTAAACCGTTTGCCTGTTTATATCAAGTTTTTTTTCAATCCCGTTCCCTCATTCGCTTTATCCTTGCATCTTTGTTTCTTTCCGATATACTCTTTTTATAATTATTCTAAAAAAGAAAGGAACTGTTTTCATGTCAAAATCTTTGGAAAATTTAATGGCTGCTTTTGCCGGTGAATCTCAGGCGTATCAGAAATATTCCGCTTTTGCCGTACAGGCGGACAAAGAAGGATTTGCTCAGGTCGCAAAATTATTTCGTGCGGCCGCGGCGGCCGAAAAAGTGCATGCGGCCAATCATCTGCGCGCTGCCGGTAAGATTTTAACGACAAAAGACAATCTGGAAGAAGCCATTAACGGAGAAATATATGAATTTGAATCCATGTATCCGCCGATGATCGAAGAAGCCAAAGCCGAAGGCAATACAGCGGCGGAACGGACGTTTTCCATGGCAAATACAGTGGAAAAAACGCATGCCCGTTTGTACAAGGAAGCTTTGGAAAATCTGGGTAAAAATGTTGCGGAAGACATTTATGTCTGCCCTATTTGCGGGGAAACGATTGTCGGTGCGATTTATGATAACTGCCCGGTCTGCAAGGCACCCGGAAAAATGTTTATGAAAATTGACTGATTTTTTTCTTTGACAGAAAAGCGGGCGCTGAAAGGGGCCCGCTTTTTTTAAGGATTTGTTATACTCTTTAAGGTTATCCTGTTCAAAAGAACAGTTTTGATTTTTTTGAGTACCTGATGAAAAAGCGTTTTTTTACAACTTTTCTCTTTTCCGTATTTTTTATTTTTCCCGCTTTTGCCGGATATACCAATACGGTTTCTTCGGAATATGATAACGAAGAATATAAAGCGAACGGATCGGCTTTAAGCGCAATCGGTGCAGACAAAGCTTATACAGGTTCGGCCGGCGCTTATTCCGGATTTTCGGGAACGGGCGTTACCGTTGCCGTTATCGACGGCGGCACGATGATGACGCACCCGGATTTAAGTGGGCAGAACAGCGCTTTGCAAAAAAGTGAATTTAATGTTTTTGACGGCGAACACGGCACGCATGTTTCCGGGATTGTTGGCGCGGCGAAAAATAATTCGGGAATGCACGGCGTTGCTTATGACGCTGATCTGCTTGTTTTTTCCACTTTGCTGGAAGGCGGCTGCGACGATGAAGAAAAATGCATGGATCCCGGCGAAGCCTGGGATATATTGATGAGCAGCGACTATGACGATGTGAAAATCATCAATAACAGCTGGGGAATCTCCAAAGAGGAAATTGATCAAGGAACGCAGAACAGAATTGATCAACTGGCCGGCGTCGCGGCGGAAAAAGATAAGTTGATCGTTGCGGCCGCCGGAAACGACATGTTGTTAGATCCCGATCCTTTCCCGGCGGGAGCGGGAGTTTCCAATCCTTCATTTAAAAATAATATTATCAGCGTTGTCGCGTACGATTCGGACAAGCCGCCTTCTGACGCGGGGTTTATCGCGTCTTTTTCCAATCTGGCCGGTAATGCGAAAGAATGGACTCTGGCGGCGCCCGGGACAAATATTTATTCTTCGGTCGCATACGATGAATCGGTAAACCCTGACGCGCCGAAATTTAACGATATGTCCGGAACGTCCATGGCTGCTCCGATGGTTTCCGGCGCCGCGGCGTTGGTGCAGCAGGCTTTTCCTTATCTGGGCGGCAAGCAGATCGCCGATGTTTTGTTTTCAACGGCGTTTAAAAAGGACGATCTGGATTTATTATCTACTTATATGATTCAATCAAGCGCAGGGAGTACCCGCGTCTTGTTTTTTAAAGATAATAAATTGGGAATCACTTTTGAACAGGCAAAGGCAAGGTATCCCGATCTTGCGTCGCAGTGCGGCAACGGATCTGTTTCCTGCCATGAGGTAACGTTTGAAGACGTTTTCGGGCAGGGATTGTTGAATGTCGGCGACGCCGTTAAAGGAATTAAGTATTTTGATGCGAACCGGCTGACGGTTTCGGATTATGATACGGCAATGAATCAGTTTTTCTACAGCGTTGATACGCTGGGAACAAACAGCACGTGGAGCAATGACATCAGTCAGGTGAAGGCGGCGGCCGGTCAATACACGCAGGCTGATGTCGGATTGAAAAAACAGGGCGAAGGTATTTTAACGCTGGCCGGAGCAAATAAGTTTTCGGGGACTTCTGTTGTCGAAGGAGGCGAATTAAACCTGACGGGCAGCATGGCCGGCGGCGTTGTTGTGAATTCGGGGACGTTTTCCATGTCCGGCACGGCAAAAATGAACGGCAAATTGACGACGGCCGCGGACGGATTATTCAGGATTGATTCCGGTACGCTGAATAACGTCTTTGAGAACAGGGGAACGGCGCTGGCCTCAGGGGGAAATGCGGCGGCAGACGTTATCAATACGGGAACTTTTTCCGTGACCGGGAAGATTGTCGGGGAAACAACGACTGACGGAGATTTTTCTTCGACGGGCCGGTTTGTTAATCGGAACATGTTTAACTTTGAAGAAAAAGGACTTTTCCGGGGAACTTTGAATAATGAAGGAACCGTCGCCGTTTCGGGCAACAGCCGGTTAATCGGCCAAATTAACAATACCGCATCAGGCAATATGGTTGTCAATTCGGGCGTTACTTTTGACAACGGTTCCAATCCGATTGAAAACACGGGCTTTTTATCCGGTTTCGGGACAATTGCGGGAACGGTCAATAATACGGCGGCGGGATCCGTCGCGACTTCGTTAACGATTAACGAATTAAATTCTTCCGGAAATATTGTTATGGTGTCGTCGGAATCCGGCGCGGGGACGGCGGCTATGCAGGTGGACACCCTGAATATTACGGGCGGTGGTTTAACAGTCGCAAACAATAATATCAGTTATGAAAACGGGCAGAGATATACTCTGATTAATTTCAATAACCTGACGGCGTTTAAAAATTTTGCCACTCAGTCAATGTTGTCGGACTTTATCGTAGCGACCGCACATCAGGAAAGCGGCAGCATTGATGTGACGATTGATTATCTGCGTATGGGCGAATCCGCGGCGACGGCCGCTTTTCTGCCGGAAGAAAAAGCTGTCGCCGGCATTATGGACAAGATGTATCTGGACAATAACAATACGGATTTCAAAGGATATTATTATTTATCCGGGGAAAACCTGCAAAAGCAAATCAACGCGATCCGTTCAAAAGCCAAACCGATTCAAAAAGAACATCTGCCGTTGACGAATGTCATGACGTCTCGGATTGCCGCGCATTTGTTTAAAACGACCATGCACCGTGACGCGGCGGGTTACCACCGTCAATATATGCCGATGCAGCAATACCGGGGCAAATATTACCGCGGCCGTTCCGGCGGCGGTTCCGCTGAAACGGGGAACAAGGTCTGGGGACAGGTTCTGGGCGGCAGAGTTGTTGAAGACGGAGATTCTTCTTTGGATAAAGGAGATATTAAAACAAGAACCATCGGCGGCATGTTCGGTTATGACCATGAATTTTCACCGCAGCTGCTGGTCGGCGTGACGGCCGGGTTTGCTTCGGGGCGTTTAACGCAGGATTCGGACGAAATCAATGTCAAAGACTACCGGGCGGGAATTTATACGGGATCCAGATTCGGCCGGCTGACGCTGAACAGTATGCTGATGGGCGGTTTCCAGCAATATAAAAGCAGTCGGTATACTGAAATCGCGGGATCGGAAACATTAAGCCGGGCTGATTTTAACGGCTATTCCGCCGAATTTGATTTGAATCTGGGCTATGATTTTATGCGTTTGCCGTATCGGGATTATTCTTTTTACCTGCGTTCCTATCTGGCGGCAAACGTCAGTTACATTTCTCAGGAAGCGTATGAAGAAGAAGGAATGTCGTCGCTGCTGCTGGGCGTAAAGAGTGTTAATAATACGTCTGTCAGCGTTCAGCCGGGAATTACGATCGGTTACACTTTTTCACAGGCTGTCCTGACGGCGGATTTCGGTTATCAGCGGATTTTAAGCGGCGATTCCGTACAGACGTCGGCATATTTTCTGGCGGATACGGCGAAAACGACGTTTGATTCTTTGTCTGCCGAAACGGACAAAGATTATTTTAATGCGGGAATCGGCTTAAAAACAAACCTCAGCCGCAGTGTTTTGCTGAACCTGTGGGCGGGGACCCGGATATCCGATCATACCGAAGCGCTTAATTTTTCCGCGTCGCTGTCTTATGCTTTTTAAAAACGGGAAAAGGAAAAAACAATGTTAAAATGTATTTGTTTTTCTCTTTTCTTTTTTCTGCCGTTGTCTGCCGCTTTCGCGGCCGATGCGGAATACGCTGCCAATCAAAAAGTGTATGATGCTCTGGGGGCGGCGCAGGCGTATGCGCTGGGCTTTACGGGATCCGGCGTGACCGTCGCCGTTGTCGATAACGGAACGCTTCCCACACATCAGGAATTAAAGGATCAGTTCAGCGAACTGCAAAAAGACGAATATAATCATTATCAGGATATTGCGGATCACGGCACGCCTGTTTCCAGTCTGATCGCCGGAAAAAAAGACGGCGCCGGCATGCACGGAATCGCATATGATGCCAAACTTGTCGCTTTTGCCGCGGAATTGGACGACGGTATAGATTGTCCGTCATGCTATCAAAGTTATACGGAAGCCTGGAATATTCTGGCGACAGACGAATTTGACAATGTTAAGATTGTTAATAATAGCTTGGGTGTTCATGAATATGCTCCGTCCTATAGTCCATCTGCTAATGAAAAAAATGTGGCAAAGGCCTTAGTGGCAAAGGATAAATTAATTGTCGCTAGTGCCGGGAATGATACACTTTTAACACCGAATGGTTCTCCGGCCGGGCTGCCCTATTACGATTCCAGTCTGAAGTATAATTTTATCAGCGCAATTGCATATGATCCGTCTTATTCTTCTTCCAGCCCGTATTTTTTGGCAAGCTATACGAATTTGGCGCAATATGCGCAGGAATGGTCGCTGGCCGCGCCGGTCGGATCATTGACTGCCGCTTCGCATGAAGGAGATTCCGCATATACTTCATTTGCCGGCACTTCTGCGGCCGCGCCGATTATTTCCGGATCGGCGGCGGTTGTTTCCAGCGCTTTTCCTTATATGGGCGGTAAGCAGCTGGCGGACGTTTTGTTTTCAACTGCTGATAAGAATTATGCCGGTTTCAGTAAGTATATGGTGCAAAAAGACAACGGGAAATCACAATTTTTGTTTTTCAGTTCGGCCGATGGATACGGCAAAGACTGGACGGATACGGAAAAAAGAGCTGTCGTTCAGGCGGAAATGGGCGGCGCGTATACTTGTTCTTCGGAAGGTGTTGTCTGCGTCGATGTGACTTATGCCGACGTTTTCGGTCAGGGGCTGCTTAATCTGGCCAATGCGGTCAAAGGCCCGGGCTATTTTGACGCCAATCGTTTGTCTTCCGGCGATTTTGTGAATAACGAGTATGTTTATACGGTCAATGTGCAGGAATACGACAGCACTTGGAGCAACAATATCGGTCAGGTCAAATCCAAAACGGAAAACACCGACGCTGACGTCGGGCTGAAAAAACAGGGCGCCGGCACTTTGACCCTGACCGGGCGGAATACGTATCTGGGAACGACCGTTGTCGAAAGCGGAACGCTGCGGCTGACGGGATCGCTGGCAGGCGATGTGTCCGTTACTTCGGGAACGTTTTATTTGAACGGCGGAACGGTTTCGGGAGAAACGATTTCCACGGCCGGCGGGCAAATCAATGTTGACGGCGGATCGCTTTCTTCGCTGATCAGTTCCGGCACGGTTAACCTTTCCGGCGGATCGGCGGGAACGGTTGACAACCGGGGGAATTTTTATCTGGCCGGCAGCGGTGTGATCGCGGATTCTTTGACAAACAACGCTCAATTTTATTTGAACGGCGGCAATATCGCCGGGACTGTTTTAAATAAAGGACAGTTTTACTTAAACGGAGGGGCGCTGAGCGGAAAAATTCAAAATACGGGCACGGTCCAAAATAATACAATACTGAAAGAAGGGCTTGTTGTCGGCGGAACGCTGGTTAATCAGGCGGGCGGCAGCCTTTATTTAACATCTTCGCCGGATACGCTGGTCAACTACGGTAAAATCGTTTTGTCCCCGTCGGTAACGGATTCCTCTGTTTTACAGCAGATGACGGTTTCTCATCTGACTTTAGCCGGCGGGGGATTCGTGCTGGATATGGCCAATCTGCCCGAATTCGGAGAAGGAACGTCGTATCGGGTTTTAACGGCTGAAAATTCTTTTGACGTCAGTGATGATTTTGAATTGTCCAATCAGCTCAGCCAGTTCATTATTGCCCGTACCGATGCGGACGAAACGCAAAAAACGGTTTCCGTTTCGCTGGAATATCTGCCGCTGTCTTCATCGTCTTACGCGCCGGGCTTAACGGAACCGGAACGACGGACGGCAGCTGTGATAGACCGCTTGTTTAAAAGCGAACATAAAAATGATTTTTCGGGATATTATTTCTTAGACGAAAGCGGATTAAAAAAGCAGATCAGTAAGATGAACGCTCAGGTAACGCCGGTTCATTTTGCGTCTCTGCCTTTGTCAAACAAACTTGGCAGAACGGTTCAGACGCACCTTTTTGAACGGCAGATCAGCAAGGATCCTTCCCAGTATGAAGGAAGAAGAGAATATTATACGCCGTCTTCGGCCAATCGTCCGCCGCGGGGCGATATCTATCATAATTATCGTCCGGGCAATACGCCGCAGGAAAATTACCGCCATGCCGTTCCGCAGAGCCGCGACGTGTACCGCAATTACCGCCCCGACAATGCGCCGCGTGAAAATTACCGTTATTATGTGCCGCGCAAGCGCGACGTTTACCGTAATTTCAGACCCGGCGGACGTTCCGGCGGACAAGCGTTTGGCGGCCGTACAAATGTCTGGGGGCAGATTCTGTATGCCAAAGGCACTTACGAAGCCGATAAATCGTCCGGCAGAAGCGACGCGGAAGGCAGCGGCATAGGGCTGATGTTCGGCTGGGATTTTGTTTATTCCAAAGACTTCTTATGGGGACTGACCGCCGGATATGCGCAGTCGTCCTTTGATCAGGACAGCGATAATACTGACGTGGCGGATCTGCGTTTCGGCGCTTATTTCAGCCGGCAGAAGGATTTTCTGTCCGTTGACGGCATATTGATGATCGGACTGCAGAGTTACGATAAAAAGCGTGTGACGGCTCTGCCGTTAAAAACGTTTGAACATACGGCTTCTTTTAACGGAACAAGTATTGAGGCCGCTTTGAACGTCGGTTACGACCTGCACCAGATTCCCATGCGCGCGGGAGATTGGTCTTTCAGACCCTATATGGGGGCGGCGATTATACAAATGACGCAGGACGCTTATCGGGAAAAAGGGACGTCGGATCTGAATCTGTCGGTTCAGGAAGCCAAGGATACTTCCGTTATTTTGTCTCCCGGTCTGATTGCCGGCTTTGTCGCTGCGGAAACGAACTTTTTATTGTTCAGGCCGGAATACGTCTTTTTGGATCTGCGTTACGAACAGTATCTGACGGGCGGCAGTCCGTCAACCAAAGCGTATTTCAGCGCGGATTCACTGCAAACCATGTTTGATTCTCCGGATAATGAGGAAAAATCGGCTTTCACGATCGGGATCGGCGTTAACGGGCGTTTTTCCGACAGAACGCGGCTGAATTTGCTGGTCAGCAGCAGAAACGGCTCAAAATCGTCTGTCCAGTCGATTTCGGCGACGTTGATTCATTCGTTTTAGGATTTAAGTTGAAAAGCTTTTAACCAGACTGCCGACCAACATATACCAACCGTCGACAACAACGAAAAAGATCAGTTTGAACGGCATGGACAGCATTGACGGCGGCAGCATCATCATACCCATGCTCATCAATACCGAAGCGACAACCATGTCGATAATCAAAAACGGCACGAAAATCAAAAATCCGATTTCAAACGCTCGGCGCAATTCGCTGATCATAAAAGCCGGCACCAAAGCGGTTAACGGCGTGTCTTCTTCTTTTTCCACCTGCGGCGTTTGGGAAAAATCCATAAACAGCTGCAAATCTTTGGCGCGGACGTTTTTCAGCATAAATTCCTTAAACGGCATGACGGTTCGTTCAACAGCCGTTTTTGTTTCGATTCTTTCTTCAATTAACGGGTGGATTCCGTTGTCCCAGGCCTTTTCAAATGTCGGCGTCATGATGTAGCCCGTCATAAACAAAGCCAAAGCGATCAGAATCATGTTTGACGGTGTCTGCGACGTTCCCAGCGCCTGCCGGGTAATGGAAAAAACGACGGCGATCCGGGTAAACGACGTAACCATGATTAAGATACTGGGCGCGACCGATAAAACGGTCAGCAGCAAGACCAACTGGACGATTCTGGCCGTCGAAGATCCGCCCGTGTCGCCTAAATCAATATTGACGCTCTGCGCGGCGGCCGGAACGGCGGCAAAACATAAAAGCAGCGCGGCGGATAGAATTTTTTTAAACATCGGCATGACTGACCTCTTCCCCATTGTTTTCGGCCGCGGTAAAAGAATCGACAACAGTATTGCTTTCCCCCGTCAGCAGCAGGTATTCCTTGTTTTTGCAGCGTACCAAAACCAGTCTGTTTTTCGGATCGACGGCTTTTGCGTCCAACAAGACAATGCCGTTTTTCCTTCCTGTTCCCGTCGTCGCGGTAATCAGCGAAGGGCCGAAACGTTTAAACAGATATGTGATAAGAAAAATAATTCCCAGAACGAACGCCAGTCCCAGAAAAGCGGATAAGAAAGAAGCTTCGTGTTCCATATTTCAGTCTTTCAGCCGTTGTGATCCGTTTCGGATAAAAAACCGTACTGCCGTTCCATTGTCAGACGAAACGAGTCGATTTGTTCGGCCAGCCGGATCATCAGAGGTTTTAAATAAACGCGGTCGGCATATTCTTCTTCCCGTGCCAGCCGGCAGATCGTGTCGATCATTCCGTTTAACGAAGCGATACTGACCAACCGTCCGCTGTTAATCAGGTCTGTCGCCGCTGACAGTAAAGCCAGAGCTTTTTCCGTTTCTGTCTGAATGCGCTGCGTTTGTGTCATGACAATGCGGGTTTCCCTTCTGCGGAAGCGTTTAATTCGTAAATATAAGAAAGAATTTCGGCGACGGCGGCAAAAGCTTCGGGCGGAATTTCGCTGTCCAGGTCAATCGCGGCCAGAATTTCGGCCAGATCGGCGTCCTGCCTGACTTTGACGCCGGCGGCAAACGCCAGATCCAAAATCTTTTCGGCGATGTATCCGTATCCGCTGGCGGCGACAGTCGGCGTTTTCCCGGTTTCGGGATCATACTGCAAAGCAACCGCGACGGTTCTTTTGTTTTGCGTCATACAGACTCCGTTGTTCTTTTCTCATTCAGTCTGACTCGCCGGGCTTAAAAAAAATTTAACGTTGCGGATTTTCTGTGTTTATGCCAGAATTAGACAAAATTTGAAAGGAAAAGCCATGGATTCTTTTTCGCGTCAGAATTTAACCCGTCTGCTGAAACAGGCGGGACAAAAGCCGGTAACCGTCTTTACCGATCTGGACAAAACCTCCTGTCTGGAAGGAAACGCCGCTTACGCTGCCGAAAACAAAGCGCAAACGGGGCGGGACGGGTGTTATATGCAGCCTGATATCAGACGCGCTTTGACGGATCTGCCGGAATCGGGCAGTTCTTTTTATATCGTGACGGGCCGCCATTGGGCTGATGTGCGCGTCAATGACGTAACGGGCGAAAAACTGCCGGACGGCGCTTTTCATGATTTGCTGGGCGGCGTGAAAGATTTTGAAAAAGCCTCCGCCGTCGCCGGGCACGGCCGTCTGCTGGTGGAAAACGGAAAAACGACGGTTCTGCGCCGCGCCGCGTCGGAACAGGACGCTTTTAAAGAACAAAAGTTTGAACGTTACGTCGGCGAAAGCGTTTTGGCTTTAAAAGACGAAATCTTCAAGCGCTGGCCGGAGTCGCGCGGAAAAATTCTGGCGGAATATAAAAAGCACCTCAGTTATCTGAACTTGTCGGATTTTATGCGGGAATCGCCGCAAGCCGGCAAAGAAATGTTTGATTTTGTCGATACGCGAATGAAATACGTCATGGACGGCAAAAATCCGGACGGCTCAAAAAATGAAAACGCGCCCGAAAACCCGAACGGAGCTTTGTTTTATACGGTGGAACCGACAGGATCCATGGAAATTCGTTCCAAAAACCAGAGCAAGCGCAACGGCGTTGAAAAATCGGGATTTTTGGAACAGGCGTATCAAAAAGGCGGCCCCGTTCTGGTTATGGGGGACAGTCTGGCGAAAAACGGCACGGACCGCGATATGGTCGAAGCCGTGCGCGATTATTTTCAGGAAAAGGGCGCTTTGGACCGCGTCTTTGTCATTCATGTCATGAACGGCGATAAAAACAGAATTACGGATAAAGCGGACAAATGCTTTCCCTCTGTCGCCGTAAAGGATCCCGATGAACTGGGGCAGGTCATGAAAATGGTTGCCGGTCATTCCCGCGCCCGCGCCGCTAAAGAAACAAGTCTGGCTAAAACGGTATTAAACGCCAGAGCCGGCAGATAAGAAAATCCTCCGCCGCGGCGGGGGGTTGTTTTAACGTTGAAAATCCTTTTTCAGTTTCAAAGAAACAATGTTTTGATCGGCGGAAGCCTGCCGGTGCGCCTGTTTGGCCGCTTTCAGCCGTTCGACGGTTTTTTCCCGGTCGAATTTTTTTACGGCGGCAATGATTGTCGCGTTGGTTTGCGGCAAAACGGGTAACGTTTCCTTCGGATTGAAAACGCGCGGATCGTTTAAATCGAAAACGTATTTGTTTTTGACCGAATTAAACAGCCTGTCGCAGTCGGGGCGTTTGGCCGGATCAATGAACATATCGGCATAAACGGCCGTTCTGATGCCCAATGCCGCCGTATCCGAGGTATAAGAAAAGCTGTCTTTGGTTCCGACGACAATATTTGAAACCGATAAAACGGCAGGATAAATATTGCCGATTTTTTCCTGCTGCGCGGCGAATTCTTTTTTATATTTGCCGGTATACTGCCGGAAATCGGTCGTTTCCGCTTCGGCGATTTTTTTGGCGTTGTAAAAGTTCATGCCGTTTTCCCGCGCCTTTTCAAACAAAAAGTCCGTCACGTCCGTCGGTGTGCGCGGGCTGTTGCCCAAAGCGACGTTAAAACCGTTCTTTTGAAATTCTCGCGCTTTTTTCCAAATGTTTTCCGCGTCTTTCATCGTGAACTGAATTTCGGGGCCTTCGACACGGCCGCCCAAAGAAAAAAAGACCGTCGGTCTGCCGTTTTTGTACTGCGCCAGTTCTTCGGCAAAACGGGGCATGTTTCCTTCCTGCTGAATTCTTAAGCGCGTCAGATTGCCCGCAACGCCCAACGTCGGGACAATTTTCTTTTGCAGCTCGGGGTCTTTGTTCAGGCGCTTTACCTGTTCTTCGTTCATCAAATGATAGGGAACGTTTGCCAGATCGACATGTCGGTAATCGTGAAAAGCGCCTGTCAGAACCAGAGTCGTCACTGCGCCCAGATTTTTTTCGCCATAATATTCTTTGATTGTTTTTGCCAAGGCGTCCGCGTCGTCCGGCGCGTTTTTCATGTCGCCGTGATTGAACGGCAGTACAAATACGTCCGGTTTTTGCGCGTTTGACAAATAAGAATCCAAAGCGGCAAAAACGTCTTTTTTAAAAGAGGCTTCGTCCGCATAGCGCGATCTGTCTAAAGGCTGCCCGTCAGGAGATTTTAAAAGCTTATCGCGTGTAACGGGGACTTTTTTATCTGTTTCGGCCTCTAAAATCAGACCGCGGGTCTGGTTGTCCGATCCCAGCCGGCCGCTGAAAAAACCACAGTATTCCATTTTTTTACCCTCAAACTTATTTTTTTCAGTGTATCAAATCGCCGTTTTGAAAACAAGACCGGCCCAACGACGATAAAGTGCGGTTTTTTTTCTTGTCTTTCCTGTGACGGACGTGTAGGAAAAAACGACAGAATTCTTGCGCGCGGGATAAGAAAATGTTTAAGCTCGTCCGTTTTTTAAAGGACTATAAAAAGGAATGTGCCGTCGGGCCGCTGTTTAAGTTTTTGGAAGCCTGCTTTGAACTGGTTGTTCCTTTGGTAATGGCGGGCATTATCGATACCGGTATTAAAAACGCGGATACGGCCTATATTTATAAAATGGGCGGGCTGATGGTGTTTTTGGGACTGCTGGGGCTGGCCTGTTCTTTAACCGCGCAGTATTTTGCCGCCAAAGCGTCCATGGGATTCGGAACGGCTTTGCGCACCGCTTTTTTTCGTCATGTCGCCGACTTGTCCTACAGCGAACTGGACGAAATCGGCACGCCGTCTTTAATTACGCGATTGACCGGAGATATCAATCAGGCGCAGGCCGGCGTTAATCTGGTGCTGCGGCTGTTCCTGCGTTCGCCGTTTATTGTTGTTGGCGCGATTGTTATGGCTTTTTTTGTCGATGTGAAACTGGCCGTTATTTTTTTGATTGCTACGCCGCTGATCGGAGCCGTTATTTATTTCGTAATGGCCGGATCCGTGCCTTATTATAAAAAAATTCAGGCAGTCATGGACAGGATTTCCCTGCTGACCCGGGAAAATCTGACGGGAGTGCGCGTTATTCGGGCGTTTTCCAAACAAAAAGAAGAAGTTGAGCATTTCAAAACGACCTGCGCGGCGCTGATGGACGAACAGTTTCTTGCCGGAAAAATCGCGGCGCTGCTGAATCCGGCGACGTATATCGTCGTCAATGCCGCCGTGATCGCAATCGTATGGGGCGGCGGATTTCAGGTCAATGAAGGTCGGCTGACACAGGGCGAAGTAATCGCTTTAGTTAATTATATGTCGCAGATTTTGCTGGCTTTGGTCGCTTTGGCGAATTTGATCGTCGTTTTCACCAAAGCGTCCGCCTCCGCCGTGCGGATTAACGAAGTATTTGAAATTCTGCCGGGCGTTTCCGATTCCGGCCGGGCGGTTTCGGCGCTTTCCGACGCGCCGCGCGTTGTGTTCGACAATGTTTCCTTCAGCTATAAAAAAGCGGAAGCAGCGGCTTTAAGCAATCTTTCTTTCGCGGTTCCGGCCGGATCGACCGTCGGCGTGATCGGGGGAACGGGATCGGGAAAATCGACGCTGGTTAATCTGCTGGCCCGGTTTTATGAAGTGTCGGCCGGGCGTGTTTTAATCGACGGGGCGGACGTCCGGGATTATCCTTTGGCTCAACTGCGCCAAAAGATCGGTATCGTGCCGCAAAAAGCCGTTTTGTTCAAAGGGACAATCCGCGACAATATGCGCTGGGCGAAACAGGACGCGTCGGACGCGGAAATAGAACAGGCGTTGAAAATCGCGCAGGGGTGGGATTTTGTCGTGTCAAGACCCGCCGGGTTGGATACCGTGATAGCGCAGAGCGGGAAAAATCTGTCCGGCGGTCAAAAACAGCGTTTGACGATAGCGCGCGCTTTGGTCGGACGGCCGGAAATTCTGATTTTGGACGACAGCGCTTCGGCATTGGATTTCGCAACGGACGCCAGACTGCGCAAAGCGATTAAAAACGAAACGAAAGGCATGACGGTTTTTCTTGTTTCTCAGCGTGTGTCAACGTTAAGAAACGCTGATTTTATTGTTGTTCTGGACGACGGAAAAGCCGTCGGAATCGGACGGCATGACGAACTGTTTGAAAATTGCTCCGTTTATCGGGAGATCTGTTTGTCCCAGCTGGAAAAGGAAGAAGCCTGATGCGAAAACAAAGTTTGCTGAAACGTCTGCTTTCTTTTACGCGCCCGTATCTGATTTATCTGGTTTCAGCGCTGGTTTTGGCGATTGTCAGCGTGTCGCTGACATTGTACGCGCCGGTGCTGACGGGACGGGCGGTTGATTCGGTCGTCGGCAAAGGACAGGTTGATTTCGGTACGTTAAAATCCGTTTTGACAACGCTGGGTATGGTCGTTGCGGCAACATCGTTCAGTCAGTGGCTGATGGGGTTGTGCACAAACAAAATCACTTATCTGACGGTGCGCGATATTCGTGTCAAAGCCTTTGAACGACTGCAAAAAGTCCCGCTGCGCTTTATTGATTCCAATGCGCACGGCGATATTCTCAGCCGTGTTATCGTTGACGCCGAACAGGTTGCCGACGGCCTTTTGATGGGCTTTACGCAGTTGTTTACGGGCATAGTGACCATTTTCGGAACAATCGGATTTATGCTGGCAATCAATGTTAAAATTACGCTGCTGGTTGTTTTCGTTACGCCGTTGTCTTTGTTCGTTGCCGATTTTATTGCCAAACGGACATTTAATTTATTTAAACGGCAATCGGAAACGCGCGGCGAAATGACCGCGATGATCGAAGAAACCGTCGGAAACATGAAGGTTGTTAAAGCGTTCGGACGCGAACCGGAGGCGATCCGGCAGTTTGAGGAAATTAACGAACGCCTGCGTGTTTGCGGAATAAAAGCTTTGTTCTTTTCTTCCGTCACTAATCCGTGCACACGCTTTGTCAACGGCGTTGTTTATACGTTGGTCGGCATTGTCGGAGCGCTGACGGTCGTTGCCGGCGCGTTAAGCATCGGGCAGCTGTCTTGTTTTTTAAGTTACGCCAATCAGTATACAAAACCGTTTAACGAGATTTCGGGAGTCATTGCCGAATTGCAAAGCGCGCTGGCTTCGGCCAAAAGGCTGTTTGAAATTATTGACGCCGAACCGGAAACGCCGGATTTGCCGAACGCCGCCGTATTGGCGCATGCGGACGGTTCGGTTGTTTTGGATCATGTTTCTTTTTCTTATACGCCGGAAATTAAATTAATCGAGGATTTAAACTTATCTGTTTGTCCGGGGCAAAAAATAGCCGTTGTCGGGCGGACGGGCTGCGGCAAAACAACGCTGATTAACCTTTTGATGCGTTTTTACGACGTTAATGCGGGGCGCATCGTTGTCAGCGGCCGGGAAATCGGAAATTTAACGCGCGACAGTCTGCGCGCGTCGTTCGGCATGGTTTTGCAGGATACGTGGCTGAAAGCCGGGTCCGTGCGCGATAATATTGCTTACGGCCGGCCGAACGCGTCGGATTATGAAATTGTCAGCGCCGCGGTCGCCGCGCATGCCGACGGCTTTATTAAGCGCCTGCCCGACGGGTATGACACGCAGATAGCCGAAGACGGCGGCAATCTTTCTCAGGGGCAGAAACAGCTGCTGTGCATTGCGCGCGCCATGCTTTCTTTGCCGCCCATGCTGATTTTGGACGAAGCGACCAGCTCGATTGATACGCGCACGGAAATTCATGTGCAGAAAGCGTTTGATGAAATGATGCGCGGACGCACCAGTTTTGTCGTCGCGCACCGGTTATCGACAATCCGAAAGGCGGATTTGATTCTGGTCATGGATTCGGGACGGATTATCGAACAGGGAAAACACGAAGAATTACTGGCAAAGAACGGTTTTTACGCCGATTTGTACAACAGTCAGTTCGCCGTTTAAAAAATAAATAAATTATTCTTGTATTTTTCTTTTAAAAAGAATACGTTCCGCGCGAAAAAAACATTCAGCCGGACGTTACTCCCATGCAATTTATTTCAAGAGAAAAATGGCTTCGGTTCAGCCGCAGCCTGCCTGTTATATTTCCAGGGCTTTGTTCCCAAGTTTTTCCGCGTTTTTAAGGAAGCGTATACCGTTGGCGAGTTCAGACGCGACTTAACCGCCGGCATTACCGTGGCGATTGTCGCTCTGCCGTTATCCATGGCTTTGGCCATCGCGTCCGGAACGACTCCGGACCGGGGATTGTTCACGGCAATCGTCGCCGGATTCCTGATTTCGTTTTTGGGCGGCAGCCGTTTTCAGATCGGCGGGCCGACGGGGGCTTTTGTCGTCGTTATTTTTAACATTATTGCCGCTTACGGTTACAACGGACTGGCTTTGGCGACGATTATGGCGGGCCTTATGCTGATTTTGGCCGGGTTTTTCAGATTGGGAGCATTGATTAAATATATCCCCTATCCCGTTGTGACAGGGTTTACCGCCGGTATCGCCGTAATTATCTTTTCCAGTCAGATCAAGGATTTGTTCGGTCTGCAGATCGCCGTCGTTCCCGCGGAAATCATTGAAAAATGGAAAACGTTTTTTATTTTTAAAAACACGTTTGACCTTTCGGCGACCGTTATTTCTTTTGCGACATTGGCCGTTATGCTGCTGCTGCGCCGGTTCGCGCCGCGGCTGCCGAATTTTCTGATCGGCGTCGTAATCGGAGCGCTGGCCGTGTTTTTCTTTGATCTGCCGGTCGATACGATCGGATCAAAGTTCGGAGGAATTCCGGACGGTCTGCCGGTGCCTTCTCTGCCTTCGTTTTCCTGGGAGGAAATCGTTCTGCTGTTTCCCAGCGCTTTTACAATAGCTTTTCTGGCCGGTATTGAATCTTTGTTATCCGCAGTCGTGGCGGACGGTATGACGGGGGACCGCCATTTGTCAAACTGTGAATTGGTTGCGGAAGGCACGGCAAATGTTGTGTCCGTTTTATTCGGCAGGATTCCCGCGACCGGCGCGATCGCGCGGACGGCGACAAATATTCGCGCCGGCGCTTATTCGCCCGTTGCAGGTATGATCCATGCGGCCGTTTTGCTGTTGTTCATGGTTTTTCTGGCGCCGCTTGCGTCTTATGTGCCTTTGGCCGGACTGGCCGCCGTGTTGGTGATCGTCGCCTGGAATATGAGCGGTTTTGATAAAATCCGCCTGCTGCTTTCCGCGCAGATGGGCGACCGGTTGACAATGATCGTGACGTTTCTATTGACGGTATTTGTTGATTTGAATACGGCGATAGAAGTCGGCGTCGTTATGGCCAGTCTGATTTTTATGCACCGCATGTCGATTAATTTCGCCGTTGAAAGCAATTTGCAGCTGACGGACGAACATAAACATGAAATGTTGTCTTCAACGGATTTTGTCGGCAATCTGCCCGAAGGTGTTGTCGCTTTTCGTATCAGCGGCCCGTTGTTTTTCGGCGCTGCGTCAAGGTTGACCGATTTTTTTGATACGCTGCCCAATCCGCCGGAAATAGTTATTTTGCGTATGGGATCTGTGCCGATGATGGACGCGACGGCCGTTAATATTCTGGTGGATTTTATTAAAAAATGCCGTTTGCGCGGAACAAAGATCATTGTCAGCAACGCTAAAGACCAGCCGCGCAAGGTATTGAAATGGGAAATTGTTCAAAGCCGGCTGAATACGACGGTCGCTTGGGCCGCCCGGTTCAGACAGGCGCTGGCGCAGCGGCTGCTTGACGATGAAGAAAAAAAAGCCGCCGATCAGGCTTAGATTTCCCTTTGTCCTTTTAATAACGCAGGAGAACGGCCGGCGGCGCGGGAAACCGGCTGCCGATCATTTTCCCCGTTTATTTGCGTTAAAGTTTTTTGCAGGGATTTTTCTTTTGAGCCGGTTTGTTCCGTTTTGGCGGTCGGCGCGCCTGCAGCGGCTTTTTTGTCTGCGCCCTTTACTCCGACAGACACGCCGCCCGTATGACCAGTTTCCGTTCCGGCGTTCGCTTCCGTTCCCATTCCGGTTCCCGCATGCGTATGCGTTTCTGTTCCGGCGTTAATGCCGCCGTGTTCCGCAAGATACGCGTAATTACCAGCAATAAAAGAAGCCGCGCTGATTCCGACGGTTAAAATATCGCGTCCCAAATCGTTAAAAGCCTGTTTCGCCGTTTTTTTACCGCTGACGATATCCTGAACCGTTCCTTTTAACGCTTTCATTTCAGGAGCGACGACCAAAGCGGTTGCCGCCGCGCGGGTGGCGAATTTCGCGTTCAGCATGCCGGACAGCCCGAATACAACGGCGCCGGCGCCCAAAGATGCCGAAGTCAACGCTTTTGCCGCTTCTTTGCGATTTTTGGATATATAGTCAAACAAGCCCGAAACTTTGCCGGCCTGCCGTTGTTCTTCGGCGTGCTTTAATAACGGTTTAACGGCTTTGGCCGCGTTGATCGCCCCTAATGCAATGATACCGGGGCCGCCGAACTGGCCGGCGACGTAAAACTTTCCGACGCCGATGGCAATGTTGCGTACTTTTGTATAATTTTTGCCGAGTCTTTTGGTCATTTCCTGATCAAATCCCGTAATCTTTTCTTTCATTTTTTTTAAAAGAGGGACGGATTCGATAGCGCCGTTTTTTTTCTGGTTTACCCTGCGGTGAACCATCATTGCCTGCTGCGTCGCGTTGGCGGCGAAGTTTTCTATGGTTTGTTGTTTTAAGGAAAGCACGGCCATTTTTTTATCCTCGGTTCAGCGCGTCTAATAATTTTTGATATTCTGCCTGTAACACGGCAATCGTTTTTTCATTGATCGGCGTTTCGGCGGGAATCCGGTCGGCGGCGAACATTAAAACCAGATTGTTTTCCATATTGCCGCGCAGGGTTGACAGATAAATGTCCCGGGTGATTTTTTCCCCGGACAGGCTGAGCGTCATAAAAGCCTGCAGTTTTGAAGCGTCCGTCAGGGTTTCGACAAACCGGGCGTGAGCGTTTTCATCGGAACCCGTAATTTCAATTTGGTCCGTCAGCCGCAGCAAATCGGCAAAAGCCGGGAATTTCAGTTGGTTGTTTTTTTCTTTTTCAAAGGGATTTAAGCGTTCAAAAACGGCCAGCTGCGCCAGATTGTATTCAATAACGTTTTGATTCAGCTCGTCTAAATGCGTCAGGCTGTGTTCCGCGTCAAATTCGTCAAGCATGGGCTGCAGTTTTTCGACCGCCTGTTCGCAGTCTGATTTCAGATCTTTATTTTGTGTCTGGGCAAATGTTCTGAAAAACGAATAGAACAACGGCGAAGTTTCCGTTTCCGCCGCGTAAGTTCCTTCCAGAAACTGCCTGACGATATCCGCCGCTTCCGTTTCCAGCGCGGCCAAGCCGTTCGCGTCGCCGACGTCGGTGAAAGCTTTGCGTTGATTTAAAAAAGAAATCAGATCCATGACGGAACCTTTATGAAAGGGAAGCTTTATTTAAGGATATGAATATTTCGGGAAAAAATCATTAAAAATGTTATCAATAAAGAACTTTTTCAAAATAAAGGCCTTCCGCCGCCGCAGTCGGCCCGCCGGCCTTGCGGTCTTTGGCTTCCAGAGCGTCAATGACGTTTTGTCTTGACCACCGGCCTTCGCCGACCAGTTTCAGCGTGCCGACAATGTTGCGTACCTGATGATGCAGAAAAGAACGAGCGGAAAAATACAGAAAAATAAATTCCCCGTAACGTTCGATTCTGATTTCGTCCAACGTTTTAACGGGCGATTTGGCTTGACAGGCCGCGGCGCGGAAAGTTGTGAAATCATGTCTGCCGATCAATACCTGCGCCGCATCGGCCATTGCTGCTTCGTCCAGCGGCTGATGCACCCACCAGACGCGGTTTTCATAAAGAGCGGGACGTGATCGGCGGTTCAGGATTTTGTAAACATAAAATCGTTTTTTGGCGTCAAACCGGGCGTGAAACGTGTCGTTGACCGGCTCTGCTTTTAAAACGGAAATCGGCTGCGGACGCAGATGCGCGTTAAAAGCCTGGCATAAACGAAACGGATCAATTGTTTTCGAGGCGTCAAAATGCGCGACCTGTCCCAAAGCATGCACGCCGGCGTCCGTCCGACCCGCGCCGGTAATCAGAACGTCTTCTTTTAAAAAACGGAAAGCGGCTTTTTGCAGTTCTTCCTGAATTGACGGCGCTTTGTTTTGCTGCTGCCAGCCGGAATAATTTGTGCCGTCGTATTCGATGATGATCTTATAACGCGGCATTCAGAACCGTTCCTTCCGGCAGGTCAAATCCGCGCAGAAATTCCTCCGCGGGCAGAGCTTTTTTGCCGTCGCGGCGCAGGATATTCAGTTTCAGTCCGCCGGATCCGCAGGCAATCGTCAGATTTTCACAGACCGTTCCGGGGGTAAAAGAACCGTTTAATTCAACCGGATCCGCGTCCAAAACGGAAATGCGTTCGCCGTTATGATAAAACCAGGCGCCCGGCCACGGCAGCAAGCCGCGGATTTTGCAGTCCAATTCGGCCGCAGGCAGATCAAAAGAAAGCAGCCCTTCTTCTTTAGCGACTTTGGCGGCGTGAGTGACGCCGTTTTGAGGCTGTTTCTGCGCGATCAACCTGCCTTGTTCCAGTAATTCCAATCCTTCCAGCAATACTTCTCCGCCCAGAACGGCCATTTTGTCGAAAACGGAACCGGAGGTATCTTTTTTCCCGATCGGAATTTTTTTTGTCAAGAGCATATCGCCGGTATCCATGCCGGCGTCCATCTGCATCAGCGTGACGCCCGTTTCTTTGTCCCCGGCCATAATCGCGCGTTGAATCGGGGCGGCGCCGCGCCAGCGCGGCAGCAAAGAGCCGTGAATGTTGATGCAGCCGTATTTAAAGGCGTTCAGACAGGCTTTCGGCAAGATTAATCCGTAGGCGGCGACAACCGCGATATCGGCGTTCAAAGCGGTGAAAGCGTCCTTTTCTTCCTGCGGTTTAAATGTCGGCGGACAGCGGACGGGAATGTTGTGTTCTTCGGCATACTGTTGAACGGGCGACGGCGTCAGCTTGTGACCGCGGCCGCTGGGACGCGGCGGCTGAGTGTAAACACAGACAACATCGTGTTTGGAATGTAAAGCCTTTAAAGCCTCCAGCGCGAAATCAGGCGTTCCCATAAAAACGGTTTTCATAATCACTTCCTTATCTTGAAAAGCACTGTTTTATATCGTTTGAAACAGGCAACTCTGTTATTCTTATACCCGATAAATAATTTATTAAAAACGCTATTTTTGATGTGTCCGGCCGTAAATCGCAGACCGGCAGCTTTGCCGTATTCGCGGGGAACCGCTGCCGGTATTGATCGGAAAACCAGAAAAACAGGGGAACATTCAGCATATCGTTCCCCGCCGCGGGACGTTGGAACGGATTTTCCGGAATCGTTCCGTGATCTGAAAAATATAATAAAGCAACATTTTGCCCGCTTTTTTCGGCTTGTTTTAAAATTTCGGCCAATACGGTGTTCGTATAACGCACGGAAGCCGCATATTGTTCCGTAATCAATTCTTCCCGGGCGTCGGGATAACGGTGGTTGTATGGAAAATGTGACCCGAACAGGTGCAGAAAAATTAATTTTTTGGGCGACGGATCGGCCAAAGCCTGTTCTAAAGGGGACAATAAAACATCGTCAAAGCGTTGGCTGGTATATTCGTAAGATTCGGCCGCTTTTGTGTAATTAAAGTATCTGCGGTCGTCGATCCCGCGCGTTAAAGCGTAGATCAGATTATCATGCTTTCCGCTTTTGAAGTGATTGGAAAACCAAAAAGTCTTGAAACCGGCTTGTCGGTAAACCGAAATCAATGAAATATCGTCGGGCAGCAGAATTTTTTTCAAAACAAATGCCGTTGACACACTCTGCGTTGTCGCGTTTTCAAATAATAACGGCGCGTTTTTCAAAAAGGCTGTTTTTTCTTTGAAATCGGAAAGGTTATCGTAAAACACCCGCCGATTGGCGGATTCGCCGACAACAACAATGACGGTTCTGGGAATTTCGGGGGATTCCAAATAAAACGCGGGTTGTTTTTCATTTTGCAGCAAAGCCGCAATTTCTTTTTTTAAATCGGAATAAACAATCCGGGCTTTGACGGCATTGTTAAAAAAGCTGCCTTCCCATTGCGATATAAAGCAAAAAACAGAAAAAACAATAAACAAGCCCGCGTAAAATGCACGGTCGCCTTTCCGCGTTTCAGGTGTTTTTGTCATGATTCCCAAAAACAGCCATATTCCCCAATAAAACACCGTTCCGACATATACGGGAAAAGGTATGGTCTGCAGAAAGTCCAGCGTATGAAACCAGGTCGTATCGAATACCGTAATAAATATGCTTTCATTCGGCAGATTATGCGTCAAAACAAAAGAGATCAGACAGGCAAAAGCGATAAACCAGAAAACAAAGGAACATATCCAGACGGCCGGTTTGAAAAAGCGGAAAAATAAACGCGACAGATAGTAACCGAAGCCGATATCCGCGATAACGGCAGTCAGATAAAAGCGGGTCGTAAATAAGGGATCAAGGGTCTTATTGTCGATTTGCGAAGCTTTAAAACGCAGTCCCGTCACAATTAAAACGGGGATTAAATAAAGCAATATCAGCCAGATGACCGTGCCGGACTGTTTCAGGATTTTCATTTTTCGGAATCGGATTTCCAGCGGCGTTCTTTTTCAACGCGGCGGACAATGATATCGCGTTTGACTTTGGACAAATGGTCAATGAACAGTTTTCCGTCCAGATGTTCCAGTTCGTGCTGAACGCAGATCGACAACAGCCCGTTCGCGTGCAGCGTTTGTTTTTTGCCGTTTTCGTCCGTGTATTCGACGGTAACTGTTTCAAACCGTTCGACAGGGGCGTACTGTTCGGGAACCGACAGGCAGCCTTCGTCGTGCGTGACGGTTTTTTCGCTGTGCGCCGTGATGACGGGATTGATCATTTTATAGGGCTTTTTCGGTTCGTCGTCGCGCGTAACGTCAATAACGACCATGCGTTTCAACAGCCCGACCTGCGGCGCGGCCAGTCCGACGCCCGGCGCGGCGTACATCGTTTCCAGCATATCGTCCAGCGTTTCGCGCAGATCGTCGGTCAGCGTTTCGATTTTTTCGCTTTTCTTTTTCAAAAGGGGATTGGGAACTTCCAGAATTTTCAATAAAGCCATAGCCTTTTCCTTTGCTGTTCTTCCTTTTAAATACGGTTTTTGGCAAACAAGGTCAACACTTCGCTGAAATATTTTACTTTAAGGTATAAAAAAAGGTGTTTCTTTGCCGAATTTGCGTTATAACTCACCCTCAGCAGGATTTAATTTTTAACAGGATAAAAAGCTTATGATGACTACCGGTGAAATTCGGCGCACTTTTCTGGATTATTTCCGTAAAAACGATCATGAGATCGTTCCGTCCAGCTCTTTGGTGCCACATAACGACCCGACGCTGATGTTTACCAATTCCGGCATGGTGCAGTTTAAAAATATCTTTACGGGCATGGAAAAACGCCCGTATGTCCGCGCCGCATCGGATCAAAAGTGTGTGCGCGCCGGCGGAAAGCACAACGATTTGGATAACGTCGGTTATACCGTCCGCCATCATACGTTTTTTGAAATGCTCGGCAACTGGAGCTTCGGCGATTACTTTAAGGAAAAGGCGATTTATTACGCTTGGAATCTGGTGACGAAAGAATTCGGCCTGCCCAAAGAAAAGCTGATGGCGACCGTTTATCATACCGATAACGAAGCGTTTGATCTGTGGAAAAAAATTGCCGGCCTGCCTGATGAAAAAATTGTCAGAATCCCGACAAAGGATAATTTCTGGTCTATGGGCGATACGGGACCGTGCGGGCCGTGTTCCGAAATTTTTTACGACCACGGCGAACATATTCAGGGCGGGCCTCCGGGGTCGCCGGACGAAGATGGCGACCGGTTCGTCGAAATCTGGAATCTGGTGTTTATGCAAAATGAACAGCTGGCCGACGGGCGGTTGGTTGATCTGCCTCATCGCTGCATTGATACGGGTATGGGGCTGGAACGCATGGGCGCGGTAATGCTGGGAACAAACGACAACTATGAAACCGACGTGCTGAAAAGCCTGATCAACGCGGCGGCGGGAACGGCCGGGGTCGAACCGTACGGCGAATTCAAAATGTCGTTACGCATTATCGCGGATCATCTGCGTTCGTCATGTTTTTTGATCGCGGACGGTGTTCTGCCGTCCAACGAAGGGCGCGGCTATGTTCTGCGCCGTATTATGCGCCGCGCAATGCGTCACGCGCACATGATGGGGTGCAAAGAACCGTTAATGTGGCGTCTGGTGCCGGCTTTGGTGCGGTTAATGGGCGACGTGTTCCCCGAACTGGTGCGCGCGCAGGCTTTGATGACGGAAACGCTGCGGTTGGAAGAAACGCGCTTTAAAGAAACGCTGGGCCGCGGATTGAAACTGCTGGATATTGAAACGGACAAGCTGGCCGACGGCGGCGTTTTGCCGGGCGAAGTCGCTTTCAGATTATACGATACTTACGGTTTCCCGCTGGATTTAACGCAGGACGTTCTGCGCGGCAAACGCATGACGGTCGATACGCGGGGATTTGAAGACGCAATGGAACGTCAAAAAGCCGAAGCCCGCAAAGCCTGGGCGGGTTCCGGAGAATCCGCGACCGACGCCGTATGGTTCGAGGTTAAGGAAAAAATCGGCGGCACGGAATTTCTGGGCTATGAAATGACGCAGGCCGAAGGACAGGTTACCGCTTTGCTGGTTGACGGCAAAGAAGTCGATGAAGTTGCCGAAGGACAAAAAGCCGCGGTTATTACGAACCAGACGCCGTTTTACGGCGAATCCGGCGGTCAGGTCGGCGATACGGGAACGATAGCGATTGCGGATTCCGTTTTGTTTGACGTAACGGATACGCAAAAGAAAGTCGGCGATCTGTTCATTCATCTGGGAACGCTTAGGAAGGGTTCTTTGAAAATCGGGCGGAATATTTTAATGACGGTTGACGCGGAACGCCGCGCGGCGACGGCGCGCCACCATTCGGTTACGCATTTATTGCAGGCGGCTTTGCGCAAAATTTTGGGCGAACACGTCACGCAGAAAGGTTCTTCCGTTCACCCGGACGGCATGCGTTTTGACTTTTCCCAGCCGCGCCAGATTACGTTTGAGGAACTGCGCGCCGTTGAAAACGAAGTCAACCGCAATATTCTGAAGAATCTGGAAGTCACGACACGTTTAATGTCGCCCGAAGCGGCCGTAAAGGACGGGGCCATGGCTTTGTTCGGCGAAAAATACGGCGATGAAGTCCGCGTCGTTTCAATGGGATCCGGCGAAGACAGGGTTTCTGTCGAATTGTGCGGCGGCACGCATGTCAGACGAACGGGGGACATCGGTTCTTTCCGCATTGTTTCGGAAGGCGCTCTGGCCGCAGGCGTGCGTCGTATCGAAGCGGTGACGGGCATGGCGGCTTTAAACTATGCGCAGGAACATGACGATCTGCTGGTGCGGACGGCGGAAAACCTGAAAGCGTCCGTTGCCGATATTCCGGCGCGCGTGCAGGCGTTGATTGACGAACGCAAAAAACTGGAGCGCGAACTGTCCGACATGCGCAAAAAGCTGGCGGCCGGCGGTTCGGCCGGCGCTTCAGCGGCCAAGCAGATTAACGGCGTGTCTTTTGTCGGGCGCGAGTTAAGCGATATTCCGGCCAAAGAATTAAAGGGCATGGCTGACGAAATGAAAAAGCAGATCGGATCGGGCGTTGTGGCTTTGGTCTGCGCGGATAACGGCAAAGTGTCGGTTGTCGTCGGCGTAACGGACGATTTGACCGGAAAGATCAACGCGGTCGATCTGGTGCGCGCCGGGGCAGAGGCGGCCGGCGGTAAAGGCGGCGGCGGACGGCCTGATATGGCGCAGGCCGGCGGTTCGGACGTGTCCAAAACGGCCGATGTGTTGCGTGTCATTGAAAAAATGCTGGAGGCGTGATGATAACGCCGGAACAGGCCGGAGCGTTTTTAACCGTTGATTTGAAAAAAATCGCCGACAACTGGCGGGCGGTTCAGAAACGCGTCGGCGATAAAACGCAGGCGGCGGCCGTATTGAAAACGGACGCTTACGGGCTGGGCGCGCAAAAGATTGCTCCCGCTTTGTATCGTGCGGGCTGTCGGGCGTTTTTTACCGCTTATGTGTTTGAAGCCGCCGCGTTAAGGCAGGCGCTGCCCGAAGACGCGCAAATTTACGTGCTGCACGGCGTTTTGCCGCATACGGAACTGGATTTTTTAAAATATAATCTGATTCCGGTTTTAAGCACGCCGCGCCAGATCGCCGCCTGGAATCATCTGGGGCATAAGGAAAACAGAATCCTGCCGGCAGCTTTGCATGTCGATACGGGCATGACGCGGCTGGGATTAACCGAAACGGACGTTGACGCCGTATGCGCCAATGTGCCGGCCTATTTGAATATTTCTCTGGTCGTCAGCCATTTGGCCTGCGCCGATGATCCCGAAAATCCTAAAAATAAAGATCAGTTAAAGCGGTTTGACGATTTGTGCGCGCGGCTGCGCGCGGCTTTGCCCAATCCGTTTAAAGAAAGTTTGTCGGCTACCGACGGCACGCGTCTGGAAAATCCGGCGTATTATAAAGATCTGGTGCGTCCCGGCATTGCTTTGTATGACGGCGCCGTTTCTCTGGAAGCCAAAATCCTGCAGATTCAGGACGCCGTGCCGGAACAGACGGTCGGCTACGGCGCAACGCATGCTTTTAAAGAAAACGCGCGTGTCGCCGCTTTGGCGATCGGGTACGGCGACGGATATCCCAGAACGCTGGCAAACAGAGGCTATGTCTGGCTGGCGGGGCGGAAAGCGCCTGTTATCGGGCGGATTTCAATGGATTTGACGACCGTTGACGTGACGGGAATTGATCCGCGGGAATTGCAAAATACGCCGACGGCGGAAATTTTCGGGCCGCACTGTCCAATAAAAGAAATTGCAAAACTGGCCGGAACAATAGATTATGAATTATTGACGAATTTAAGCAGACGGTTTTACCGGATTTATATGGATTGAAAGGCGGTCAAATGAATATTTTTGCTCCCGTCGGCAGAGTATTTCTGAACTTTTTGCGTTCTGTCGGACGATTGACGTTGTTTACGATGAAATCTTTGTCTTATTGCGTGCGTCCGCCGTTTTATTTCAGAACGCTGTTTTCCCAAATGGTGGAAATCGGTTTTTATTCTCTGCCGGTCGTTGCGCTGACGACAATGTTTTCCGGTATGGTGATCGCGCTGCAAAGCTATTCGGGACTGTCAACGCTGTCGTCCGAAGGCGTGGTTGCCTCCGTTGTTGAATTGACGGTGACGCGCGAACTGGGACCGGTGCTGGCCGCTTTGATGGTGGCGGGACGCGTCGGGGCGGCGATGGCAGCGGAGCTGGGGACGATGCGCGTGACCGAACAAATTGACGCGTTGACGACATTATCGACAAATCCGTTTAAATATTTGGTCGTGCCGCGGATTGTCGCGGGCGTCATCATGCTGCCCGTTTTAGTGTTGATCGGCGATGTGATCGGTATTTACGGCGGGTATTTGATCTGCGTTTATAAGCTGGATTTCAACGCGATTAACTTTTTGCGTAACACCTGGAATTTTATGCAGGCGGTCGATATCGTTTCCGGCATGACCAAAGCGGCCGTGTTCGGTTTTATTGTTACCCTTATGGGCTGTTATAACGGCTTTTATTCCAGAGGCGGAGCGGAAGGCGTCGGTAAAGCGACGACAAATGCCGTCGTGGCGTCGTCAATCTTGATTTTAATCAGCAATTATATGCTGACCGAATTGTTCTTTTCCAAATAGGGGGCGGTTATGGCTGACGAAATCAAAGTAAAAATGACGGACGTTCATAAAGCTTTCGGCAAAAAAGTCGTGCTGGACGGCGTTACTCTGGAGGTTAAAAAAGGCGAATCTCTGGTTATTATCGGAGGGTCCGGGACGGGGAAATCGGTCACGATCAAATGTATTCAGGGGTTGCTGACTCCCGACAGCGGTTCCATTTTGATCGACGGCAGGGAAATTGTCGGCCTGAACGGCCGCGAAATGGAAAAAATCAACGCGCAGACCGGCATGCTGTTTCAGGGCGCGGCGCTGTTTGACAGCCTGAATATTTGGGAAAACGTTGCTTTCGGCCTGATTCAAGGCAAAAAAATGAAACGCGCGCAGGCCAAAGAAATCGCGATAAAAAAACTGGCGCAGGTCGGATTAAGCGCGGACGTCGCGACGCTTTACCCTGATGAACTGTCGGGCGGCATGAAAAAACGCGTCGGACTGGCGCGCGCGATTGCCGCGGATCCGGAACTGATTTTCTTTGACGAACCGACAACGGGACTCGATCCGATTATGTCGGACGTTATTAACGATCTGATCCGTTCCTGCGTCAGGGATTTGGGCGCGACGGGAATAACGATTACACACGATATGTCTTCGGTGCGCAAAATCGCCGATAAGGTTGCGATGTTGTATAAAGGAAAAATTATCTGGTACGGCGGGGTCGAAGAAATCGACCGGTCGGGCAATCCGTATGTCGAACAGTTTATCAACGGTCGTGCCGAAGGGCCGATTCAAATGGAAATCCGCGGATAATGGCAAAGAATACGACCAGATTTGTCTGTCAAAGCTGCGGCGCGGTTTTTCCGCGCTGGGCGGGCAAGTGCGAAGCCTGCGGCGAATGGAATACGATTACCGAAGAAGAAACCGCCGCAGCGGCCGCGCCTAAGGCTACGGGCGGCAAAGGCGGTCGGCAGATCGAGTTTGTCAGTCTGGACGGCGTGCCGGAAACTTCGTTTCGGCTGAAATCCGGAATAAAAGAACTTGACCGCGTTTGCGGCGGGGGGCTGGTCGCGGGATCCGTACTGTTGATCGGCGGGGATCCTGGAATCGGTAAATCAACGCTGTTATTGCAGGTGACGGCGGCTTTGTCCGCGGTTTGCAATGTCAAAGGGGCGCCGGTGCGCTGCGTTTATATTTCCGGTGAAGAATCCGTTGATCAGGTGCGTCTGCGCGCCGCGCGGCTGGGGTTGGCAAAGGCAAACGTCGAACTGGCGACGGCGATGAACGTCCGCGACATTATTGCGACTTTGGACGCGGGAGAAGCCCCCGACGTCGTTGTCATTGATTCGATTCAGACCATGTTTGTCGATACGATGGATTCCGCTCCCGGTACGGTCGGGCAGGTGCGCGCGTGCGGCAACGAATTGATCCGTCTGGCCAAACGGCGCGGGTTTGCCCTGTTCTTGGTCAGTCACGTGACAAAAGAAGGCACGCTGGCCGGTCCCCGCGTTTTGGAACACATGGTTGACACGGTGCTTTACTTTGAAGGCGACAGAGGTCACCATTTTCGTATTTTGCGCGGCGTTAAAAACCGTTTCGGCGCGACGGACGAAATCGGCGTTTTTGAAATGACCGAAAAAGGATTGACCGAAGTTCCCAATCCTTCGGCTTTGTTTTTGGCAGAACGGCGCGGCAATGTTACGGGCAGCTGCGTTTATGCGGGAATTGAAGGATCGCGTCCGATGCTGGTGGAAATTCAGGCTTTGGCCGCGCCGTCGGGCGGCACGCCCCGCCGGGCGGTCGTCGGGTGGGATTCGTCGCGCTTATCAATGATTTTGGCCGTGCTGGAGGCGCGCTGCAGTCTGCCGATGTCGTCCAGAGACGTTTATCTGAACGTGGCCGGCGGGATCAGAATTACGGAACCGGCGGCTGATCTGGCGGTGGCGGCGGCTTTATTGTCCTCTGTTTCGCAAATTCCCGTGCCGGCGGACGCGGTCGTTTTCGGCGAAATCGGCCTGTCCGGAGAAATTCGCGCCGTGCCGCAGCCCGACCTGCGGTTAAAAGAAGCCGCCAAGCTGGGATTCGCCCGCGCGTTGATTCCACCTAAACGCGTTAATAAAAAATCAGTAAAAGAATCGGATACTGTCCTGAGGGTTAATGAAATCGGGCATTTAAAAACTCTGCTTGATATGTTTGGTTTGTCGGATAAACGGGATTCATAAATGGAAAATATTTACGGCGTTGATATTTTTATTGCGGTTGTTCTGATCGTTTCCGCGCTGTTGTCTTTTTTCCGCGGTTTTATCAGCGAAATGCTGGGAATCGGATCGTGGGTTATCGCTTCGATTGTCGGATTTTATACAATGCCGTATCTGGAACCGTTTGTTTTGAATTATGTTCCGAAACCTTTGTTCGCCAATATTTTATCTTTAATCGTCGTAGCGATCGTCACGTTGATTATTTTAACGCTGATTTGTTCAAAGATAGAAAAGAAAGTCAGAAAAAGCGCACTGAATCGTTTGGATCATTTTCTGGGATTTATTTTCGGCGTTATCCGCGGAATAGTAATTCTGGTGCTGATTTATTTTATGATGATGACGCTGGCGCCGAAGTATCTGGAACAGCTGCAAAAAAAGAGCAAAGCGTTTCCTTATCTGGAACGCGTGACGGAAAGCGTTAAAGGGCGTCTGCCTGAATCTTTGTTCGACAATCCTGTTAAAAAAGAGCAAGAACCCGACGAAATCGAAGAACTGATCGAGAAGTTGAATACGTCTTCGCAGAAAGAAGATCAGGCGAAGAAACAAAAGAAACCGGAACCGGAAAAACCGGTTGACCCGGAAAAAGCCGATGATTTGTTCAACGCTTTGAACAACCCGCAGGTAGAGGAAAAAACGTCGGCTCGGCCGGCGCAGGGGTATAATAAACAGGAACGCGAAGAACTGGATAAATTATTTTTGGAAAGCATGGAAGAAGCGGAATCCGTCGTTGATTAAAGGATCGGATAAAAAATATGGAACAAGCCGGCCAGACAGATATTTTAATTTTGATTCTTGTTTTTTTATCGGTTCTGATCGGTTTCGGCCGGGGATTTTCTGTCGAGGCGACGCGTCTGGCCGTTTATGTTTTTTCCGGTATTTTCGGATATTATCTGATCCCTGTTTTTCAGCCGGCGTTTTCTTCTTTTATTCCGCATGACAAAACGGCATGGACGCTGTCTTTGGCCGTCGGATCCTTTTTTTCATGGATTGTGCTGCGTATATTTACTTCGTCTTTGGTTCAGAATGTCAAAAACAGCCGTTTCGGTCGGCTGGACAGATCGCTGGGGGCTGTTTTCGGGTTGGGACGCGGCATTGTTTTTTTGTGTTTGTTCAGTTTCCTGATCAGCGCCGTTTCTCCGCGTCTGTTTGAAAAAAGCCGGTTGATGCAAATGTCTTTTGCCGGCATGAAAACGATTTTACGGCAGTATCCCGAATTGAATGTTTTTCCTCAAAAACAGGAACAGCCGGCGGACGGTGAGGAAGCGGAAGCGCCGGCGGACGGGGAAACGAAGGACAGCGACCGGAAGAAGTCTGCCGCAGAGTATGTTTTAAATACGAATGTTCAGACAAAAGACGGGGAGAAAAACCTTTTGTCCGCGGCTTCTGAGTTAATTGCGGAGGGCATGGCGATTGATTCCGGCAAACCGATCCCGCCCGAACTGGTTGAAATGATGCTGCGTGTGCAGCTGGAAAATGCCGCCGGAGATGAAAAAATACAGGAAATGTCGCCGAAACGGCAGATGCTTTTTTTACGCCAAACGGCAGAACAACGAAAGAAAACGGAATGAAAATTTTGGCAATAGACAGCACGCACGGCACTTGTTCGGCGGCTTATTTCAACGGCGACAGGGTTGTATCCGAAATCGCGGAAGAAATGGAACGCGGTCAGGCGGAACGTCTGATCCCTATGGTTCAAGGTGTTTTAAAACAAGCCGGAGTCGGGTTTAAAGAAATAGAAGCCGTTGCCGTAACGACAGGACCGGGATCTTTTACCGGCGTGCGTGTCGGTCTGGCTGCGGCGGACGGGATCGCTTTGGCGGCCGGTCTGCCGATGATCGGCGTTTCGGTGCTGGAAACGTTGGCCTGGAAGATTCACCGCCATACTTCCGAATTGGAAAATTTGTGTCTGGTATTGGAAACAAAACGCGATGATTTTTATGTGCAGCGTTATTGCCGCGGTGTTCCTTTAGAGGATCCCGCCGCCAAAACAGCCGGGGAAATCAAAATGTTTTGTTCCGAATATGTCTTTGCCGGAAACGGCGTCGGCCGCCTGATTGAACAAATCGGGGACGTGAATGTCTGTACGGCCGCAATGCCGACGGCGGCAGACGTCGCTTTACTGGCGGCGGACAGAAAACCGTGCAAAGAATTTCCTGAGGCGATGTATCTGCGTGAAGCGGAGGTTACCGTATGTCAGAAATAAAAATCAGAGACGCATCGTTCGCGCAGACATACGCCGACATTCACTGCGCCTGTTTTGCCAAAGGGTGGAACGAAGCCATGATGCGCCAGATGCTGCTGCTGCCGGGGTCGTTGGGGCTGATCGCTTATCAGCATGACAAACCGGCCGGTATCGTCGTTTATGCTTACAGTCCCGGACAGGCGGATATCGTAACGTTCGGCGTGTTGCCGGATTACCGCGGCCTTCATGTGTCCGATGAGTTGATGGAAGCTTCTTTTCGTTCTTTGGCCGATGAAGGAATCAAGGAAATTTTTCTGGAAGTCGCCGTTGATAACACGCATGCGATCGCTTTATACAAGCGCCACGGATTTCAACAGGTCGGCCGCCGTCCGAATTATTATGTGCGCGGCGATGTTAAAACGGACGCTTTGGTGATGCGGGCGGAGCTGTAACTTTTGTTTGTTTGAAGGACAAAAGGTTTCTTTTCGGCGGAAAATAAAGAGAAACCCCCGATTTTTGTTTTCAGGGAAAAAAGACATTCGTCCGCGATATCTGATATTTTCCCGCGAAAAGGAACAGACAAGACGCTTTGCTGACGTTTAATGACAAATCCGGCGTCGGTTATTTCCCGGCGGATCAGGTGTGCGGACAGGGCCGGCATGCCTTTTATTTGTATAGGCCAGAATCCGGCGGTGTTTTTGATAATCAGAAAAAAGTGTCCCCGCGGCTTTAAAATACGGTGCGTTTCTTTGATTAAAGGCAGACAGCCGTTGGCGACGGAGGTGTTCAGAACGGCCATAAAAACGGCGGCGACTGATCCGGCGGCAGGCAAAGAAACAAGCGCAACGTTGTCCGGCAGCGTTTCTTTTTCCATGATAATCTCCGGCCTGTTTTGTTCAAAAGCCTGCAAAAGCGGCGCGTCCGGTCCGATTAAAACCGACGGCAGATCTTTGATGTCTTCTTTGGCCAGAAAAGACCGCAGGCGCTTTTGCAGCCGCCGGCCGGCGTCGGACACGAAAAAAGAATTACTCGTCGGAAAGCGCACCGTCATTTCTGGTTGATTCTCCCTGTGTGTTTTTGACGTAAATTTCTTTGCGCAAAAGAGGTGGGGTTATTTTTCCCGATTCAACATAACGTTTGATGTTTTCATTAACGCTCCACTGTACGTCCCAAAATTCCGACGTTTTAACCCAGCCGCGTAATTCCAGCTGTACGGCGGCGAAGTTCAGCTGCTTGACTAAAATCTGCGGAGCGGGCTCTTCCAGAAAACGCGGTTCGTCTTTGATAATCTGCTTCAGATTTTCAACGGCCGTTTCCAAAGAATCGAAATAAGACAAGCTTATTTTCGCTTCGACACGGCGTTTTTTGTTGCGGGAATAATTAATAATCGCCGTTGTCCAGAATAAATTGTTCGGCATACAGACATAGACGCCGGAAAACGTTTGCAGGCGCGTCGTAAACAATCCGATCGCTTTGATCGTTCCGACGGTAGATCCGATTTCCACGGCGTCTCCGTTTTTAAACGGGCGCAGAAACAGCAACATTAATCCGGACGCCATGTTGGAAATCGCGTCTTTTAAAGCAAAACCGATTGATAATCCCCCGACGCCGATCAGAGTGACGATGCTGGCCGTATTGATGCCGAACAGGTTTAAGATAAACAAGCCGCCGATGCCGTATACGCCGTATTGGATTACCAAAGTGGCGACAGGCAGAAAAGTGTCGTCGACATTTTTAATTTTGTGGATTCCCTTGTCCAGCGACACGGCGATGAAACGGGAAAGAAGGGAAGAGGCGAATAATATTCCTCCGGCCAGCAGAACTTTGTAAAAAATCGGTAAAATAAAAGAAAGATGCTGATTGATAAAATCGGTCATAAAGCAGGCCTCTGAGAATATTTTTTCTTATCATAGCATGTCGGAAAAAACGTGAAAAGAAAAACAAAGGCTTTATTTCGCAGCGGTTTTGGGTGCGGAAGCGCGCGTTTTGGCGTCGGCTGGTTTTTCGGGAACGGCTTTTTTGGCCGGCAGTTTTTGCCGCGCTGCCGTTTTTGAGGAAGACGCGGGTTTGGCGGGTTTTGCCGCCGGGGCTTTTTTCTCTGCCGTCGTCGTCGCTTTCTTTTCGGCTGCCGGTGCGGGCACGGCCGTTTTTTTCTTCGGCGCCGCCGCCTTCTTTTTCCCGGCTGTCGGAACGGTCGGTGCTTTCGGAGCTGGGGCGGCTTTTGCTGCGGGCGGCGTCGGTTTTTTAACGGCCGCCGCGGGCCGGCGGATCGTTTTTAAGGCTTTTAGCCTTTCAAATCGTTTTAATTCCAGATCCATCAGTCGGCATTTGTGGTTTTTGGCGTCCCACGAGATATCGGCCGCGCGGCAGACGTTGATCGTATGAACTTTGTCCGTCGCCGGCAGAAACAAAAAAGCGCTTTCCCCGGCGGCCCATAAAAAAGCGCCGGCCAGCGGGGCGGTTATTCCCCTTCTGAACGTTTTTTGTTTGATCAGCAGTTCGTAACATAAAAAGCCGCCGATGACAAAAACAAGCGTTTCAAAAGTCAGCGCGCCCCAGAATTGTTTTTCGGCGGCGACTTTGTCCGCGAATTCCGGTTCACCCGGAAAAGCGGCCATCGTATCGGAAAAATCAAACGGCGTTGAAATCCACAGATTGACCGTTTTAACGCCCAGCCCCGCTAATACGGCCAGATTGAACAGATAAAGCAGATATTTAAAAAAGCAAACGGTGTAACGCGCTATTTGTGAAAAAAAACTGTTTTTCATCTGCAATCCTTTTCTCTGCGTTTCTTTTGTAGCCGTTTTATCCGAGAAAGAAAAGAATTTTATCACTTTTAAAAAAGCTTGTTGTTTCGTGATCGCAAGTATATTCTGTAAAAAATTTTTTATTCAGAAGAGAGAATACGCATGCTTTTCAAACGTCAGGATTTTTTGCTCAGTGCCCTTGCTTCATACATTCGCCAGACGGCGATCGCGACAAAACGCGCCGTTTTACAGGCTTATCAGGAAAATCCGGAAATAACGGAAAAATTCCTGCAGTATTTTGATTTAAAATTCAATCCGCAGAAGGCTTCGGCCGGTTCTGTTACGGCAATGGAAAACGAAATTGACGCGCAAATGCCGAAAAATACGGCTTTAAAGGCTGTTTTTTCGGCTTTAAAAGCAATGACCCGCACGAATTTTTACCAGGATCACGGCGAAAAAGAATACGTTTCTTTTAAATTTGCTTCAAATAATATCCATCATCTGCCGAAACCGAAGCCGATGGCTGAAATTTTCGTATTTTCACCGGACGTTGACGCCGTTCATCTGCGTTTCGGCAAAATCGCGCGCGGCGGTATCCGTTGGTCGAACAGAAAAGAAGACTTCCGTACGGAAATTCTCAGTCTGGTCAAAGCGCAGCAGGTGAAAAACGTCGTTATCGTTCCCGTCGGGGCAAAAGGCGGCTTTTTCCCAAAACGCCCGCCGGAAAACGCCACAAAAGAACAGCTTCACGAATATGCGGTGAACGCCTATAAAACGATGATTTACGGAATGTTGGACATTACGGACAATATTGTGGCCGGTAAAGTCGTCGCTCCGCGCGACGTTGTTCGTTATGACGATGACGACCCTTATCTGGTCGTCGCCGCGGACAAAGGGACGGCCGATTTTTCCGATATCGCCAACGCGATTTCCGTTCAGTACGGTTTTTGGCTGGGCGATGCTTTCGCTTCGGGCGGTTCTACGGGGTTCAGCCATAAAGGTATGGCGATTACGGCCAAAGGATCCTGGGAAAGCGTTAAACGTCATTTCCGGGAAATGGGCAGGGATTGCCAAAAACAGGATTTTACGGTTGTCGGGTCCGGCAGTATGGCCGGCGATGTGTTCGGCAACGCGATGCTGTGTTCGCCGCATATTAAATTGATTGCGGCGTTTAACTCTTCTTCGATCTTTATTGATCCGACGCCTGATCCGGCGGCGTCGTTCAAAGAACGCGAACGCTTGTTTAAAGCTGAAGCCGGCTGGGCGGAATATGATCGTTCTCTGTTGTCTTCCGGCGGAGGGATTTACAGCAGAAAAGATCAGATCATTACGATTTCAAAGGAAGCGTGTTCTGTTTTGGGGCTGTCGCAGACGGTGCTGACGCCCGACGAACTGATCAAAGCTTTATTATCCGCGCCGGTTGACCTGCTTTATTTCGGCGGTATCGGGACGTATGTTAAATCGGGCGTTGAAACGCAGATGGACGCAAAGGACAACGCGAATTCGGCCTGTCGCATTGACGCGTCGAAAATCAGAGCCAAAGTCGTGGCGGAAGGCGCCAATCTGGGGCTGACGCAGAAAGCGCGCGTCGAATACGCTTTGAACGGCGGCCGTTTAAATACGGACGCGGTTGATAATTCGGGCGGCGTTGATTGTTCCGATCACGAAGTCAATATTAAAATTATGCTGAATATGATGGTTGCGGACGGCAAAATGACGACGGAAGAACGCAATGCACTGCTGAAATCCATGCAGGACGACGTTTCCGTTTTGGTTTTGCGCGACAATTATCTGCAAACGCAGATCTTGTCTTATATGCAGCACCGCGGCGCAAAGAGTATTCCCGGCAATAAAAAGCTGATTCATGCTTTGGAAAAGGACGACCGGCTGAACCGGACTTTGGAATCTTTGCCGCCTGACGCGGAAATGGATACGCGTTTCAATCACGGGCAGGGGCTGACGCGTCCCGAATTGGCCGTTTTAATGGCGTATGCGAAATTATATTTGTATGACGCCGTTTTAAACAGTGATCTGCCGGACGATCCGTTTGTGAAAAACAACATGCTGCCGTTTTATTTTCCGTCGGCGTTGCGCACAATGGCGGAGGATTATATTTTAAACCACCCGCTGCACCGTGAAATCAGCGCGACAATGATCGTTAACAATCTGATCAATCGCACGGGCGTTAATTTCATCGGCAAAATGCGAGCCGAAAGCAGCGCGCCGGTTGTTGATATCGTCAAAGCTTATCTGGTCGTCGCCGAAGCGTATCAGACCGAATCTCTGTTCGCGCTGATCGAAGCCCGGGACGGTGAAATGCCCGCGCAGAAACAGGCGGACGAAATGCGCCGTTTGGTCGCTGAAATTGAAAATATGACGTTAACGGTTTTGCGCAACGGCATGGAAAATGACATTGCCGGCGAAGTCAAAGGCTGGAAAGGATACAAGGACGAAAAGTTTCTGCAGTTCCGCAATGATTTTTCGGTCTGAAAAGCAAAAGGGGAGAAACGGTTTATGAAAAAAACATTTTTTTCTTTGTTGTTTTTAATGTTGTCCGGCTGCGCGCTGTTTTCTTCCCCGGCGGAAGAATTTCAGCCGACCAGCTGCGCGAACATCGACAAACGGGTCAAAATCGTATACGAAGACGACAATCTGGTTATCGTCAATAAACCGGCCGGTATTCTTTCTGTTGCGAATAAAAACAGAAAAGAAGAATCCATGCTGGATTTGCTGCGTATCAAGTCGGCTTGCGTTTCGCCGGACAACAAACCGAAATGGTATTACAGGGTTCACAGACTGGACCGCAATACGCAGGGGCTGATGATTTTCGCCAAAAACGAAAAGGCGCAGAAATACATGCAGGATCAGTTTGCGGCCAGAAAAGTCGAAAAGCGGTACCGCACGGTAGTAGAAGGCGTGATTGCGCAGGATAAAGGCGTTATCAACAAACCGATCACGGACGCGCAAGACGAACCGGTGCATAAAATGCGGGTTGCCGCGCCCGGCGAAGGTCTGCCTTCCGTTACCGAATATACCGTTATCAGAAGACTGCCGAACGCAACATACGTTGATGTTCATACGCTGACGGGCCGCCAGCATCAGGTCAGGCTGCATCTGGCGTCAATCGGCCACCCGGTTTTTTCGGATCGTTTATACGGCGCGACGTATACGACGACGTTTTTGAAAAATCATTTGCTGCAGGCTTATTACCTGAAATTCAAAAAGCCGTTTTCCAATGAAATACTGGAACTGCAATTATCGCCGTCCGACAAGATTCTGGAAGCGATTGATTTTGCGGAAAAACCGAAAAAATAAACTTTTGTACCGCCGTCAGACCTTTTGAATGTCTGCTGATGGTCAGGCTGTTTTTTCTTTGAAATCTTTTAAGATGAAAAAGAAAGAGGAGGCCTGATGAAAAAATACGGATTTTTTCTGTTTTATTTGCTGCTGACTGCCTGCGCCCGCGACATTAACAGCGATTCATATCAAATGTCTTCGGTCGGATCGGCCGACCAGGTCGGACAAGGCGTTATTGTGGACGTTAGAACGGTAACGATTCAGGGACAGAATTCGGGCGGCGCGCTGATCGGCGGCGTGGCCGGGGGCGTCGCCGGATCGACGATAGGCCGCGGATCAGGCAGTGTTTTGGCTTCCGTCGGCGGGGCTTTGGCCGGCGCTTTTATCGGCGGATTGACACAAAAAGAATTAAGCGAACAAAAAGCCTTGCAGTATATTGTTCGTCTGGCAGACGGCAATATGATTACCGTGATTCAGGGAATGAATAACCGACTCGCCGTCGGACAAAGGGTTTTTATCCTTTACGGTCAGGAAACGCATTTGATTCCCGATACGCTGCCGGCGCCTTAAAAAACACGGAAAAGCACAGAAATAGACAAAATATTAAGAATTTATGAATTTTTTTATCACTAAGTTCTACCAAAAACGAGGATTTTGTGATATAAGTATTATGTCTTTGAAGGGAAGCGAGATCAATTCGGCTTTCCCTTAATTTATGACAAGCTGCAAAAAGGTGACTTTTTTCGTCAGGAAAAAGGAGGAGAATCGCTTTTTTGTACGGATAAAACCCTGATTAGGATAGTGAAATGGTAAAAGAAGTTTCTTTTTCGACCGGTGATTTTGTTGTTTACCCGACCCACGGCGTCGGCAAAGTTTTAAGCATTACAAAAGACACCGTCGCGGGACAGGAATTGGAATTGATTGCTGTTCATTTTGACAAAGACCGTATGACTTTGCGCGTCCCGATGGCAAAAGCGAAAAATTCGGGATTAAGAAAGTTGTCCAATAAAAATATTATGGATACGGCTTTGGAAACTCTGCGCGGCAAATCAAAAGCAAAACGCACGATGTGGAGCCGTCGTGCCCAAGAATACGAAGCGAAAATCAATTCCGGGGATCCCGTTTCGATCGCCGAAGTTGTTCGTGACCTGTATCGGTCTCAGTCACAGTCGGACCAGTCTTACAGCGAACGCCAGATTTATGAACAGGCCTTGGATCGTCTGGCAAATGAATTGGCCGCGTTGGAAAAGATCAATACACAGGAAGCAACGGTCAAGTTGTGCGATATTTTACAGCTTGCCGGTTAAAAAAAATTGTTGAAAATCAAAGAGGGCTGTTTCAGCCCTCTTTTTTCTACTACCCGGTGGCGGCGCCACGGGCATAACGCCCTCCCGGCGCGGCCGGCGGCCGAGGCTCA
>URSF01000011.1 GCA_900550445.1 uncultured Rhodospirillaceae bacterium | reverse complement strand
CCGCCGATACGGCGGGTTGAGCAGTTGTTCCCAGTGTTTGAAACGTTGTGACGGGACTGCTCATCGCGCACCTTTATTCTTTGCTTAACCGAGCGGCGATGGCCAAAACGTCTTCGGCGGCTTCGGTATTCGGGTGGCGGCGCAAAATTGACGTTTGGTTACGGATTGCGTCGCGCACGCGCGTATCGCGGCGGATCACGCCGGCCAAAGGCGGGGAAATACGCAAAAATCCCTGACAGGCCTTTAGCAGCGTCGTATAGGTTCTTTCCCCTTCGCGATAAGAATTAGCCGAATTGACGATAATGCTGATATTCGGCTGCTGCTGTTCCATGCAGATCATTTTTATAAAAGCGTAAGCGTCCGTCAGCGACGTCGGTTCGTCCGTGCATACGATCATCAGACTGGCCGCGCCCGAAGCGAACAGGCGGACGGGTTTTTCCACGCCGGCGCCCAGATCGACAATAACACGGTCGTAGCCTCCGGCCAGCAGGCGCAGATCATCGTTGATCAGCTGCAGCCGGCTGATCGGCACGTTCGCCAGACTGCCAGATCCCGAACGGCCGGCAATGATGTCGAAGTTGCCGTCGTCGTAATGGCAGATCGCCTGATTTAACGTGATTTTTCCGGCAATAACGCTGCCCAGATCGTGCGTCGGCATTAATCCCAGCTGGATATCAATATTGGCCAACCCCAGATCGCCGTCGAACAGCAGCGTTTTTAAGCCGCTTTGCGCCAAAGCATGCGCCAGAGTAATGGAAAACCAGGTTTTTCCGACGCCGCCTTTGCCGGACGCAACGGCAATCATGTTGCGCACCTGCGGGCGGAGCACCTTTCTGGGCGCCAGAGCCAATATCTGTTCAGAGTTGTTTTGCGTTGTTGACGTATTCATGATTTTTTCCTCGTAGCAGAATCGGATTCTTCCGATGACATCAAAAGCAGACGGGCCAGAGAAACCGCGTTGATCGGGGATAATCCGCGTGTAACGTTTTGGCTCATGCTGGCTTCGCACAGCGTTAAACGGCCCGCGTCCGCCGCGGCCAGCACGCCGCCGAACCGCCGGGCGGCGTCCAGACGGGTCGCCAGCAGATAAATCGCGCCGGCGTCGGCAAAAGCTTCCGCCGTTTCCATGGATTCCATCGGGTCAACGCCGGCCGGCATCACCAAAACGGGCAGAGCGTCCGCGGCTTCGACATAAGCGGTCAGATATTCCATGTCGCTGGGTTGAAACGGGTTAAAAGCCGGCATGTCGATAAAGATCAGGTCGCATGTTTTGCGCAGGGCGCGGATATGCGACTGGAGATTTTCGGGCGACCTCGCCTTTAACAAAGTAATATCGAGTATGTTTGTAAAGGCCACCAGTTGTTCGGTCGCCCCGGCGCGGACCGTGTCCGCGGAAATCAGACCGACTTTGCGCCCCGACAGACAAGCGCGCGTTGCCAGTTTGCCGGTAATGACGGTTTTGCCGACCCCGGCGGCGCCCGTTAACATAAAGGCCTGCCCTTTGATTTGTTCGGGCAGGGGGTGGAACGTGAAAACCGTATCCAGCGCGGACGCAAAAGCGACCAGTTCGTTTTTCTTTTTGGATTCTTTTACATGCAGAATGATTTTTTCAATCAATCCCGGGGGCAGCGCGTGATAGGACAATGTTTCGCGCACGGACTGCTGAAATTCGGATTCCTGCGGTTCTTCCCCGTACAGCCGTTCGATTTCGTCGTCGCGCGCGCTTTCTTCGATCGCGGCGGTCAGACGAACGCCCGCGCCGGTTCCCAGACGTTGGGTTGACACGATAATCGCGTTTTCCCCCAGCTCATGGCGCAGCAGGTCCATGGCTTCGGACATCGTCGGGGCTGTGTAGGTCTTTATTTTCATTTACGGTCTCTAAACTTGTCCTACGGTTCTGATTTTCGCGCGGGGGTGAATCTCATTTTGAGATATTACCACAGTTGTCGGCCGAAAGCGCTCAATAATTGAACGAACGTACGGGCGAATGCCGGGGCTGGTCAGCAAAACCGGCGATTCTCCGCGGGAAGCCTGCTCTTCGAACACTTGTCGGACGCGTAAAATAAATTTTTGTATTTGGCTTGGCGGCATGGACAGCTGTTTTTCTTCGCCCTGTCCGGATAAAGACTCGGCAAAATGCTGTTCCCATTCGCCCGATAAAGTCACCAGCGGAATAATGCCGTCCGGGCCGGCGACCGCGTTTGAAATCTGGCGCGACAGACGCGAACGGACATGTTCCGTGATTAACATCAGGCTTTGAGTAACGGAACAGGCTTCGGAAATGCCTTCCAGTATTGTCGGCAGGTCGCGGATTGATATCCGTTCCGTCAGCAGGTTTTGCAAAACGCGCTGCACGCCGCCGATCGTAATGCGTTTGGGGATCAATTCTTCGACCAGTTTTTGCTGGTCTTTGTCGAGTTCGTGCAGCAGTTTCTGCGTTTCCGTATAGCTGAGCAGCTCGGACATATTGGCTTTAACCAATTCCGTAATGTGCGTTGTAATGATCGTCGGGCAGTCGACCACCGTATAGCCGCGGAACATCGCGTCTTCGCGCGCCGTCATGTCAATCCACATCGCCGCCAGGCCAAAGGTCGGTTCTTTGGTTTTTTCCCCTTGCAGAGTAATTTCTTCGCCCCGCGGATCCATGACCAGCAGCTTGTTCGGGCGCAGTTCGCCGCGTCCGGCCTCCGTTTCCTTGATATAAATCACATAAGTGTTCGGCGCCAGACGCATATTGTCCTGAATACGCACCGAAGGCATGACAAATCCCATTTCCAGCGCCAAAGCGCGCCGCAGCGCCTTGATCTGATCGGTCAGGCGCCGGTTTGACGTGTCGTTGATTAAGGATAAAAGGCTGTAGCCCAATTCCAAACGCACCAGATCCATTTTTAGCACGCTGGAAATCGGTTCTTCGACGATCGGCGGCGGCGTTTCGGGCTGTTCGATTTTCTGGCGTTCGGCTTCCAGCTTGATTTGCTGCTGTTGGCGGATCAGGAAATAAGCCGTGCCGCCGGAAATAACGCTTAGAAATAAAAACGGCGCCGCCGGCGTGCCGGGCAGCGTCGCCAGCATGAATGCCAGAAACGACGTCATACCCAGCGCTTTGGGATAATGCGACAGCTGGCCGAACAGCACTTTTTCCGTACCGCCGGAAATACCGGCTTTGGAAACCATGATACCGGCCGCGACGGAAACGATCAAAGCGGGGATCTGGGAAACCAGCCCGTCGCCGACCGTCAGACGCATGTAAGTATCCGCCGCTTTCATAAACGGCATGTTTTGCTGTAAAACGCCGATTAAAATACCGGCGATAATATTGATCGCCGTGATAACCAGCCCGGCGATCGCGTCCCCGCGTACGAATTTTGAAGCACCGTCCATCGCACCGTAAAAGCTGGATTCTTGCGATAATTCATCGCGGCGTTTGCGGGCTTCCGGTTCGTCAATTAATCCCGAAGACAGATCCGCGTCGATTGCCATCTGCTTTCCCGGCATCGCGTCCAAAGCAAAGCGGGCGGCGACTTCCGCGATACGGCCGGAACCTTTGGTAATCACCATAAAGTTGACCAGAACCAGAATGGCAAATACAATTACCCCGATAATGAAATTACCGCTCATGATAAACCCGCCGAACGCGGCGATCACATGGCCGGCGGCTTCGGGGCCGCGGTAGCCGTTGGCTAAAATCAAACGCGTCGAAGACAGATTCAACGCCAGACGGAACAACGTCGTTATCAGCAAAACCAAAGGAAAAGACGTAAACTGAATAGGCTTTTCGATAAAAATCGACGTCATCAGAACCAATACCGAAAACGTCAGCGACAGCGCCAAAGCAATATCCAGCAGCCACGGCGCCAGCGGCAGGATCAAGATGACCAGCATCAAAACGATGCCCAGCGCCAAAGCGATATCCGACCGCTTTCCGATGGAAAAAAGGCCTTGCTTAATATCGGCTGAGGTGGGAATAGAGCCTGCTTTGACCGGTTCGTTTGCCATTTATGACACCTTACCCGAAATCATTCGGCGCGGCAGGAACTTCGGTTCCTTCTTCCATGTACTGTTTTAATTTGTTGCGCAGAGTTCTGATCGAAATGCCCAGAATATTCGCCGCGTGCGTTCTGTTGCCCAGCGTGTGTTTCAGCGTGCTGATGATCAAATCCTTTTCAACGTCGGCGACCGTCCGTCCGACCATACTTTCCCCCGTTTGTCCTTCCGCTTCGCCGCCGGTCTGTTCCGCCGTGTTCATCAGCATGACGGCGTCTTCGGCAATTTCCGGCCCCGTTGATAATAAAACGGCGCGGTGAATCGTATTTTCCAGTTCGCGCACATTGCCCTGCCAGTTATAGGCCTGCAGCATACCGGCGGCCTTTTGCGACAAAGGCTTGACGGGAATATCGTTCATATCCGAATATTTTTTAATAAAATATTCCGCCAGAGGAATAATGTCGTCTTTGCGCCGGCGCAAAGGCGGTATGGCAATGTTGACGACATTTAAACGGAAATACAGGTCTTCGCGAAACGTTTTGTTCAATACTTCCTGCTGCATGTTGCGGTTGGACGTCGCCAGAATGCGTACATCGACATTAATCGGCTTTTTTCCGCCGATGCGGTCGATTTGCCGTTCCTGCAGAACACGCAGCAGCTTTGCCTGCAAACGGATATCCATTTCGCTGATTTCGTCTAACAGCAGCGTGCCACCGTCGGCTTCTTCAAACTTGCCGATCCGCCGCGCCACGGCCCCCGTAAAAGCGCCCTTTTCATATCCGAACAGTTCGGATTCCAACAGGTTTTCCGGAATCGCCGCGCAGTTGACGGCGACAAAAGGCGCTGAAGAACGCTTTGAATTGGCGTGAATATATTTGGCAATGACTTCTTTCCCCGTTCCCGATTCGCCGGTAATCAAAACGCTGGCGGTGGACGGAGCGATCTGTTTGGCCAGCTGTAAAACGTTTTCCATCGTTTTGTCTTTATAAACGACGGGGGTCGTCTGCATGGAAAAAGCCGACAATACCGCGCCGATCAATTCGGCGTCGGGCGGCAGAGGAATGTATTCCTTCGCGCCGGCTTTAATCGCTTTGACGGCGGCGCGCGCGTCTTCGGCAATGCCACAGGCGACGACGGGCACGCAAATGCGTTCGCTGTCCAGTTTTTCAACCAGAGAATAAATATCCAGCTTGACGTCGGCCATGATCAGATCGGCGCTCTGGCCGCCGCGCAGCAGTTCCAAAGCCTGTTCGATGTTTTCGGCGTGCGCGACGGAACCTCCCTTTTTAATGGCGATTTGGCTGGCGGCTCCGATTTGCCCGTCCATAGATCCGATTAACAGCAGACGCATCTTTCTTCCCTAAAGTCTTGAATGAATAATCAGTTTCTTTCCGCTTTGATGATTTCAGTCATGGTAATACCCAGTCGGTCTTCGATCACGACGACTTCGCCGCGGGCAACCAGACGGTTGTTGACATAAATATCAATGGCTTCACCGATTTTGCGGTCCAGTTCGACGACGGCGCCGCGTCCCAGTTTCAGCAGCTGGTGCACCTGCATGCTGGATTTTCCCAAAACGGCGGAAACCTGTACGGGAACGTCGTAAACAGCCTCCAGTTCCGCGGAAGATTTCGGTTTATCAGGAATTTCTTCGTTAAACCGGCTGATATTTTCCGGCTGGCCGTGTTGCGGAACTTCGTTTTCGTTTAATTCGTTTAAATTCAGTTCTTCTTCGTTTCCGGCTTCAAAAGTGTTTTCAGGTGTGTCAGCCATATTATTTTTCTCCAGTTTTTTCTTCGGCCGGTTCTGTCTGCGGCGCGGCCTGCGCATATAATTTTACCAGTTCTTCCGTCTGATTTAAAACATCTTGTGCGTTTCTTTGCAATCCGCCGTTTTTCCATTCGACGTGACAGTCGCCGACGGGCAGGGAATCGTCCCTGATGACGGCGATTTTCCCGGCGTAAGATTCTTTTTTAACCAAATCTGCCAGAACGGGCTTTATTTTGTCTGCCAGAAAAGGGTTCAGGCGTAAAGATATTTTGGGTTCGTCTTTTAAAAAATGAAAGTTTTTTTCCAACAGTCCCTGAATTTCGCCGACGGCGTTTTTTTCGGACAAAGCGGGAACGACTTTACGGCAGACGGCCATGGCAAAGCCGACGGCCGTTGTAAAAGCGGTCTGAGAATCGTTTTGTGAACGCGCCAGCAGTTCTTTTAACGACGCGTCAATGGCGTTCAGCGTGTCGGAATTTTGCTTTTCAATGGACACCATCGCTTCCTGCCAGGCGTTTTCGCGGCCTTCTTCCAATCCCTGCAGACGTCCTTCTTCGCGCGCCTGATTTTTGGCCGCGTCCATTTCGTTTTGTGTAAAGACGGGTTCGACGTTTTGTTCCAAAGCGGTTTGAACCGACTGTACGGCCGCCTGCAGTTCTTCTTCCGGTGAAGGCTGGGCGGCGGCGGTTGCATTTGTTTCTTCGGCCGGCGGCGGTTCGGGTTGATCTGCGGGAACGGCGGATTCTGCCTGAGCCGGTTCCGGCGGCGTTTCTTCCGTCTGTTCTTGTCCGGCGTCGTTCCGGATCTGTTCGTTTAACGTATCCAGCAGTTCGGAAATCGAAGGAATACCGTCAACGGATTTAGCCGACAGATCTTCTTTTACCGCGGGGAGTTCTTCCTCCGGTTCGTCAAAGCGCCTGTCGAACATAAATTTGTATTCTTTCGCCATAATCCCCTGCTTTCAGGAATTTTAGTAAATCAGTTCGTCCTGAGAACCGCCTTCGGAAATCGTGATCTCGCCGTTGTTTGCCAGATCTTTGGCCGTCTGGACGATAACGGCCTGCGCGTCGTCGACGTCGCGCAGACGAACGGGCCCCAGCGCTTCCATGTCTTCGCGCATCATCTTGCCCGCGCGTTCGGACATATTTTTGAAGAACAGATCTTTGATCACGTCGGACGCGCCCTTTAACGCAATGCTGAGTTTTTCCTTATCCACATTACGCAGCAAGACCTGAATTCCCAGAGAATCCAAACGCGTAAGGTCTTCGAACGTAAACATAAGGGATTTGATCCGTTCGGCGGATTCGCGGTTGCGTTCTTCCAATGCGGCCATAAACCGGCCTTCGGCGTTGCGGTCCATGTTGTTGAACATTTCCGCGATCAGTTCGTGTGAATCCTGGCGTGTCGTGCGGGCCAGATTGTTCATGAATTCGGTACGCAGCGTTTGTTCCAGACCGTCCAGCACGTCTTTTTGAATCGCTTCCATGCGCAAAAGGCGCATGATAACGTCCATGGCAAAAGATTCGGGCAACAACGCCAAAACGCGCGCCGAATGGTCGGGTTTGATCTTGGATAAAATAACGGCGACCGTCTGCGGGTATTCGTTTTTCAAATAGTTGGCCAGCACCTGTTCGTTGATGTTGCCCAGCTTGTCCCACATTGTCCGGCCGGCGGGGCCGCGGATTTCTTCCATAATGCTGGCGACGCGGTCTTTGGGCAGCGTTTTTAACAACAATCGCTCGGTATTTTCAAAATTTCCGATCATTGTGCTGGGACCGGAAATCGCGCTGGCAAATTCCAAGAACAGCTTTTCCACCGTCGCGGAAGGCACCGTCCCCAATGACGTCATGACAATGGACAATTCCCTGATTTCTTCGTCTTCCATCAAAGACAGAATTTTGGAAACATGTTCTTCCTGCAAAGACATCATCAGGATTGCCGCTTTTTGCGGGCCGGTCAGGTTATAATAATTTTCAACCGCTTTTCCCATAAACTTTATTCCTTACTCGTCCGAATACATCCAGGAACGGATAATGCTGACGGCTTCTTCCGGGTGTTGATCAATGATTTCGCCGATTTTGCGCACGGAAGACGCTTTGACCCGTCCTTCCACTTTGGCAATGTCAATTAATTCTTCCAACTGATCGGTTTCCGTCAAAACGCCGCCCGAAGACGGACTGGGCAGCTGTTGTAAATCGTCGCTCGGCCCCATAAGCAGATTCTCCTCTTCTTCATTTTCCGGTTGTTCAAACGCTTTGACGATCAACGGGCGAACAACCAGCAGAATAACCAAAACGGCTACCAGAGCAACCCCCAGACCTTCAACCATTTTCATGATTTCCTGTTTGGTGAAGCCCATAAACAAAATCGGGTCTTCCAGCCGCAGCAGGTCGTCTGGATTAAAGAACGGCAGGTTAATGACTTCAACCGTATCACCCCGGTTGGCGTCGTATCCGACTGCCGAACGCACCAGCGTTGTCAGCAGTTCCATCTCTTTTTCCGTGCGGGGAACGTATGTTTTCGTCCCGTTCGGATTTAAAGTATAGGTGCCGTCAACGATTACCGCAACGGATAAACGTTTGATTACGCCGTTTTTCCGGACTTGGCTGATGACTTCTTTGGAAATTTCATAATTGACGGTTTCTTCCGTTCTGTTGGCTTGCTGTTTTACCTGATTGGCGTTTTGCGTTTCCGCGTCGGGCAGGTTCTGTTCAACGCTGACGATCGGTTCGCGTTCGTCGGTTTGGGAGCTTTCTTCAATCGTTGTGGACGAACGCAAAACCTGCGCTTCGGGATCGTAAATTTCCCGGTTGACGACAACCTGGTCGAAATCCATTTCCAAAGACGCCTGAACGCGTACTTTTTCCTGTCCGACCGATTGTTCTATCAGGCTTTGGACGGCGCTGATCAGACGTCTTTCGTAATCGCGGCGCATTTCTTCGTTCGTCGACATCTGCATTTGTTCGTCGTCGTCAAAGTTCTTAGTCAAAAGCGTACCGCGCGCGTCCATGATGGAAACGTCTTTTGTCTGCATTTTCGGCACAGCCGCGGCAACCAGACGCTGGACGGCTTCGACTTGTTTCGGGGTCAGTTTCGCTTTGTCTTCCATTCTGATGATGACGGAAGCCGAAGGCGGCTGTTCTTCGCGTGAAAACATTTCCCGACGCGGCAAGACCAAATGTACTCTGGCGGCTTTGACGTTATCAATCGCTTTGATTGTTCTGGCCAGTTCGCCTTCCAGCGCGCGCAGCATCTGCAGATTAATAATATCATGGCCGACGCCCGGCGACTGCGCCTTGTCGAAAATTTCATAACCGACGACGCTGCCGGCGTTGACCGTTTCGGCCAGCTGTACGCGCAGTTTCAATGTGTCGGCAACCGGAACGTGGATTTCCGTGCCGTTTTTGTATAACCGGTAAGGCACGTTCTGTTCGTCTAACTGGGCTATGATCTTTTTTGTATCCGCCGGGTCCAATTCATTAAACAAAACCGCCATTTCCGTCGACCCCAGCTGAGTCGCCAGATAAATCAAAAAACCCATCAGGAATATCAAAACGCCGCCCATTGCCGCCAGCCGCGCCGTTCCCAAATTTTTAAGTGTCTGAATGAATGAAAGCACCGTCGTTCCTACAGCCTCAGTTATAAAATAGGCAAATCATATCAAATATGTATAACAAAAGAACCTAAAAAAACACTTAATAAATCAATTTTATCGGATTGCTGGTTCGTCAGGGTTTGCTGCGAAATGCTCGCGTACTATTTTGTACGCTCCGCTTTCTCGCTGCCCCCTTCCTGCCATCAATCTCAATAAAATTGATTTCTTCCGCCTTATCGGCTGATCAGTTCGTTGACTGCGATGCTCGGCTGCGCACGTACCTTTTTGTACGTTTGCGCGCCTGTGCTTCTCGTCGCCTGCTGCTCAGCTCGCTAAAATTGATTTCTTCCGCTTTATCGGCGGATCAGTTCGTTGACGGTGCCGGCGGATTTTCGTTTAATTGTTGTCTGATCTTCCGCGTCAGTTTGACGGCGCCGTTCAAGGTCAGATGATCCGTATCGCCGAAATCTGTTTCTGTAAAATCTTTGTCGTCCAGAAAGCTGATCAGTTCGATATTCTTTTCCTGCCGGACAATTTTTAACAGTTCGGAAAACATGTCTTCAAAAGCCGGCAGGCAGTTCCTGTAATCTGACCGGAACGGAGGAATGACTATGACGAACCGATGTCCTTTGCGGGCGGCCAGACGGGCGGTTTCAACAATAAAACCGTTTTGGCTGTCCGGCCGTTTATTGTTTTTCATATGGCCGGCGGCACGTTGTTCCGCGGTGACGTCGGCAGGAAAGAAAGTATATTTTTTACAATTTCCGTTTCTTTCTTCCGGGACGGGATCCGAACGAAATGAACGCATGAATTTGTCGAATTGTTCTTTTTCAACAGGAAAAGAATTGTCCGGCAGAAACCGGTAAGGGATATGATACAGTTCTTTATAAAACAGGCATTTTATATTTTCTGCCGTTTTTTCCAGCACATGACCGGGCGAAAAAACGGAATAAAACAAAACGACGGTTTTCAGCTGCGGAAAATCGCAGGATAAAGCGTAAAGGCGGTAAGAATAGTATAAATCCTGAGAAACATCGCACAGATTAAATTCCGGTCCTTCGGCGCGGTAACCGTACAGACCGTGAGAACTGCCGACAATCAGCGTTGTTGTTTTGTTTTTATTCTTTTGCCATTGAAAAAATTTTTCCGCCGGCGGCGGAGGAAAAGTTTTGAGCGAAAAGTACAAACGTATTCTTTTTCTTAAATTTTTGCCGGGAATGAAACAAAGAAACAGGTTGATAAGGATTTTTTTCATCAGAGAACCGTACGATAAAAAAAGGAATTTTTATAATATACGGAAAATCTTTTAATTTTTTCTTTCTTTTGGCACGACATAAACCCCCCGCCGGGAGGGCGTTGTGCCTCGGCCGCCGGCCGCGGGAGGGCGTTGTGCTTCGGCTACCGGCCGCGGGAGGGTGTTTTCCCCGTATGGGTAGTACCCCCGTACGGTCAATACAAAAAACCCCTGCCGGACAAGCCGACAGGGGGAAAGAAGAATGAGTTTTTTAAAGAACTACCGCTTGATCGTCAGCAGTTCTTCCAACATGGAATCTGCGGTTGTAATGATTTTCGACGCGGCGGAATAAGCGCGCTGTGTCGTAATCATATCCGTAAATTCTTCGGCGATGTCGACGGTGGATTCTTCCAGCGAGTTACTGGAAATCACCCCGGCGCCGCCTTCTCCGGCCGTGCGCAGTGTTGCGTTGCCCGACGAAGTCGTTTCGATATAAGCATTGCCGGTCAAAGCTTCCAAAGCGTTCGCATCAACGAAAGTCGCAATGGGAATTTGAGCGATCGCGCGGGTTTCACCGTTGTCGAAAATCGCGGTGACAATACCGTCTTCGGAAATCGAAACACCGGTGTAGTTCCCGTATTTGGCACCGTCTTGCGTAACATAATTGGTGGTGAACTTACCTGCCAACTGCGTCAAGCCGTTCGCCGTATTGGCGTCGCCGATATACAGATTGATCTGCGAACTTTCGTAGTAATTATCTGTCATATCGCTGGCGCCGTTACCCCATTCGATTGCTATTTTGTCGGTGTTAATTTCTTTGGGCGTTCCGTCGGCATTAAAGCTGACGGCCGGAATAATCGAACCGCTTTGGGCTTTTTCAACGTTGTTGAACGAAAAAGTATTCGTTACGACCAGCAATCCGTCCGTATCCGGCTGATTAAACTGTTTTCCGTTGTCTTTACCGACAATGTCCAAAGCGTTGCCTATTCCTTCCGTCGTGCCGAAAGTCATGCGGTCTTCCTGCGTTGTATCCTGTGACAGATTGGCGTTGTCAATATTGTTGTTCGTAATGGCATGCGTGCCGTATGCCGTCAGAACAAGACTGGCACCCGTTTGATGTTCTTCAACGCCGGCCAGTTTCGCCAGAGCCGTCATCAATGTCGTCGGGTCAACGGTTTCCGAAATAGTTGCATTGGCGCTGTTTTCGGAAATAACGTTGCCGCTTAACGTCAATGTGGCGTCTGTTCTGCTGCCGTCAACGCCGGCCAAAGCCGTCAGGGCTTTCATCGCGTCTTCCGCGGTTCCCAAAGCAGGCGTGTCAATGCTGATTTCATTTGTGCCGGCTGTTCCCGTAACGAAAGTATAGGTCGTTCCGTTGATCGTGACGGTGTCTCCGTCGGCGGGGACGTTTGTAAACGTTAAAGTCTGCGTGTTGATCAGCTTGTCCAGATCAATGGTCGTTGAATTGGACACGCCTCTGGAAAACGTATACATCGTCCCGTCGATTGTTACGGTTTTGCCGTTATAATCGTTGATATTGGTGCTGGTAAATGTCAGCGTATCTTTGTTGGCCTGTGAGCTGGTCGCCTGCAGATAACCGCTGGTCGAAACCATTGTTGACCCGCTGACCTGAATGTAGTTGCTGAGGTCTTCAATTCCGACGGCGTTTTTGTAATATGCCTGCATTGTGTTGTACAAAGCGTTCATAACGCCGATCGGTGCGGCGGAAGTACGATCTTTTTCATACAGATCACTGATGTTGACCGCAATGGATCCGTCGTCCAGAATTGTGCCGGAAGTAATGCCGGCATTGTCGGTGAACTTGTATGTTTTGGACGTTCCGCCGGCAATGTCGCCGATGGTGACCGTCTGGCCGACGTAAGCGGCAATATTCGTGCTTTGGAACGTTACCGAAGCCGAATTGCCCGAAGAAACCAAAATGTTGGCTCCCGTTGACGACGGATTGATTTCCAGTGTCGAACCTGAAGCCACATAACGATCATAATCGGGTTCGTTGTCGTTAATGGTCTGCTTTAACAGAGAAACCAGCTTGACGGTGTTGATCTTTCCGGTTCCGCGGTTGATCAAATTGCTGATATTAACGGTTACTACACCGTTTGAGGTCGCGGCGTCCGTATCGCTGAACACATATGTGTTTGTTCCGATCGTAATGGATTTACCCAGATAATCGTCCAGATTGTCGCTGGTAAAATCAATGCGGGCTGTATTTTTGACGTCCCAATCGATTTCCGGCAGTTCAAATTCGCCGGTGGAAATACCGGTGACGGGATCCGGATTGGTTGCAGACTGCAGACAAGCGGTCGTGCTGACTTTGAATTTAATGGCAGAACCGCTGTTTGATTGCTGGATTTCCAGTGTGGTGCCGTCCGCGCCGACCGAAAAACGGCCTGCGCTGGGCAGCGTTGCCTGAATGACTTCGTTGAATTTGTCAACGGCGTCGCCTACGGTAACGATGCCGGAAGTCAAATCAACGGGGACGACGACTTCATTGGCTTTGGGAGAGTAAGTGGTCGTTCCGTCGGTTGTGAATTCAAACACGTAATTTTTACCGTTGGTTTCCATTGAAATTGTGGAATGGTTCGTCGGAATAGACGTAAATTCCATTTGGGCGCGCGCGGAATAAACGTCCTGCGTCGCATCGTTTGTCGTTTCACTGGAACTGTACGTAATCAGCGTGGCCGCGCCGGACGGCATGCCGATGTCCAAAGACCAGGTGCCGTTTTCCGTTTTTGTAAACGTTAATTTGGCATTATGCGAGTTCCCCAGAGAATCGTAGATTAAAACGGAAGAACTGTGACGGCCGCCGGCTTCGGGGTTGGCCGGATCGAAAACGGGATCGTCGGCGGGCAGGTTGGCGCCGAAGGAAATATTCTGCGTTTCCTGAGCCGTTCCGCCGATCGTGTTCAGATTAATCGGCTGCATATTGTCGGAATCAATAATGTTGTCGTTGATGTAAACCGTGCTGCCGGACGCATCGGTGTAGGCTTTCATGAACATGTTGTCGCCGACCTGAACCAGCGAAGCGTTTTCTTCGCCGTCAAAAGCTTTTAAAGGCCAGGCTTGCAGATAATAGCCGTTGTCGTTTCTTAAATACCCGTTTTCATCAACGGTAAACGTTCCGACGCGCGTATAGCTCCATAAATCGTCTTTGGACGGCTGGGCTGTCTGCGTGGTGACGAAAAAGCCGTTTCCGGAAATCCCCAGATCCGTTGAATAAGACGTGCTGCTTAACAGCCCCTGAACGTCAACGCCCGCGCGGGTGCGGCATTGAACGCCGCCGCTGGTGTAGCGCGTCGAAGAGGTTTGTTTGGTGACCAGCGTTGAAAAGCTGGCGGAATTTGCTTTATATCCGATCGTATTGACGTTCGCGATGTTGTCCGAAATAATGCTCATGGCGGACGACTGCGCGTTCAGTCCGGAAACGCCGGATTTTAATGCACCGAATAAACTCATGTCATTCTCCTTTTTTCAGTTGTTTTCCCGATACGGTTCTGTAGGGGAAAATCGTTCGTGTGCCGAATTGTTCTTTTCGGCTTTTGTTATAATCTTGCCTGTTCCGCGGAATCGTCGGAATCGCCGGCGTCTCCGCTGCCGTCTGAATCTCCGGATCCGGCGTCTTCATCGGTATCGCCGGGATTTTCTGCGGGCGGCGGGGTTAATTCGCTTTTGTCGTGCACCGCCAGAACACTGTTCATGTCAACGGCGACTTCGCCCATGCCGACGGCAACCACGTCACCGTCGTAAGCAACGCCGGTAACCTTGCCGAAAACGGTTTTTTGGACTTCAATCGTTGATCCTGACGCGTCAACCGCGGTAACGACCAGAACATAGGCGCCGTCTTCCAGTTTGTTGCCGTTGTTGTCTTTGCCGTCCCATTCCAGTTCGTGACGGCCGGCGGATTGTTCGACGCCTGTGAATGTTTTAACGTAATTACCTGCCGAATCTCTGATCGCAACGACGCAAGACGCGGCGTCCGCTCCCAGAATATAGGAAAATTTCGCGTATCCGTCCTGCAGCGGCAGATAATCGCTTAACGCTTGGACGGTCTGATCCATATAACTGATCGCCTGGGTCGCCATGGCATTGACGTTCTGGGCGACGATCGTTTCCAGATATTCGTTGGACTGAATGCTTTGTTCCACCTGCGCGTATTGAACCAGTTGGTTGGTGTATTCGCTGGTATCCATCGGGTCCAAAGGATCCTGATATTTCAGCTGCTGAGTCAGCAGATAGAGGAAAGCTTCCATATCGTCAAAAAGCTGTGTTTTTGAACTGGCGGAATCTTTTCCCGATGTTTGCGCGTTCGTTAAAACGTCCAGGCCGCTTACGGAAGTTGTCATGGCGTTTTCCTCCTTATACTCTGATATTCAAGGCGTAACGCCCGGAATAATCCGCGGCGGACGGCGCCGGCCGGGATTGGATTTCTTCTTCTTCGTTTGAAGGCGTGCCGCCGTTATGCCGCCGTTCGTTTTGTTCGCGTCCGCCGTCGTCATACCGTTCGCCGCGGTAATTAAAGCTGAACGCTTCGTCGTTCATGTTAAAGCCGCTGTCTGTCAGCGCTTGTTTTAATCCCTGCAGGTCCGCCCGCAGCAGATCCAGCGTTTCAGTCCGGGCGGTGGACAGGACGGCTTTCATATTGCCGTCTTTGTCGATTTCCAGATGAACTTTGATTGTTCCCAGTTCTTTGTGCTTTAAAACAACGTCGATTTTATCCAGTCCGGCTTTTAAGGCTTTTTTGATATTGACTTTAATCTGATCGGCCAATTCGTTGACCGGAACGTGTTTGGGCAGCGCGGCCGTTCCCGAAACGGCTTTGCCTTTCAGTTCCTGTCCCGCGGGAATGAAAGCCTGTCCCGCCGGCGTGTTCGTATTTACGGCGCCGGTCGTTGTTTCCGTTCCGGCAGAAGTTTGAACGGCAGAGGAAAAGCTTTTTTGTTCAACGGGCAGAGCGGTAAATTGAGGCGTCGTACTCTGCGCCGGCTGCTTTTCCGTTTGTCCCCGGGTTGGGTTGTTTGAAACGGTTTTTGTTTCAGCTGCGCGCGGCGTTTCTTCTTCCGCTGACGCGGCGGAATCTGACGGCATAATCCAAGCCGGTTCCTGATCCTTTTCTGCCGGCGTTCTTTTCTCCGTCATATTTTTTTCATTGGTCGGAGAAACAGGCCGGAATAAGGCGGCGGCCGGTTTGTTTGTTTCGACGGTGACGGCGATCTTAACATCGGCGGGCAGACCGGCGGCCAGCTGATCGGCCTGACGGCGGGATTCTTTTTGAGGCAGATCGGAAAAGTCTTCCGTTTCTGTGGTGAACTCTGCCGCCGCCGCTGTTTCCTGCGGAACCGTGCCGCGTTCGTTCAATACTTGTTTTTCATGCGCGGGAGCCGTCCGGGGTGTTTCTTCGGTAGCCTCGGAAACGGTCGGATTTTCCGGCAGTTCTGTCTTTCCGGTTAAAGCAAAGCCGTTGTTCTGTTCCGGAGCGTCTGGCTGTACGACAGGGATTGTAGCGTTTGCTTTTACATCAATGGGCAGGGAAAGATTTTCTTTGTTCTGCGACAGAAAAATATTTTGTTTTACGGGAACGGAGTTCTGTTCTGTCTGCACGGGCTGAAGCATTGAGGACGGAGCTTTTGCCGTATCGTGATCGGCCTGCGCCGGGATCGTGTTTTCCCGAACGTCCGGCTGCAGCTGTTTTTCGGTTCCGTCAACAAAAGCCGGCGCCGTATCGGCCGGTTGAGTTTGTCCGGTGTCCGGCCGAACCGTATTTGCCTGTAAAGCGGCGCCGACCAGAATGTCTGCCGCCGTCAGTTCGTCCGAAAAAGCAAAGTCGTTTTGAGCCGGTTTTTCCGCCTGATTTGATCCTGCGGTCGTTATCGGCGCGTCCGTCTGATCCGTATTGTCCCGAACGGTATTTTCCTGCGGGACGGCAGTTTGTGTCTGTTGCGCGTCGGCGATATTTTCCCCGCCCGGAATCTTTTGCCTATTTTGTGGCGTTTCTGCGGCCGCCGGTGTGTTTTCTTCGGCTTTTTGCAGTTTTTCGCTGGCTCGGGTACGTTTGATGTGCAGCCGGACAATCTTTACCTCTTCCCCTGTTTTTTCATTTGTTTTAAAGTTTTTAAAAGAAGAAGACGCGTCGGCATGTGCGCTGATTGTATTAAAGAAAGTTTCCGCACTTTTTTCCGTTTTTCCGGCCCGGACCTGTTCCAGCACTTTTAAAAAAGCTTCGCCGGTTTTCATAGATTCCTGCATTTGTACGGCCTGAGCGGCCGCGTTTGTTTCAGCGGCTCCGGAAAACGGCGTTTCCGTGCCCGAAACAGTCGGGGTTGTGCTCATCAGCAGGTTAAAAACAGAAAGATCCATAGCGGTTTTTCCTTAGAAAAAATGAACTCGTATATGGAAATGCAATTAGCGTGCCAAAAAAAGCGGGTTGATTTTAGAGGTCAACTGTACGGTCGCTTCCGGTGCTCGAATGCGCGCGTACGCCGAAGTACGCTTGCGCTTCTGCGCGCCGGTTCTTCCTTCATTTGACCTCTAAAATCAACCCGTGGCGGAACAGGCCAACCGTACGGCCGCTTCCGGTGCTCGAATGCACATTGTGTTTCGTAATAAAAAAAGCCCCCCTGAAAAGGGAGGCTTTTGCAAATATAGATACTCCGGATTAACGGGAGTAAAATTCGACGACCAGATTCGGTTCCATCTGTACCGGGTACGGAACATCGGCCAGCTTGGGCACATGCAGGAAAGTTCCTTTGCCCGCTTTGTGATCGACTTCCATGTATTCGGGAACGTCGCGTTCGGCGGAAGCTTCGGCTTCCAGAACGATTGCCAGCTGACGTGACTTTTCACGAATGGAAATTTCGTCGCCTTCCTTTACCTGATAGGACGGAATGTTGACGCGTTTGCCGTTGACCAGAATATGGCCGTGGTTGACAAACTGACGGGCGGCGAAAACGCTGGGAACAAATTTCATACGGTAAACAATCGCGTCCAGACGGCTTTCCAGCAGACCGATCAGATGTTCGGACGTGTCGCCTGTACGACGGATCGCTTCGGCGTAATATTTACGCAGCTGTTTTTCGGAAACGTTGCCGTAATATCCCTTTAATTTCTGTTTTGCCAGCAGCTGTGTACCGTAGTCGGTCGGTTTACCTTTGTGCTGACCGTGCTGACCCGGACCGTATTCGCGGCGGTTGACGGGGCTTTTGGCTCTGCCCCACAAATTAACGCCCAAACGGCGGTTAATTTTGAATTTTGCAGCTAAACGCTTTGACATAGATTAATGTACTCCACATATTTATTGTTGTTGTCCCGATAGTCTGCGCCCGATATTTCAGGGGCAGCGGGGCGGCGAACCGTCCGCATTCTCGGAAATAGGGTTCGAAGTTTGGCAAAAAAATAAGGGATTGTCAATCCCTTATCCTCTTGCAGGCGTTTATTTCGCCGCCGGCTTTTTCAGCGTTTCGTTTTTTGCCGTCAGCTGTTTGACCAAAGCTGCGATATCTCCGCCGTTTTGCTGTAAAACGGACGTGTATTCGTTGCGATAGCTCATCAGCATGCTGACGCCTTCGACAACCAGATCGGCCAGTTTTAATTCGTCTTTTTTATCGACGATTCGCCAGATGATTTCCACGTCGTTTTCCGTATTGGGAATATCTATTTTCGATGTGACATAAAAATCGCCGCCGTCGCTTTTTCTGCTGCCGTTAAACGCGATTGTTTCGCCGGCGTAGTTGTTGAAGCGTTCCGTCCAGGTGTAAATAATGTTGTTTGTCAGCGCGTTCGTATAAGCCTGCAGCTGTTCCGGATCCGCGGTTCTGGCGTATCGTCCCAGTGTAAAACGCGCCGTAGATTTAATATTGACGGCAGACAGGAATATCTTGCGGAAAGCGTTTTGTTTTTGTTCCAGAGACGTTTTGGATTTTACAACGTCGCGCATGATTTCGTCCGCCAGTTTTTGAGCGAAAGCCTCTGCGCCGGCAGTGTCCGCCGCCCTGGCCGAAGTCGCAGCCATCAAAGCGCAAAAAGCCAGAATAATCAGTTTTTTCATGGATTGCCTCTATTCGTCAAATTCGTCTTCCAAAGAAAATTCGTAAGCGGCCTTGCCGTCTTCGTCTGTTTTGATTCCTTTGGCGTTTTCGATTGTTTTTTTGCGGTACTGCTGATACATGGAACGCATATACGCATAAAAATCCAGCGAAGATTTCCGTCCTTCGTCCAGCAGTTCCAGACTGTTTTCATAAGCGGCGACCGCTTCGACAACGTCGGCGATTAAAAAAGCGCGGGTCACGTCGTCATTGTCGTTTTGATAGGAAACATAGGTAAACGGATCAAACACAACGTTTGCCGCGGTTCCCGTAAAGTCGCGTACGTTTGACGGTCCCAGAAACGGTAAAACCAGATAAGGTCCCGATGGTATGCCCCAGACGGCCATGGTCGTTCCGAATCCCTGATAATTCGGTGCGATGCCCATTCTGTCCGCGACGTCATACACGCCCAGAAAACCGATGGTCGAGTTAATGACAAAACGCGACAAATCCCGCCCGGCGTTTTTGAAGTTCAGCTGCAGCAAATCGTTAACGACCGTCAACGGCGTTTTCAGGTTGCTCAGGAAAGTCCGTACTTTTAATCTGAATCCCGGAGTCGTGATTTTCCGATATCCTTTGACAACCGGGCGCAGCGCGTATTTGTCCGCCGCCATGTTAAAAGCGAAAATTTTGCGGTTCATCGGTTCAAGAGGGTCGTTTGCCTCCTGATAAGCTGCCAGAGCCGCCGGATCTTTGGGAACCGCCGCACACCCTGCGGTCAGCAGGATCAGGAAAGAAATAAAAATCAAAGTTCTCTTTTTCATCATAGCCGCAGATTAACGCCGTGAAAAACGACAGACAAGTTTTTTTGACAGTTTATAGTCTTTTTTTACTTTTTTTAAAAGGTATTGCCTTAGTTTTAAACGGAAAAACAAAACAGGAAACATCAATGACCGACAGCGCCGCAAATGAAAAAGAAATATCTGCCGGCCGACTGGTTGACACATTGTTCGGACCGGAAGAAGAACCCGGCAGAACGGCGCGTCATCAGGCTTTGGCCGAAGAAGAACTGCCTTATTACCTGTTTGACGGGCAGGACGACGAATTGCAGGCGGTTCTGCCGTTGATTCACGTGCCTCATTACCGGCCGAAAGTGATTTCCCAAAAAGATATCGCCGCTTTGATCCCTTATCTGGACGAATTGGCGCTGTTTGAACGCCAGTGGGGATTCGTTAAAAAAGAAGGCAGCCGTGAAAACTGGTGTCATTGGGTCGCCGCGCAGGCCGTTCCCGTTTTGGAAAAGCTGATTTGTTTGTCACGAAAACATCAGCTGCTGCAGCCCAGAGCTTTGTACGCTTATTTTTTCTGCGCGGCGGAAAACGATACACTGTATCTTTACAAAGACAATCAAAAAGACGTTTTTCTGACAATTGACATGCCGCGTTTAAAAAACGGCGTTTGTGCGGCCGATAAAATCGCGCGCAAAGATTCCGGCGTTTTCGACACGATTGCGGCCGTCGCTGTCAACATGGGGCGCAACGCTACCGAAATGGCCAGACGGTGGCTGTCTGCGGGCAAAGAAGTCGATTATCGTTATCTGCACGGTTTCGCGCTGGAAATGCTGAATGCCATGACGCAGTATACGGCCGCCGTAATCGCAGGCGAAGAATGTTGTTTAGGGGACGTTTACGGGCTTGGGGCGGCAAAACAGGGCGCTGCGAAAGTGCAATCCGCCCTGATTAAAATGCTTGACGCTTCCCTGATAGATATCGCTTTCAGCCGCAATTATCTGATGATGCCGGAATATTCTTCGCTGGCGTTGGTTCTGCCGCGCTGATTTAACCGGCTTTTGAATGTTGTTCGTCCGCTGATAATTCCGATTCGATCGTCGGCAGAATGTCTTCGATTCTGTCAACGTATGTCAGCAGCTGCGCGTGTTCGGGACGGATATAACCGGCGTCGATCAACGTGTCGATCACGTTTCTCAGCGGTTCCCAGAAACCGTCCGCATTATACATGATAATCGGTTTACGGTGTTCGCCCAGCTGCTTTAACGTCATGACTTCAAATATTTCGTCCAGAGTGCCGATTCCGCCGGGCAGGACGCAGAAAGCGTCAGAAGATTCCAGCATGGCGTCTTTACGGATATGCAAAGAAGGCAGAATTTTCAGTTCGCTTAATTGAAAAATTTGTTCTTCCCTGTCCTGCAGCAGGGTGTTGATAATGCCGACGACCGTTCCGCCGGCGTCCAAAGCGCCTTTTGCCACGGCGCCCATCATGCCGACGTGACCCGCGCCGTAAATCAGACGGATATCATTTTCGGCCAGAATTTTTCCCAGTTTTAAGGCGTCTTTGACATATCTGGGATTTTTACCGTCGGCCGAACCGCAGAAAACGCCCAGAGATTTTATTTTAAACATTTTTGCATTCCCGTTTAAGAAAAAGTAACGATATAACCATATTATAAGGAAAGATTTATTAAACATTTCTTACGGCACAGGCAATGAAGCGCGTTTTTGTTTTTATTTTCGGCATGATGTTTCTTTTTTCTCCGTTCCGCGCCGCGGCGCAGTTGCTGGACGGTTTGTTTGAAGAAGAGGACTTTGAATCTTCCGAAATTGAAAAAATGCAAAAAGAAGAAGCCGAAAGAAAAAAAGAAGAGGCCGAAGCTTTAAAAAACGCTCCCTCTGCGGAAAAACCGGTTTCCGCGCCGGCCGGACAGAATATGCAGACCGGACAGAATCCGCCGGCCGTTCAGTCCGTTCCCGTTTCCGCTGCCGCGGCTCCGGCTCCGACGGCGGCAAATCAGCCGGTTCCGGCAACTTCCGCTCCGTCGGCCGCGGTAAAAAATCAGCAGACGTTTGATTTGCTTGACGCCGGGCCGCAGGAAATGCGAACGCCTTCTTTGCCGCTGATCGGTTCGGGAAAGGCGCCGGTTCTGCCGGATCTGGGATCAAAAGCCGGCCGCAGAGAAGACGAAAATCTGTCCTTGTTTGAAATGCGCGCGAAAAAAACGGGGGCTTCCGATACAAATGTTTTAAAGTTCGATATTGCCGGAATCCGGTTGAAAATGACGCCCGAAGAAGTAATGGAAAGGGCTCTGTCCGCCGGATTTTCAGTAAAATTTCAAGACCGGAAAATTCCTACTTTGAATGAATGGAAGTACCGTCGCCTTTGCATGCAGCAGATGTTGTTTAAATATGATATCAGAAAACGCTGCGTTCAGGAAATCGCGCAGTATAACAACAGCGAATATGTCAGCCGGCTGGTTTTTGAAAACAAAGACCGGCGCGAAACGCTGACCGTGGAATTTGCCAGCCGTTTTGCCGAAAATCAGGCGTACCGTATTCGCTATGTCAGCAAAGGGGATCATTCTTTGGGAACGACGGACGAAGCGCATTACTTTAAAACCAAGCGTCGGCAAGAATTTTTAAAGTTGCTGGTAACAAAATACGGTATTCCCGATGACGAACAGGCTTTGCTGTGGGGTGTTTCCGGCGTCAGCGCAACCCTGCAGGCCGATCTGTCCGATTCGTTTTTGGACGCTTCGCTGGTTCTGGAAGACCTGTCGATAGAAAACGAAGATTTCGATAACATGTCCGTTCAGGACGCGAAAAATCCTTCAATCGAAAAATTCAGTTTTTAGTATTTTCCCAGATCAATTTCGCCTATTCCCAAAACGTCGGTTTGTTGTTTGTCAAAAGACCCCGTGCGTTTTACGGCTTTGACCGTCGCCGTATAGCGCTGATGTTTTTCAAGACAGGGCGGCATATAAGGATACGGCTTGGCGGCGTTGACCCGGCTGGCTTTTTCTTTAAACGCGAAGCTGGGCAGAGAATAACTTTCGCCCGGTACCGGCAGCAAAACGGCCGTAGATTCGCCGTTGTGATAAAAACCGATGGAACCGTTTCCTCCGTTTTGGGCCAGTTCCGGTACGTCCAGATTATTGATTTCCAAAATCAGCAGGTTTGTCTGTTCCGGGATACGGGATACATACAGGGCCGGCGTGCTGCCTTGTCCGCCCTGAAACCGGCAGCCTTGATTTGCCGGAAAGATTTTGCCGTTCCAATCCGTCGGTTCCATAAAACTGACGGACAATTCGGCAACGGGGTGGCTGTACATACCTGAAACGCAGCCGCCGGATATGATTAGGGAAAGAAAACATAAAAACAGTTTTTTCATCTGGATTTTTCCGTTATTTTAATACCTGAAAACTATTCCGTTATATCACATTTTTGTTTGTTGGACAGATTTTTATGTTTTTGGACGTATTGCTGAATGCTTTTTTCCCGCCGGTGTGCCCCGTCTGCGCCAAAAAAATTGAAACGCCGGGGGCTTTGTGCGGGGATTGTTTTTCGCGGCTGCAGTTTATTCACGTGCATCAACCGGGCAAAGCGTCCGCCGTTGTTTACGACGATACCAGCAAACAGCTGATTTTGGCTTTGAAATATGCGGACAAAACGGAACTGGCGCCTTTATTGGCGCGCATGATGGTCAATGCGGGCGGTGAAGTGCTTGACGGCGCCGACGTGCTGACCTGCGTTCCTTTGCATTGGAAAAGGCTGCTGGCCAGAAAGTACAATCAAGCGGCCGTGCTGGCGGCGGCCGTTTCAAAAATTTGCGCCGTTCCGTCGGATCCCCGTTTGCTGAAAAGGGTTAAATCTACGCCGAAACAGGGGACGCGCCGTGAAAGATTTGAAAACGTCAAAGACGCATTCGCCTTTAACCCGGATCGTTCGGTCAGGGGAAAAACCGTTGTGCTGATTGACGATGTCGTAACCACGGGTGCGACCGCCGACGCCTGCGCTCGGCTGCTGTTAAAAAACGGCGCCGCGGAAGTCAGGCTGCTGACGTTCGGCAAAGCCGTCGGAAAAAATTAAACGCGTCCGTAAACGTCTTCGTAACGTACGATATCTTCTTCGTCCAGCGTGTCGCCGGTCTGCACTTCGATAAATACAACGTTTTCGGAACCGACGTTTTCAATGCGGTGTTTGGCCTTTGCCGGGATAAAAATCGGCGTGTTGGGGCCTGCCGTGATGATCTTGTCGCCGTTGGTGACTTTCGCCGTTCCTTCGGTAATGATCCAGTGTTCGTCACGGTATTCATGGCTTTGCAGGGACAGTTTCTGCCCCGGGCGAACGACAATCCGTTTGACCGTGTGGCGATCCCCCGTATCCAGAATTTCCCATGTCCCCCAGGGACGGACGTCCGAAGCGCCTTTTTCATATTTTACAACCATGTTTTCTTCCTTTTGTTGAATTTTTTCTCTTTTGTATCCGATTTTTTACAAAAAATATACCTTAATTTTTTAAGCATTGCTTGCTTTGTCCTTTTTATTAAGGTATGAATACTCGGTTCTAAATAGTATCAACAGACTTGGGTCAAAATTTTTATGGGACTTGTTGTACAAAAATTCGGCGGTACGTCCGTCGGCGATACGGATCGCATTAAAAACGTCGCCGCAAAGGTCAAGGCGGAAGTTGATGCGGGAAATCAGGTCGTTGTCGTTGTTTCCGCAATGGCCGGCGTAACTAACCGACTGGTAAAATACTGTCAGGAAATAACGCCGGACTATAATCCGGAAGAATACGACGTTGTCGTTTCAACGGGCGAACAGGTCACAATCGGCCTTTTGGCCATGGCTTTGCAGGCGGCCGGGGTTCCCGCGCGTTCGTGGACGGGCTGGCAGGTGCCGGTTTTAACCGATGACGCCGCGTCCAAAGCCAGAATCAATCAGATAGAAGTTGCCGGGCTGCAGGCCTGTCTGGCGGCGGGAATGGTTCCCGTTGTCGCCGGATTTCAGGGAATTAACGACCGGGGCCGCATTACGACTTTGGGGCGTGGCGGGTCGGATACGTCGGCCGTTGCGCTGGCCGCCGTGTTAAAGGCCGATCGGTGCGATATCTATACGGACGTTGACGGCGTTTACACGACAGATCCGCGCTTTGTTAAAAATGCCAGAAAACTTGACCGGGTCACGTATGAAGAAATGTTGGAAATGGCGTCGCTGGGGGCTAAAGTTTTGCAGACGCGTTCGGTTGAACTGGCCATGAAATACCGTGTTAATCTGCGTGTCGTTTCCAGTTTTGAAAAAAATCCGGTCGGAACAACCATTTGCGATGAGGGAGATATCGTGGAAAAAGAAATTATCAGCGGCATTACGTGCAGCCGGGACGAAGCAAAAATCACGCTGGTCGGCGTTCGGGACAAACCGGGCGTTTCCGCCGCCGTCTTTAATGCAATGGCCGAAGCCAATATTTGTATCGATATGATCGTGCAAAGCGATTCGCCTGACGGAACACATACGGATATGACGTTTACGCTGCCGGAATCGGATTTGTCCGCAGCCGTGACGATTTTGGAAAAAAACAAAGACGACATCGGATACCGCAACATTATTTCCGATTCAGACTGCGCTAAGATTTCTCTGATCGGGGTCGGCATGCGCACGCATACGGGAATCGCGCAAAAAATGTTTGAAGCGTTGTCTGAAAAGGGCATTAACGTGCAGACGATTTCAACGTCGGAAATTAAGATCAGCGTGTTGATCGGAGCAGAATATGCAGAACTGGCCGTCCGCGCTTTGCATAACGCGTTTCATTTGGAAAATAAGGAAAAGTAAAATGCGGTCGAACGATGAAATTTTAAATGCGTTCTGGGAAAAAGGGCGTGCGTTTTTAAATACGCGCTATGCAATCATGGGCGGGGCGATGTCGTGGATTTCCGAACATAATCTGGTCGCCGCGATTTCCAATGCGGGCGGATTCGGGGTTATTGCCGGCGGCGCGATGCCGCCGCAGGTGCTGAAAGACGAAATTGCCAAAACGGCTGCGCTGACCAAAAACAGTTTCGGCGTCAATCTGATTACGATGCACCCGCAGCTGGACGAATTGATCGACGTTTGCATCGAATCAAAAATCAGTCATGCCATTCTGGCCGGCGGTATTCCGACGGCTCAGGCGATTAAAAAGCTGAAAGACGCAGGAATCAAGGTGATGTGTTTTGCTCCGGCTTTGGTATTGGCAAAACGCATGATCAGATCCGGCGCCGACGCGTTGATTCTGGAAGGAACCGAAGCCGGCGGCCATATCGGTCCCGTCGCGACAAATATTTTGGCTCAGGAAATTCTGCCTCATGTCAAAGACGTACCCGTATTTATTGCCGGAGGCATCGGATCGGGCGAAATGATGGCGGCCTTTTTGGCTTTGGGGGCGTCCGGCTGTCAGCTGGGGACACGTTTTGTCTGCGCGACGGAATGCATTGCCCACCCGAATTTTAAAAAGGCCTTTATCAACGCCAATGCGCGCGACGCGGTTCCGACCGTGCAGATTGACGCGCGTTTCCCGGTGATCCCCGTGCGCGCGATTGCCAATGAAGGAACGCGGCGCTTTATGGATTTCCAAATGGAAACGATTCAGAAATATCAGCGCGGCGAAATGGAATTAAAAGAAGCGCAGATGGCGATTGAGCATTTCTGGGGCGGCGCTTTACGCCGCGCGGTGATTGACGGCGACGTTGAAAACGGGTCTTTAATGGCCGGGCAGAGTGTCGGGTTGGTCAAAGACGAAAAACCCGTTCAGGCTATTATTGACGATCTGGTGACGCAGGCGGCGGACGCTTTGCGCCGGTGGGGCCGTATTCCGGCTTGATCTGACAAGGAAGACGATGATGACGCAGGATAAAAAGGACGAAAACATATCAGACGGCGTTTCGGCAGAAGAAACGCGGGAAACTGTCGGCGCTTTGTTGCGCAAAACGCGGCTGGCGAAAAAACAGGATTTGCGCGATATCGCTTCTTATCTGTGTATTCGTTATCAGTTTTTGGAAGCGTTGGAAGAAAACCGCTACAAAGAACTGCCGGGCGAAGCCTATGCCAATGGGTTTATCCGCAGTTATGCGGCTTATCTGGGGTTGGATCCCGCGGACGTCATTATGCGTTATAAACAGGAATTTTTCGCTCAGGCCAAAGAAGAAAATCGCGGTCTGGGTATGTCCGAAGAAGAAACGGAAAATATGACGCCGGCGCCGAAAGTGTTGTTGTTTTCTTTGATTCTTTTGCTGGCGGCATACGGATTGTGGCAGTCTTTTTCCGGGGAAGAAGAGGAAACGTTGGTTCCGGCCGCCGGAGAAACCGTTGAATCCATTTCGGTTATTGAAGAATCTTATCCGTTGCCGGAGGAAACAAATGAAGCGGCCGAACAGCTTTCCGGAGCGAATTCAGAACCGGAAAGTGCTGCTGTCCGGCCTGTTATTCCGCCCGTCCCGCCCGTAAAACCGGAATATCAGCCGGGAAATCAGGCGGCCGGGACCGCCGGCAGCGGGACTGTCGGCAGCCCTGTGGAACAGCCTTTGCCCGATATGCACGCGCAGCCCGTCCAAGCGGTACCGGCAGAACCGGAACCCGTGCGGACAATCCGCGTTTACGGACAGAAAAACTATAATCCTCGTTTGGTTTTGGTTGCCGCCGAAGAAACATGGGTCGAGATAACGCGGAATGATGAAATTGTTTTTTCCCGATTGCTGAACAAAGGCGACCGTTATCAGGTTTCTTCCTACAAACCGGAAGAGCTGTTTTTAAAAACGGGTAATGCCGGCGGGCTGGAAATATATTGCGACGGCAGTTTAACGCAGTCTTTGGGGCCGCATGGTGCTCTGCGTTCCAACATCGCTCTGATCCCTGATGATTTTGCTGCAAAAATTGTTGAAAATATAGAATAGGTGAACAATGAAAACGCCTGAAATCAAACGCCGTCGTTCCAGACGGGTGTATGTCGGTTCCGTTGCCGTCGGCGACGGCGCGCCGGTTTCCGTGCAGTCCATGACGAATACGCCGACCGCAGACGTTGCGGCGACCGTGGCGCAGATCCGTTCGCTGGAGGCGGTGGGCGCGGATATCGTCCGTGTGTCCTGCCCGGACGAAGAATCGACCAAAGCGTTAAAAGAAATCGTTAAACAGGTCAAAGTGCCGATCGTTTCCGATATTCATTTTCATTACAAACGGGCGATTGAATCCGCACAGGCAGGGGCAGCTTGTCTGCGCATTAATCCGGGAAATATCGGTTCCGCGGATCGTGTGCGCGACGTAATCAAAGCGGCCAAAGATTATAACTGTTCGATGCGGATCGGCGTTAACGGCGGTTCTTTGGAAAAACATTTGCTGGAAAAATACGGCGAACCGTGTGCCGAAGCGATGGTCGAAAGCGCTTTGGAACATGCTAAGATATTAGAAGACAACGACTTTTTTAATTTTAAAATCTCGGTTAAATCTTCGGACACTTTAATGACGATGCGGGCGTATCGCATGCTGGCCGAAAAATGCGATTATCCGCTGCATTTAGGCGTGACGGAAGCCGGTGGCCTGCGTGCGGGAACGGTTAAGTCGGCGCTGGGGATCGGGTCGCTGCTGATGGACGGGATCGGCGATACGTTGCGCGTTTCCTTAACGGCGGACGTAACCGAAGAAATTAAGGTCGGATTTGAAATTTTGCGCACGCTCGGACTGCGTTATCACGGTGTGCGCCTGGTATCGTGTCCGACATGCGCGCGGCGCGGCATTGATGTTGAAAAGGTCGTTAAAGCACTGGAAGTTCGTTTGGAACACATTTCAGAACCGTTAAAAATTGCCGTTATGGGCTGCGTCGTCAACGGCCCCGGCGAAGCGCGGGAAGCCGATATCGGCGTGTGCGGCGGCGGCAACGGTAAAGCTTTGCTGTTTGTCGGCGGAGAACAAAAAGAACCGATCAACGCGGAAAACGCCGTTGATATTATTGCGGAACTGGCCGAAAAAATGGCCGCCGCAAAAGCAGGAGAATCAAAATGAAATTACAACCGGCCCGCGGGACACGCGATATTTACGGCAAAGACCTGTCAGCTTTTTTATTCGTGGAAAATACGGCCAGAGATTTTGCCAAACGTTACGGATTTGGCGAAATTCAGACTCCTGTTTTTGAAGCAACGGAAGTCTTTGCCCGCGGCGTCGGCGAAACGTCAGACATCGTTTCCAAAGAAATGTATACGTTTACGGATCGCGGCGGCGAAAGCTTTACGCTGCGTCCCGAAGGCACTGCAGGTGTTGTGCGCGCTTTTATTTCCGAAGGCATGGAACAAAATCAACCGGTCAAGCTGTTTTATGCCGGGCCGATGTTTCGTTACGAACGCCCGCAGAAAGGCCGTTACCGCCAGCTGCATCAGGTCGGGGTAGAGATTTTGGGGGCAACCGCGCCGCAGACTGACGTCGAAGTGCTGTGTCTGGCCTGGGATTTTCTGTCTGCTCTGGGGTTGCGGCCGTTTATCCGTTTGGAGCTGAATACGCTGGGCGACGCCGAAAGCCGCGCGGCTTACCGTGAAGCGCTGGTCGCCTATTTTGAACGGTTTAAAGATCGGTTGTCCGAAGACAGCCGGACGCGTCTGGAAAAAAATCCGCTGCGTATTTTGGATTCCAAAGACGAAGGGGATAAGAAAATCGTTGAAAACGCTCCGGCGATGATTGACTTTTTAAATGAAGACTCCCGCGCGTTTTTTGACAGCGTGAAAGCCGGTCTGACGGAGATGGGGATTCCTTTTGTTGTTAATCCACGTCTGGTCCGCGGGCTGGATTATTACCGCCATACGGTATTTGAATTTATTACGGATTCTCTGGGAGCGCAGGGAACGGTTCTGGGCGGCGGGCGTTATGACGGCCTGGTCGAAGAACTGGGCGGTCCCAAAACTGCGGGCATCGGATTCGGCGCTGGCATCGACCGGTTGTCTTTGTTGCTGCAGGAAACGGGAAAACAGCCGGCGGAACCGCGGCCGATTGCCGTTATCCCCGTCGGCGACGATACTTTGCTGCCGATTATGAAGATTGCTCATGACCTGCGCCAAAACGGATTTATTGTCGATATGGCCTATTCGGGAAATATGGGCAAACGTATGAAAAAAGCCAATAAAATCAATGCGTGCGCGGCCGTTATTATGGGTTCTGACGAATATGAAAAAGGAATCGTCACCGTACGGGATCTGGATACGGGGGATCAAAATGAAATCGCCGCGGCCGAACTGAATGCCTTTATGCAAAAATATCAGGAACAGCAGAGGAGTTAAATATGAGTTTTGAGGAAAAGCTGGACGTCGTTCTTGCCCGTCATGAGGAACTGGAAGCTTTATTGGGATCCGGCGACAATGTTGACGGCGAAACGTTTGTCAAACTTTCCAAGGAACTGGCCGGTTTAAAAGAGATTGTCGCCGCCATTCATGATTATAAAAAAATCCTGTCGGATATGGCCGGCGCGCAGGCTTTATTAGACGATCCCGAAACGGACGATGAAATGCGTTCTATGGCGCATGATGAAATTTATGCCGCCAAGGAACAGCTGCCCGAACAGGAAAAACGGTTGAAAATTCTGCTGCTGCCTAAAAATGCCGTTGACGAAAAGAACGCGATTCTGGAAGTCCGTGCCGGTACCGGCGGTGAAGAAGCCGCTCTGTTCGCCGCGGAATTATTCCGCATGTACGAACATTATGCCGCCGCGCAAGGCTGGAAATTTGAAATGCTGTCCGTCAACGATACCGGTATCGGCGGTTATAAGGAAGCTTCGGCCAGCATTACGGGTAAAAACGTTTTTGAACGTTTAAAATTTGAATCGGGCGTGCATCGTGTCCAGCGGGTACCCGAAACGGAATCTTCCGGCCGTGTGCACACGTCCGCGGCGACGGTTGCCGTTTTGCCCGAAGCCGAGGAAGTCGATCTGAAAATTGATGAAAAGGATTTGAAGATTGACGTTTACCGCGCTTCCGGCGCCGGCGGCCAGCACGTCAACAAAACAGAATCCGCCGTGCGTATCACGCATATTCCGACAGGTTTCGTCGTTGCCTGTCAGGACGAACGGTCACAGTTTAAAAACAAAGAACGCGCCATGCGTATTCTGCGTTCGCGTTTATATGACGTACAGCAGGAACAGCTGAACAAAGAACGTGCCGTCGATCGCAAAAATCAAGTCGGATCAGGCGACCGTTCGGAACGTATCCGCACGTACAATTTTCCGCAAGGCCGTGTGACCGATCATCGTATTAATCTGACTTTATACAAAATTGACGAAGTCATGAACGGAACGGCTTTGGACGAGATTATCGAAGCATTGATTACTGAGGATCAGCTTTCCCGTTTGTCCGAGCTGGATTGATTTTATGGGGCATCTGTACGGTCGCTTCCGGTGCTCGAATGCGCGCGTACGCCGAAGTACGCTTGCGCTTCTGCGTGCCGGTTCTTCCTTCATCTGCCACCCTAAAATCAATCCGGTTTTTGGAATGGGGCATCTGTCTGATTGCTTCCGGTGCTTGAATCTGCGTTGTCCGTTCAGGGGGGAATAAATGCGCATAAAAGATCTTTTGCCTGATTTGACAGCTCGTTTTGAAACTGCCGGTATTGCGGAAGCTGCGGCCGACGCGCGGGCTTTGGTTGCTTTCGCAATCGGTAAAGCGCCTGTTTTCCTGCGTATGAACCCCGATTTTGAAATCGAACCGGATCAGCTGGCTCAAATTAAGGATTTTGCCGGGCGGCGTTTAAAGCGTGAACCCGTTTCAAAAATTACGCAAACGCGCGGATTTTGGCGGCTGGATTTTAAAGTCACGAAGGACGTTTTGGATCCGCGTCCCGATTCCGAAACATTGATAGAAGAAGTGTTGAAAATTTTTCAAGATCGTTTTTCGCCTTTGAATATACTGGATTTGGGAACGGGATCGGGCTGTCTGGCGCAGGCGTTGCTGTGCGAGTTTATCAACGCGCGGGCTGTCGGGCTGGACAGTTCCTTGCAAGCTTTGGCTGTTGCGCGGGAAAACGCCGCGGCCAACGGGTTATCCGGGCGGTTTGAAACCGTCGCGGCCGATTGGAATCTGCCCGGCTGGACGCAGGGGATCGGAACGTTTGATCTGATTATTGCCAATCCGCCGTATATCGCTGAACCGGAAAGGGAAAATCTGGATCCCGAAGTCATTGATTTCGATCCGCCGCAGGCGTTGTTTGCCGGTTCGGACGGGTTGGACGCTTATCGTCGGATTGTGCCGGCGCTGCCCTCTTTGTTGAAAAAAGGCGGCGTTTTTATTACGGAATTCGGCCGGGGACAGCATGAAGACGTCCGCGGGATCGTTTGTTCGGCCGGACTGCGTTTCCGTTCGTTCGGTGTGGATTTGGGCGGAATTATCCGCTGTTTATCCGCTTTTTATTGAAAATCGGCTAGGATTCGTAAAAAAATATTGAAAAATGGAAAAGAGCCATATAGTTTAAGCAGACATAAAAGGAATGTTTCCGCTGAAAATGACGGCGGCATGATTTTTTTAATTTCAACAAAGATGAGTATGATTACATGGGAATGAATCCTCGGGGACGTTCGCGCGGACGCAGCCATAACAACTTTAACAATAACCGCAGATTTAATAACGGACCGACCAGAAATACGGTTTACGACAGTATCGGCCCTGCGGGCAGACTGCGCGGAACGGCTTTTCAGTTAATGGAAAAGTATCTTTCCGCCGCCAAAGAACAAATGTCTTCCGATCGCGTTCTGGCCGAAAGCTGTCTGCAGCATGCGGATCATTATATGCGTTTGAACGCACTGGCCATTGCCGCCGAAGGGGCGCGCTTTGCCCAGCAGAATCAGCCGGAACCCGAATCGGCTGACGCCGCGGCCGAACCGGAACCGGTTGAAAACGACGCGGCGGAAACTCTGCCGGTGGCGGATACGGTCGAAAACGAACCGGTCGTCGTATCTTTTATTCCCGCGGCGCCGCAGCCCGAAGAAAGCAGTCTGAATGAAACGGTAAAGATGGATTTATCCGTTCCCGTGTCAGTCATGGTTGAAAACGAAATGAAAGCCAAACGCGGCCGTCCGGCTGTGAAAAAAGCACCGACACAGGAAAACGGAAGCGTCGTTGCCGTGAAACGCCGCGGCCGCCCGCCCGTAAAAAAAGCGGTTGAGGCCGAAGCGTAATTTTCCCGCTTTAATATGTTTTTGCAAAAAAACAGTTTTTAATCCGAATTAGCATCTTGTGAAAGAAACACGGCGATCCTATATCGGAAAGGGAATTTTTTTTGCTAGAGGCGCAAAATGGATATAGAAAAATTTACAGAAAGAAGCAGAGGCTTTATTCAATCGGCGCAAGGGGTTGCCGAACGCAACGATAACCAGTTTTTAACGCCGGAACACGTATTAAAAGTTTTGCTGGACGATAATGAAGGCATGTGCGCCGAGCTGATTAAAAAAGCCGGCGGCGACCCGAAAAAGGCGAAAAAGGCTGTGGCGGAAGCCATTGACAAATTGCCGAAAGTTTCCGGTCAAAGCGTCGAGTGTTATCCTAATCAGCAATTCGGTAAAATCATGCAGCAGGCCGAAGAAATCGCGCAGAAAGCCGGCGACGAATACGTCACGGTGGAACGTATTTTGCTGGCCATGCTGATCGTTCCGAATACGGAAGTGCATCGTATCTTGACCGAATGCGGATTGACGGCCGTTAATTTGAATAAAGCGATTGAAGATTTGAGGCAGGGCAGAAAGGCGACTTCTGCCAATGCGGAAGGAAAATATAAGGCTTTAAAGAAATTTACGCAGGATTATACGGCGCGCGCGCAGGAAGGCAAACTGGATCCCGTCATCGGACGTGATGAAGAAATCAGGCGCGCCATTCAGGTTTTGTCCCGCAGAACGAAAAACAATCCCGTTCTGATCGGCGAACCGGGCGTCGGGAAAACGGCGGTTGTCGAAGGGCTGGCTTTGCGTATAGTCAACGGCGATGTGCCCGAAAGCCTGAAAAATAAAAAACTGTTGGCTTTGGATATGGGGGCTTTGATTGCCGGGGCGAAATTCCGCGGCGAATTTGAAGAACGCCTGAAATCCGTTTTGGAAGAAATCGAAGCCGCCGGCGGGCAGATCATTTTGTTTATTGATGAAATGCATACGATCGTCGGCGCCGGCGCCAGCGAAGGATCCATGGACGCGTCAAATCTGTTAAAGCCGGCTTTGGCGCGCGGCGAAATGCACTGCATCGGCGCGACAACGCTGGACGAATACAGAAAATATGTGGAAAAAGACGCGGCTTTGGCGCGGCGGTTTCAACCCGTTTTCGTCAACGAACCGACGGTGGAAGACACGATTTCCATTCTGCGCGGAATTAAAGAAAAATATGAATTGCATCACGGCGTAAAAATTTCGGACAGCGCTCTGGTTTCCGCGGCCACATTGTCAAACCGTTACATTTCAGACCGTTTCCTGCCGGATAAAGCGATTGACCTGATGGACGAAGCGGCGTCGCGGTTGCGCATGGAAATTGATTCTAAACCCGAAGCTTTGGACGAAATCGACCGTAAGCTGATTCAGTTGAAAATCGAACGCGAAGCTTTGAAAAAAGAAACGGACGAAGCTTCTGTCGAACGATTGGAAAAGCTGGAAAAAGATATTCATGATTTGGAAGAGGATTCCGCGTCTAAAACGGCGGAATGGCTGTCGAGCAAAAACGCGATGGCCGCCGCGGCGAAACTGCGCGAACAGTTGGACGCCGCCAAAATCGAAGTCGACAAAGCTTTGCGCGACGGGCAGTACGAACGTGCGGGCGAACTGCGCTATAAACAAATTCCCGAACTGGAAAACAAACTGAAAGAAGCGGAAACACTGGCGGCTTCGGCTCAGGTGGCGGCGCGTAAGAACGTCACGTCGGAAATGATTGCTTCCGTCGTTTCGCGCTGGACGGGGATCCCCGTTGATAAAATGCTGACCGGAGAACGTGAAAAACTGCTGAATATGGAAGAACATATTCAAGCCCGCCTGATCGGCCAGGAAGAAGCGGTCAAAGCCGTATCGAACGCCGTCCGCCGTTCGCGTTCCGGGTTGCAGGATCCGAACAGACCGATGGGATCGTTTTTGTTTTTGGGACCGACGGGCGTCGGGAAAACGGAACTGGCGCGTGCTTTGGCGGAATTCTTATTTAATGACGAAAAAGCGCTGCTGCGTATTGATATGTCCGAATACATGGAAAAACATGCCGTCGCGCGTTTGCTTGGCGCTCCTCCGGGGTACGTCGGATACGATCAGGGCGGCGTTTTGACCGAAGCCGTGCGTCGCCGGCCGTATCAAGTGATCCTGTTTGACGAAGTGGAAAAAGCCCACCCTGACGTATTTAACATTTTGCTGCAGGTTCTGGACGACGGGCGGCTGACGGACGGGCAGGGGCATACGGTTGATTTTAAAAATACTCTGATTATTCTAACCTCAAATCTGGGGGCGCAGATTTTAGCCGATCAACCGGAAGACCAGGATATTGAAAAAATCCGACCGGCCGTAATGGAAATTGTTCAGGGCGCCTTTAAGCCTGAATTTTTAAACCGTCTGGACGAGATTTTGTTGTTCCGTCGCTTGAATCGTCTGGATATGCGTGGCATTGTTCAGATTCAGCTGGCGCGGCTGGATAACCGGCTGGCGGAACGCCATATTAAACTTGATTTGGACGAAAAAGCTTTGAACTGGCTGGCCGATACGGGATACGAACCTATGTACGGCGCTCGGCCGTTGAAACGCCTGATCCAGCGCGAATTGGAAAACCGGCTGGCTATGGCTATTCTGGACGGTATGATTAAAGACAATTCCGTGGTTAAGATCCGTGTTGTTGATGACGCTTTGCAGATCGTCGGTTCCAGCCGGGAGGCGCAAGACGAAGAGGACGACAGCCGGGACGATCCGTCCGAAACAGGTGATCAGATACAAGACGTGGAATTTGAAGAGGTCAAACCGAAAACGCCCGCTGCCAAGCGGCTGGTGAAACGGCCGGTGTTAAAACAACCCGGCACGCCGCTGCTGCCCGGAACCGGGCCGGCTGATCCGCCGGAAAAGCAATAAAACTTTTCAGAAAGGACAAAGATTATTCTTTGTCCTTTCTTTGTTTCAGTTCTTTGATGTCTTCGTTGGAAAAACGCATGCCGGTCAACAGGCACAGTTCAATTAATCCGATGTTTGTTCTGGGCATGTGCATGCCGAAAACGGAAGCGCCGGCAAACCGTTTAAAATCCTGAGAATGAAGTGTCCGGCCGGGACCCAGAGCAATCCAGGTCTGGTTGGGCAGAATCGTATATTTCAGGGAACTGTAGTATTCCAGCTGGCTGCGACCCAGCGCCGTTTGTTCAATTCGGGCGTAATCGCCGGTTTTGCCGGTCAGGATCAGCGACGCTTCCACCAGCCCCAATGAAAGCGAACAGCTGTTGATCGTTGTATCGTGCTGGGTATACATGTCTTCCAGCAGTCTGGTCGTCTGGCGCGCGGCAAAATTAACAAAAGACTGCTGCTGTGTCATTTGATAACGCTGGTTGGCGGCAATCATATCCCACGTATAATCTTCAACATCTTTCATATACCGCGGCAGTGTCATGAAGTAGGCGTCTATTTGAGGCAGCAGTTCGGCAATTTCCTTGTCGGACGGATTGATCTGCAAATAAATGGCAAAAGCCTGCCAAACATGCGGCATGAACGGATTTTTCTGCGCCGGTGTTTTTAACGCCTGCTGCGTGTGATAAATCAGGGCTTTACGCCATTCTTCACGATCTTCGGCAAACGCGTTGTCGCTGGTCGCGCTCCAGTAAGACATTTCCGTCATCAGGGCAAAAGCCGTCGCGGCGATTTCCGCTTCCAGCCTTTGGATTCTGTGTTTCGGCGAAACTTTTCGCGTTTGGGGCGTGGAAATACCGCTTTTGTTGTAATAAAAAGAAATCAGTTTGCCCGGCATGTCGCTGTGGACGACGGAAGAATCCGCGTATCCTTTTAACGCCTTGACGGTGGAAGACAAAACAATTGACGCCAGCTGCGAATCAATGTTGTTGCGGATTAAAAAGATATAATACTGAATCAGTGTATAACCGGCGCGGGTTTGATGAATGATATTATCCCAGTAGGTGTAATTGCCGGTGATAAAATCGTATTCGTATCTGAAAAACCCGTCCGGCTGCTGTTGATTGATCAGGAAATGCGCCGATAACGAAAGATAATCCAGCACTTTGCCGGGCTGCTGAGGCTGGGCGGCGGACGCGATTTCTTCTTCGGTTTGTTTTTTTTCCTTAATGCAAGCCGGCAAAGCCAAAAAAGCGGAGCATAACAGGCAAATTAATGTTTTGCGGATCATCTTTTTTCCCTTTTCCTGAACCTGATATAGTGTAAAAGGGAATGAAGCAAAGTCAAAATGAAAATAATATTTTTGATTATCTCTTGTTAATAAACATATAGTAAGTTAAAAAAGTAACTCTGTCTGTCAACCCGAAGCGATAAAACGAATGCGCAGGAAAATACGAATATTTAAAAGGATCGGTAAAAACGCGTTTGTTCAAACAATGATCGGACGCCTGCTGTATCTGTATGTCTGGCTGGTTTACAAAACGTCCGGCTGGTCTATGGACGGGCTGCGCGACGAATATGTCAGCGGGGATTTTTCTTATTTCATTACATTTTGGCACGGCCGGTCCATGTCCGACATGTTTTTGGTGCTGGACAGAAAATTGCAAAAGACGGTGTCTGTGCTGATTTCCCTGCATCGTGACGGGCGGATTATGGCTTCGGCAATGAAGGGATTAGGAATTCAGCCGATTAACGGTTCGTCGAAACGCGGCGGCGCCGTCGCGGCATTGGAAATGATCCGGACGCTGAATAAACCGGCCAATGTGGTGGCGTTGTCTCCCGACGGCCGCAAACCCGGATATAAAATGACCGAAGGATTGATCCATCTGGCAAAAAAATCGCAAAAGCCGATTGTTTTATCGGCCTTTTCCGTCCGCCGCGGCAAGATGTTAAAAACGTGGGACAAATATTTGTTTCCGTTTTTGTTCAATAAAGGGATCGTATTGTTCAGCGAACCGATTTACATTCCGGCGGATCTGGATCGGGACGGAGTGGAAGAATGGCGCCGGATTTTGGAAGACAGATTGATTGATTTAACGGAGGAAGCCGACCGACGTATCGGTTTAAAAGGACGGCTTCCCTTGCGCATGGAAGGAACACAAGAATGAATTTAATGTCGGTATCTCTTTATCGGGCGGCAACGTATGTCGGGTATCCGCTGATCGCCGCTTATCTGGCCGTGCGCAAATCCCGCGGCAAAGAAGATCTGAACCGTTTCGGCGAACGCATGGGCTTTGCTTCCCGTCCGCGCCCGGAAGGCAAGCTGGTCTGGCTGCACGGCGCCAGCGTCGGGGAAACGTTGTCCATGTTGCCTTTGATCAACAAAATTCAGGAATTGTATCCCGATGTTAATATTCTGGTGACTTCCGGTACGGTAACGTCGGCGCAGTTAATGGAAAAACGCCTGTCGGGCAAGGCGTTTCACCAGTATATCCCCATTGACTGCATGGCGCAGGTCAACCGTTTTGTCGATTACTGGAAGCCGGATCTGGTTTTATGGCTGGAATCGGAATTCTGGCCGAATATCCTGTCCGCTATTTCCAAACGTCATATTCCGCTTTTGCTGATTAACGGCCGCGTGTCGGACCGTTCTTTCAGACGTTGGAAAAAAATGCCGCGTTTCAGCGCTCAAATTCAGGATATGTTTGTAAAATCCTTCGGCCAGACGCAGGAAGACGCGGACAGATTGAAAGCAATCGGCGCCAAAAACACGGCCTGTGTCGGCAATATCAAGTTTGCTTCGGCTCCTTTGCCGGTGGACGAAGACGAATTGAAACGCATGCGGGAACAAATCGGGGGCAGAGCCTGCTGGACGGCCGGCAGCACCCATGCGGGCGAAGACGGCGTGATTGCTGATGTGCATAAAGCCTTGAAGGAAAAAATACCGGGTGTTTTAACGATTGTCGCGCCGCGTCACCCGAACCGGGCTGATGAAATTGAAGGCATTTTTAAAAATGCGGGACTGAATGTAGCCCGCCGTTCACGCAAGGAAGACATTCAGCCGCAGACGGATATTTATCTGGCCGATACGATCGGGGAAATGGGGCTGTTTTACCGTCTGGGGGCGGCGGCTTTCGTCGGCGGATCAATGATTCCGTTCGGCGGACAGAATATCATTGAGCCGGCACGGTTGGGAAAAGCGGTTTTGTGCGGACAGTATATGATGAATTTCCGTGAAATTGTCGCGCGTGCCAAAGAAGCCGACGCTTTGTTCGTCGCCGAAAATGAATCCGAACTGGCGCAGGCTTTGGCGGATTTGCTGACGGATAAAAAATTGCTTGATAAAAAACAAAAGAACGCGCAAGCTTTCGCTGTGGCGGAATCAAACGTATTGGATCGTTTAATGCCGCAGCTGGCAGATTATTTGACAGATCGTAAATAGAGGGGACTATGCCGTTAAAATCTCCGAAATTTTGGCAAAAGAAAAATACTTTTTTAGGTAAACTGTTATCTCCGCTGGGCAGAATATACGCGTGGGCGCTGCGCCGGAAGCTGAAAAACACAAAGTCGTACCGTTCTAAAATACCGGTTGTCTGCATAGGCAATCTGGTTATGGGCGGCGTGGGCAAAACGCCGCTGGCCGTGTCTGTCGCCGAATATTTCAAGATGAACGGCATGCGTCCGGTTTTTTTAACACGCGGTTACGGCGGCGGGTTAATCAACGTCTTGGTTGATTTGGATAAGCATACGGCCAAAGATACCGGAGATGAAGCGTTGCTTCTGGCGCGTATTGCGCCGACGATTGTTGACGCCGACAGGGCGCGCGGAGCAAAAACGGCCGAAAAAATCGGCGCGGACGTGATTATTATGGACGACGGATTTCAAAACCCGCAGCTGGTTAAGGATTTGTCCTTTGCCGTTTTTGACGGGCGTTACGGTTTCGGCAACGGCAAAGTTTTTCCGGCAGGACCTTTGCGCGAACCGGTGGAAGACGGATTGCAGCGCGCCGATGCGTTTATTGTCGTCGGCAAAGATAAGGCCGGAATTAAAGAATGGATTGACAAACGTTTTATGTCTTTGCCTTTTATCGGAACGCACATTGAACAGGACGTGGCGAAAATCGCTCAGCTGTCCGGTAAAAAAGTGTTCGCTTTCGCCGGGATCGGGTATCCTGACAAGTTTTTTGACATGTTAAGGGATTACGGTTGCGACGTTGTGGAAACCCAGGCGTTTTCAGACCATTATCCTTATACGGACGAAGACATGACCGATCTGATCGCCCGGGCCGATAAACTGGAAGCCGTTTTGGTCACGACGGCCAAAGACGGGGTCAGAATCGCTCCTCGGTTTTTACCGCAAGTGCAAATTGTCGAAGCTTATATGGTCTGGGATACGCCTGATGCAATGTGTGCGTTGCTGTCGGCTTTGCATAAAAAATAATCGGGCAATATCGTGAGCAGGTCTTTGAAAAGAAAAATAAAGCGGGCCGTTTATATGTGTACCCGTTACCCGCTGGAATTAATCGGAACGGTTATTTTCTGCGGTATTTTTCGTTTGCTGCCGCTGGACTGGGCGTCCGGCGCGGGCGGTTTTCTGGGGCGCCATATCGGCCCGCATCTGCGTATTTCCTGGGTAGCCCGGTATAATTTAATGAAAGTTTTTCCTGAAAAAACGCCGGCTGAAATTGACGCGATTGTCGTTGGCATGTGGGACAATCTGGTGCGCACTTTTGTTGAATACCCTCATTTGCGCCAGTTGTCCGTTCATTATGAAGACCGTATCGAGTTCGTAAACTTTGACCGCTGCGAGGCTTTGCGCGACGACGGACGCGCCGGTATTTTGTTTTCAGCGCATATCGGCAACTGGGAAGTGTCGTCAATTGTCGGTAATAAGCTGGGCATACCGCTGCACCGGATTTATCGGTCGGCCAACAATCCTTATGTGGAATGGTTGTTTCGTTTTTTTCGCCAGAAAATACCGGGCGTTTTGGTTCCCAAAGGCATGGGCGGTTTTCGCCGGATTGTTGACCTGATGCGTAAAAACGGTCATTTCGCGCTGCTGATCGATCAAAAAATGAACGAAGGCATCGCGGTGGATTTTTTCGGTTATCCCGTTATGACGACGCCGTCTTTGGCTTCCCTTGTTTTAAAACATGACTATCCGGCTTTGCCCGTGCGTTCCCAGCGCTTAAAAGGCGCTTATTTCCGCCTGACGGCCGAAGAACCTCTGAAAATCGAAAAAACCGGTAATAACGAAGAAGATATCCGACGATTTATGGAAAAAGCCAATCATGTTCTGGAACGCTGGATCAGGGACGATCCGACGCAGTGGCTGTGGGTGCACAAACGTTGGCCTGATTCCAAATATATGTGGAAACGGCTGTATAAACAGCGCCGTTTGTGGAAGAAAGGCGTCAAGCCGCAGGACGTTTTTTCGGCCGCCGTCCGCGGGCGCGGGGAAAGCGCGGTAAAAGTATAAAAAAAATCTTTGACCTGCGGGCGTTATTAGTGCTTAAAATTAAAGGAAGTTTTCTTAAAACCTTTAAAGGAAAAAAGAATGGGCGAAAAACAGACTGCGGAAACAATTGAAAAAATGAGCTTTGAAGAGGCGCTGAACGCTTTGGAAGAAATCGTCCGCCAATTGGAAGCCGGTAAGGTCAGACTGGACGAAGCAATTGATTTTTATGAACGCGGTATGCTGCTGCGCCGTCATTGTGAAAAAAAACTGTCTGCCGCTCGTTCCAAAATAGATCAGATTACGGCTTCTTTGAACGGGGAAGCCGTTGGATTCACCCCCGCTGCAATGGAGTAAACCGATGCCTAATTTATCTGCCGCTATCAAAGAAACCGCCGCCGAAGTCGCGGCCGAACTCGACAGACTGCTGCCTTTGCCCAATACGCCGGAACGCCGCGTAATCGAAGCGATGCGTTATTCCGTGCTGGCCGGCGGGAAATGTCTGCGGCCGTTTTTGGTCATGCAGAGTGCTAATTTGTTCGGTATTGAAAAAAACAGAGCGCTGCGCGTCGCGGTGGCTTTGGAAATGGTGCATTGCTATTCGCTGATTCATGACGATTTGCCGGCGATGGACAATGACGATATGCGCCGCGGCCAGCCGACCTGTCATAAAAAATTCGACGAAGCGACGGCTATTTTGGCCGGTGACGGGCTGTTGACCCGCGCTTTCGGCGTGATCGCCGCGGACGAATGTCTGTTTGAACCGGCCGTGCGCTGTCAGCTGATCGCCGAATTGTCCAAAGCGGCCGGCATGAACGGCATGATCGGCGGGCAGATGCTGGATATTCTGGCCGAACATATGGACGATATGGATATGCCGGGAATTATCCGCCTGCAGCAGATGAAAACGGGCCGTTTGTTCGCCTTCGCCTGCGAAGCCGGCGCAATTATGGGCAAAGCGTCTTACGAAGACCGGCAGGTGTTAAAGGATTACGCGCGCGATATCGGGCTGGCGTTTCAGATTGCCGATGATATTCTGGACGTTGAAGGCGATGCGGATTCGATGGGAAAAGCCGTGCGCAAAGATCTGGACGCGCATAAGGCGACGTTTATTTCCCTGCTGGGACTGGAAAAGGCTAAAGAGCAGGCGGACGCTTTGTCTTATCAGGCGATCGCTTCTTTGGAATGTTTTGATGAAAAGGCGGACTTGCTGCGCGAATTGGCCCGGTTTATTGTGGAACGTCGTTCATGAGTAAAAAGAAAAAGGCGGCGGGGGCCGGACAACCGAAGAAAAAGGTTGATTTCCCGCTGTTGGATTCGATTAAATCGCCGGCTGATCTGCGGGATCTGCCGCTGGAAGACCTGCCGTATCTGGCCGAAGAAATCAGACAGGAAATCATTCATGTCGTGTCTTCGACAGGGGGGCATCTGGGCGCCAGTTTGGGGGTCGTGGAATTAACGATCGCTTTGCATTATGTGTTTAACACGCCGCAGGACAGGCTGATCTGGGACGTGGGGCATCAATGCTATGCCCATAAACTGATTACCGGGCGGAAAAACCATTTTTCGGCGCTGCGTCAGGCAAACGGTCTGTCAGGTTTTACAAAACGGTCCGAAAGCGAATATGATCCGTTCGGGGCGGGGCACAGCTCGACGTCCATTTCCGCGGCGGCGGGCATGGCGGCGGGACGGGATCTGCTGTACAGGAAAAACAATGTCATCAGCGTGATCGGCGACGGGTCGATGAGCGCCGGCATGGCGTTTGAGGCTTTGAATAACGCCGGATCGAAAAATTCGCGGCTGATTGTCATTTTGAACGACAACGACATGTCGATCGCGCGTCCCGTCGGGGCGCTCAGCCACCATTTGTCGCAGCTGATTTCTTCCAAACCGTACATGAGTTTGCGCCAGGTTGCGCTGGATATGGCTTCGCGTCTGCCGCAGTTTGTCAAAAAAACCGCTTTGAAGGCGGAACGTCATGCCAAAGGATTTGTTACCGGCGGGACTTTGTTCGAGGAATTGGGATTTTATTACGTCGGGCCGATTGACGGACACAGTTTTGAACAGTTGATCCCGATCTTGACAAATATCCGCGACGCAGCGGAAGACTGCCCGATTCTGGTGCATGTCGTGACGCATAAAGGCAAAGGGTATGAACCGGCGGAAAAATGGCCGTCCAAGTATCACGGCGTGACAAGCTTTGACGTCGAAACAGGGGAGTTCCAACCTAAAAAGTGTACGCGTCCGACGTTTACGCAGGTGTTTTCCGATACGATTGTTTCTTTGGCGCGTCAGGATCAGAAAATCGCGGCGATTACGGCGGCCATGCCGTCGGGAACGGGATTAGACGCGTTTGCCGAAAAGTATCCTGACCGCTTTTTTGACGTCGGTATCGCCGAACAGCATGCCGTTACGTTTGCCGCGGGGCTGGCCTGTGAAGGGATAAAGCCTTTTGTCGCTTTGTATTCCAGCTTTTTGCAAAGGGCGTATGATCAGGTGTTGCATGACGTCGCTTTGCAGAAATTGCCCGTGCGTTTTGCGATCGACCGGGCGGGTTTTGTCGGCGAAGACGGTGCGACGCATCACGGCGCGTTTGATTTGGCGATGCTGTGTCCGATCCCGAACATGATTGTTATGGCGCCGTCGGATCAGGCGGAACTGCAAAGAATGCTGGTGACAATGGCGGGTATTGACGATACGCCGTCGGCGGTGCGTTATCCGCGCGGGGCAGGCGTTTTGCCGGATATGCCGGAAAACTTTGAACCGTTGAAAATCGGCAAAGGGCGTATTTTGCGCGAAGGCAACCGCGTGGCGATTTTAAGCTTGGGAACGCGGCTGGAAGCTTGCCTGACCGCGGCGGATATGCTGGCGCTGGAAGGTATTTCGGCAACGGTGGCGGACGCGCGTTTCGCCAAGCCGTTTGACGAAGCTTTGCTGCGCGAACTGGCCGAAGGGCATCAGGCGCTGGCTGTCGTGGAAGAAGGCGTGCAGGGTGGTTTCGGTTCTTTGGTTATGACCTGGCTGGCAAACAACGGCCTGTTGGAAAAAACAAAGGTGCGTTTTTTAACCATGCCGGATTCTTTTATCGAACAAGCGACAATGGAACGCCAGTACGAACTGGCGGGATTAAACGCGCGTTCGATTGCGAACGCCGTTGCGGCAATGGTCGGATAACCGATGAAAAAACGGGCGGATTCTCTTTTGGTGGAACAAGGGCTGGCGGAAAACGCCGCCAAAGCGCAGGCTTTGATTATGGCCGGCGTTGTTTTGGCAGGAACCCGGCGGATTGACAAAGCGGGGGAAATGTTAAAACCGGAAACGATTCTGCGCGTGAAAGGAAAAGATTTCCCGTGGGTGTCGCGCGGGGGATTAAAACTGATAAAAGGGCTGGACGAATCCGGGATTGACCCGGCGGGATTTGTGTGTCTGGACGTCGGGTGTTCGACGGGGGGATTTACGGACGTGCTGTTGTTCCGCGGCGCCGCCAGAGTATACGCCGTTGACGTCGGTTACGGCCAACTGGCGCAAAAGCTGCGTGTTGATGAACGCGTCGTCGTGCTGGAAAGAACGAACGCGCGTTATTTAACCGCGGAACAGATTCCTGATCCTGTGGATTTAATCGTATGCGACGCCAGCTTTATCCGGCTGGAAAACGTTTTGCCCGTGCCGTTGACTTTTGCCAAAAAAAGCGGAGCGCATTTAATCGCGCTGATCAAACCGCAGTTTGAAGTGGAAAAGTATCAGGTCGGCGAAAACGGCGTCGTGCGCGATCCGGCTTTGCATCGCGGTGTGTGCGGACATGTCCGGGAATGGCTGGAATCTTTACCCGGCTGGACGGTTAAGGGAATCTGCCAAAGCCCGGTCAAAGGCCCGGAAGGAAATATCGAGTTTTTGATTGCCGCAGATTATGCCGCCGAATAAAAAAGGCTGAAAATCGTTACTTTCCCTTAATATTTTTTTTATAAAATGCAAACTGTATACGTCTGAAAAAAGGTAAACAGTTATGCGTGCGATCAAAAAAATAAGCGATTATAAAAACAAGCTTTTATTGTCTACGGCATTGACGGCCGCCATTCTTTTTTCAGATGTGCCGCCTGTCGCGGCCGATGTTTGTTCCGACGGCACGAACGGGGCGGATTGTACGGTTACGGGAACGGTTTCCGTCAAATCAATAACGGCAAAAAATATCAATTCAAGTTCAAACCAGACGGGCACATTAAGTATTACCGGAACGGAAAGCAGCAATCTGACGGGAGACGTATATTTATCCGGATTGAACTTGACGAACAGCGGAACTGCGGTTTTTTCCGGCGCTGAGTCGAAAGTTGATACTGTTAGTTTGAATGGCGGTACATTAGTTATTAATAACGGTGATTTGTATGTTTCTTCCGTAAGTTCTGGGACTGCCAAAATTTATGGCACAGGCACTTTGCAGTTAGACAGCGGCTGGATTGATTCCACCGGTGGAAATAAGCTGGCCGGTTTGACTGTCGGATCCGGTACGGTAAATCTTTCATATGATGGAAATGATGTCAACCTTGGCACTGTTAAATATGCTTCGGCTGACGGAGGTGTGTTGTCCGTCAAAGGAAACGGGGGAGAAGTTTCTATCGACAGTTATATGGCGCAGTCAGCAAATAATAAGCTTCAGGTAGCAAGCGGGGGCACGCTAAACGTTGAAAACATAACGGCATATAATATTAATTCTGCCACTTCGCAATATGGAACAGTAAACGTATCCGGTTCGGGCGTGTTCAACGGTCCGGTATATCTTTCTTCGCTGAATGTTTTGACAGGCGGCAGTATTACATTCGGCAGTGGTTTTGAAATGCACGGCGCTTTGAATATAAAAAACGCTGCCAATATCGGTATCCGAAATAAAACATATATATCGGATCTCGGCGGCGTATTTTCGAACGGGATTACCGATAACCGGACATATACGCTGTATGGCGGCACATGGACAAGCACGGATAATAATGCTGCTGATATTCCGGATGAGACATATTCCTCGCCGGGGAAGAAAGCACTTCCAAATGGTATTTTTCAAAATCGGGCAGGCGGTATATTAATCAGCCAAGAAGACCCTCTTAATCCGCCGACGATTGATTTTCAGGGCGGTGTCATATGGGATTATTCAGCTTATGTGCCGTCTTTATCTGATACTGACTGGGTTAGAATTAATGGTGAAACACTAACAAAAGATGCTGTCAGGGGGGATATTGCTATCAGCGGCGGAATCCTGACGGGAAAAATTGATATTCGAAAGGGGAGCTCTGAAGCATATTTTTGGACGAAGGATAAAGAAGGCAATTCTAAGCAATATGAAATCCTTTCATCGGGAAATATAAATATCTCCGGCGGTCAGCTTAATTTTACCAAAAATAATTCCCAAATCATGATGTATGATAATAACACGGGTGATATCAACATTTCCGGCGGTAAATGGAACGTGTCGGGAAATACTCTGGTTCAAGGATCGAAAGGTAATGAGGTTAATATTATCGGCGGACAATTTGATATCAAAGAAAACAAAACATTAACGTTAGCCGGTACATCCGGGGCCTTGTCAAATGCGATGTCAACTTTTTCGATCCAGGGCCTGGGAACATTAAATTTAGAATTTACCAGTAGTTTTTCTATTAACTCGGCAATAAACTGGACAGAAGGGACATTACAGCAAACAGACGGCACATTAAACATTAATGCGCCGGTGACGCTGAATACCTTTAAACAGGACGGCAGTAACCTTTCTTTGGTTATTACGGGCGTTCTGTCCATTACCAATGACATCACGATGAACGGGAATTTATCCGGCAGCGGCGAGCTGAAATTATCAGAAGAGGCCAAGGCAACCATCGGAACATTGACGAAATTCGGAACAATTTCCGTGGGTCGCGGATCCGTTACTTTCCTTGTCGGAAATGATACGGACGAATTGTCTTTATCTGTTTTAAACGGCGCGTCAGGAAGTATCGGCAAAGCAATCGGTACAATCAACATAAATTCCAGATTGGTCGTCGATACCGTTAATTTAGGAAATTCAACTCTGAATTTAAAAGAAGAATTGGTTGTTAAAACATTAAATTTTGATAACGGGAAAGTTGTTTTTCTGACAAATTTAAAGCCGTTGACATTGACGGATTCAACAACAATATGGAATACGTCAAAGATCATAACCGATCCTAAGATTGTCGAAGACGCTACGACCGGTATGGTGACGATCAAAGACGGTATGACTTTGACGTTTGCCGACAAAGCGGGAACAAATGACGTTTTCAGCAGCAGCGGATTGACAGTTAATGTTGAAAACGGCGCCTTTGCCGAATTTAGCTCTGCAAATGTTTCTTTTGATACATTAAGCATGACCAAAGGAACCGCAACGGTTAAAAGCGGGAAATTAACAGTTAACGAAGTGATTTTCGGCGACAGAACGGCCAGTGCGGGAAGTTTGACGGTAAACGCCGGCGCCGAAATGATCGTTAACAAAAAGCTGACGGCAACGGTCGGATCGACCATTACAGCTGACGGCGTATTGAGTGTTCAAAATTTGACGACAAACGGTTCAAAAGACGAATGGGCTACTCTGACCGGGACAGGAACGGTAAAAGTAACACAGACGGGAAGCTTTTCCGGCAGAATTCAAAATCTGGCAAATCTGGAAATAAACGGCGGTACGGCGGAATTTACAAATCAGACGGGCAGCGAAGATTCAATCGGCACGATGCAGGTTATTAATGGAATGGTTGATTTGAAAAACGGTACGCTGACTTTGGATTCTTTGATACTGGATCACGGAACAGTGGAGCTGGTAAATGAAGACGTCACCTTAGCCTTAAAGCAAAACCCCGGTGAAGACGCCGGTATTTCCGGCGAAGGCAATTCGATTTCCGGTAAAGGAACTTTGGAATTGCTGAACGATACCAATATGAGTTTCGGTGGAGGAACGCAGGGGAACGTCGGTTATCTGGGCGGTTTGAAAATCGGCACGGGAACCGCGACCATTACGGCGGATACTCCTTTGGGAAGTGTTAAATTCAGTTCGACTCAGGGCGGAACGCTGCAGATTAATTCCGGAGCGATTCTGTCATTGCAAGATGATCCATCTTCTTCCCCCGGCTCCTCCACTCCTGTCTGTACAAGAGAGGATAATTGCCGTATTACAACAAACGCCGGAAATATCGTCCGGGGTGAAGGTACTTTGAAACTGGTTAACGGGGACGGGTCCGTTTTCGGCGGTCAGGTTAGTTTGGGGACTTTGGATTTCGGCGCTGCGAATGGCACGATTACGTTTAATTACGCCGGTGAATCGCAAATCAATAACTTTATTGTAAATTCTGGCGGTGCAAATGTCATTGTCAACAACGGAACGTTGGCCGTCGGCAATAGTTTCGGTAATGAAAATACGACGGTTTCCGGAACGGGAATGTTGTTTTTGCAAAACGGAACGTTTAAAAACGGCTCCAATCAGTCTTTGGCAAATTTAAAAATCGGATCGGGAACCGTTACTGTCGCCGGGGCAAATCTGGGCAATGTTTTATTCAATTCCGCTGCGGACGGGACGTTGAATTTATCAGGCGATACGACTGTAACCGGAAACATTACGGTTGATTCGGGCAACAGCATCAAAGGAACAGAATTGATTCTGTCTGGAACCGGAGCTTCAGGGTCGTTTGATTCCGATTTGAAAAATTTGGCTAATTTAACGATTCAAAACGGAGCAACGGCGTATATCAATACGTCAACACAGGTCGGCAACGGAGGCAACGGGTTGACTTTGTCGGATAATTCGCAACTGGTTATCGGAGACGGCGCGATCCTGACCGTCAGCGGTAATCTGGGCAGCGATGCTTCTTCCGTCATTACCGGGGACGGAACGTTGAATTTATCAGGAACCGTAGCGGTTAAAGGCGTTTTGGATAATTTAAATCATCTGCTGGTATCGGGAGGTGCGGCAACAACAGAAAATGCGTCGAATATCAGTGGCAGTATTACCGTGTCAGACGGCGCGACGTTGAACTTTAACGGCGGTTCGGCCGGTCAGGCAATCGTCAACGGAACATTGAATATTACTGCTGCTACAACGCTGCCGACAGTTACGTTTGATCAAACCGGCGGCGCTTTGGGCATTAATGAAGGGGTAATTTTAACCGTTACAAACAATATCACCGTTAAAGCCAATGATGTTTTATCCGGTACGGGAACTTTGTATTTGGGTGGGAATTCTTCCGGAATTTTTGCTATGAATACGGCCTTTGACGGGCGAATCAGAATCGGAACGGGAACGGCGTATATTCAGACAAACGCGCAAATCGGTGCAATAGATTTTGCCAACGGCAACGGCGGGGTTCTGGATATCGCTGACGGAAAAACGTTAACGGTCGGTTCAATTATAACCGAAGGAACAAATAAAATTACCGGAAACGGTACGCTGAATCTGAACGGAAACGGATCGTCATTTAAAGCTCCGATTGATAATCTGGGCACATTGAAGGTTTCCGGAGGGACGGCGGATTTTTATAATAATATCAATATCGGAACGCTGGCTTTTAATAATGGCGGCTGGGTCAGGTTGAATACCGGCATGACGATGAATGTGACCGATATGACGCAAAACGGAACGATCGGGTATGTGTATGGAAACGGTTCTTTTGTCGCCGGATCGGGAAATATCGCATTTTCCACAGGCGATCAAGAATTAGCCAGTGCGACGATCGGAACGGGTGTGTTGGATTTTGTCGGCAATTCTTATGTCGGATCTTTAAAATATTCTTCGGTCAACGGTACGATCAATATTTCAAACGGAATAACGGTAACCGTCGGTTCCGATTTTTCGGGGATCGGCAAGCTGACCGGGGCTGAAACGGCTCGTTTGCAGTTGGAAGGCCAGGCCGGGGCGACTTTTGAAGACGCGCTGGGATTCCAAGGGATAATCAGCGCCGGCAGCGGTTCTTTGAGATTTTTATCGGATACGGATTTTACATCGCTGATCTTAAATTCGGCAACCGCCGCGTTTGAACGTCAGGCCGTTATCGATAATGTTTTGATCGCGGACGGCAGGGCGGAATTCAATCAGACGGCGAATATTATTGAATCGTTGACGATTTCATCAACCGGATCCGTGCGTTTTAACAATACGGCGGAACTGGGGGCTTTGGTCGTCGGTTCCGGATCCGCTCAATTTAAAAAGAATGCAACGTTGACAAACGGCAGCGTCGGTACCGGCGGAGTTCTGGATATTGACGTCAATACGCTGACTTTTAATACCGGAGATTTTGCTTTTAACGATAATTCAAATTTCGTTATGCGTATTTCCAGAGAAGCGACCGACGAACAGGGGAATGTTAATTCCACCGGATACGGCAAGCTGGTCTTTAACGGCGGAACGCTGAATATCCGCAATAATGTCAAGCTGGATCTGACGATTGATTACGGGCTGCAAACGGCAGAGGCAGGATCTGTCTTTCAACTGGTTGACGGTAATGTTACCGGATCTCAGAAATTTGTTTTTGAAAACAACCGTTATTCGCTGACGGAAGAAACCTGTTCCGGCGGTTCCGGAATTTGTTATCGTCTGGGTCAGACGTCTACCGGCGGGCAGGTGGCTGAAGAAGAAGCCGGTAATCAAAACCAGATCAATACGGCGGAAGCTTTTTTGGACGGCGAATTGTTTGAATACGGCACTAAAATTTTCGATGTGGCGGAACATCTGGACGCTTTATCGCAGAAAAAAGGAGGATCGCGACCTTATTTAAATGCGCTGACAGCCGTTGCTCCGGACGTTACCGGCGCGATGACGCGCCAGCCGATTGCTTTGCAGTCTAAAATCTCAAACACGTTGTCCGCGCGTTTGAACGGTCTGATGGGGTCTATGGGCAGTTCGTCCAGAACATACCGGGAAATCCAGAAAATGTACGGTCGTTCGGGCGGATCGCCGTATCGTTCCCGTTTTATGCGTTCCGACGATTATTACCGCCGTGCGGGATATTATGATCAGGACGATCAGCCGGTGACAAGGCCGCGTCCGGCTTACCGCCGCCGTGTTGAACCCGGCAGTCCGGAAGCCGTTGAAATGACGTCTGAACGCAAAAGATGGGCAAAGAGAAAAACAACTTATTCACAGCCCCGGAATTTCGGTTTATGGGCGCAGGCGTTCTATAATACCGCGGATTATTTATCGACAAACAAGCCGGACGGATTTTCAGGCGATACGAACGGTTTTGCTTTCGGCGCGGACATGCAGCTGTTTGACGTTTTCGCCGTCGGGCTGGGGTACGCGTCGACAACGACGACATTGGATACTTTACAGCGTTCCACCGACGTGACGGGAGATTCTTTCTTCCTGTACGGTATGTACAAACCGTCCGACTGGTTTGTCAGCACTGTTTTGAACACGACGTCCATGAGCTATGAGGAATCCAAAGATTTGTCCGGTATGACCGTTTCGGATAAATATGACGGATCGTCTTTCGGAGCTTCGGTCATGTTCGGAAAAGATCTGAAGACCTGGACGCCGGCCGTCGGGCTGCGCTATGTTACGGCTGACCGTGACGCGCACAAAGACGAAATCGGACAGGATATTTCCGGTATTTCGACAAATGTTATGACTTTGGTTGCCGAAGGTCGCTTTAACCGTGACTTTGCGCAGACAAATGATTCGCTGTGGCACAGCGAGTTTTCGGGAGCTTTAACGTATGATCTGACGGCTTCGGGCGAAGACGCCGTTGTCAATCTGCCCAACGGCAGTATGTATACGGTCAAAGGCGACGATTTTGATCCGCTGGGAATTGAACTGGGCGCTTCGATCGCTTATCTGTGGGGCGAACATGTAGACGTTTCCGCGGGATACAATCTGGAATGGCGGCCGGATTATATGTCGCATACGCTGACGGCCGTATTCAGGTATTCATTTTAAAGAAAAGCCCCGGAGTTATTCGCGGGGCTTTTTTCTTTGATAAAAGGAAACGGTTGTTTTTTCGGACAGGCGGCTTCTTTTTTTTAAAAAAAACTCGTTTTTAAAGCGCTGCAAATCTAAGCTTTTACCGGCGTTAAACCGAATATTTTCCGTCGTCAGCACGATCCGGTCGACATATCTGTTTTCCAAAAAAAACGAATATGTTTCAGCACCCCCCAAAAGAGTCGGAGCGGACAGGTTTTTAGCCTTTAAAATATGATCCAGTTCTTCCAGCGTTGAAAAATAAATTCTGTTGGCCGTGTTTTCTTTTTTCTGACGTGTCAGGATCAACAACGGTTTTGAAATCAGCTTGTCTTGAAATTCTTCAGCCGTTTTGCGCCCGCAGATAAAGCAGTCGCACGATTTGCCGTTTAAATAGGAACGCAAATGCGTTTTGTCTTCGGGGCTGGAAAAATCGCCGTTTCCTTTCTCGTCCGTGATCAATCCGTTTGCGGATACGGCGGCAAAAAGCGTTATTTGCATGTCATCACCGATAATAAAGGCGTGTACAGGTCGTCTTCGGGACTGATTTTAAAATCCTGCATGGACGCTTTTTCATTAAAAACGATTTTATCCCACCCGCGCAAAATAACAATCGGGGTACATTCATCGGATTCGCCCATCAGCAAAACGGCCATGGCGGCCAGAGCGTCGATCTGATCGACCTGCGTTAAAGCCAATTCGCGGCCGAACAGGTCTTTTTGTCCGCGCAGATCTTTTAACGGTTCCACGCCGGCCAGACCGGTTGAAATGCCCGTAACGCCGTAACGCAAAGGCGTCGTATGGCTGTCGGTTGAAACGATTCCCAGTTCTTTCAGATGATTCCTGCCGCACAGAAAAGCTCTGATTTCGGCACACAACTTATCGGTTTCTTTCGGCCACATGACATAATATCCGCCGGCGTTGCTGGCGTCTATGCCCGCCGCCGGGATCAGGACGTTGTCCGTTACCGTCAGATTAACGTTAAAACCGCCCGGGTGCGTATAGGACAGGTAACGGTCGGATTCCTGCCGGATCAGTTCCGTTTTATCCGTGCCGGCGCAGGGAACGCAGCGTCCCTGATGAATCCCCAGAATTTTTGACGTAATGAAGACGATATCCTTTTCCTGCAGAGCAGGCAGGGATTCCAGAATATCGAAAATATCGTCTTTGGGCGGGTGGACCAGACGGGTACGGACCGGTAAAAATTCAAAAGACATAATCTGCTGCCTCCGATAAAAACGAAGCGCAGTGTAACATAAACAAAGTTCCATGTCTTGAACGAATATCGCCTTTTTCCCGCATTGACCGGAAAAAAAACGGATTTTACTGTAACGGAGAAAGGAAAAAAAATGATTCCTCTGAGGCAGATTTTCACGTCAGATCAGGCAAAGCTGTTCAAAGTTGTCGCGGTGAACAGTTTTAATCCGTGCTATTTGGTTTCTTTGTTAATTTTGTCTTTGTTTTCAAGACAGATCGCCGTTTTGTTCGCTCCGGATTATTATATTTATTTTTATGTCTTGCTGCCTTTTGTCAACGGGGCGCTGAGCTGTATTGTGATCGCTTTGTTTTTCGGGCTGATCAGGCACAGAATGGCGCCGTCGCGCTATCAAAACAAAAATCAGGTGCTGATCGTTTCTTTTTTTACCGGGCTGCTGACGATTTATGCCGCCGGGTCCCAGCTGGTCGCTTTCGGCATTTTTTTGGCCGTGATGTACGTTACGTTGATCAATCTGCGCGATTTTATGCGTAAATTGTGGGTCTATCTGGCGCCGGACAAAATATTAACCAAAGAAGACATGTTTAATTTTTCTTCGTTTTTCGTTTCTTTGATAACGGCGTTTATTGTTTTAAATCTGACGGTTTCTTTTCTGCATGATTTTTTCGGCGCCAGTCAGGCGTTTAACTTTAAACCCGGCATAGAAGGCATTCTGGACGCCGTTTATTTTACGTTTATCTGCGTGACGACCGTCGGTTTCGGCGACATCGTTCCTTTGACGCCGTTCGCAAAGATTATCGTGTCTTTTGAATGTGTCAGCAGCTATATTATGCTGGCTTTGTTCATCGGCGTCGTGAACCGCGGCATTACAAAGGCAAAGCAATAAGTTATTTCAATACTTTTGATAAAAATTCCTTTAACCGCGGACTCTGCGGATTGTAAAATATTTCCTGCGGCGTGTTTTCTTCGCGGATAATTTTTTCGTCAAAGAACATGACTCTGTTGGCGACTTCGCGGGCGAATCCCATTTCATGGGTCACCAATACCATTGTCATGCCCGTTTGCGCCAACCGCCGGACCAGTTCCAGTACTTCGCCGACCATTTCGGGATCCAGCGCGGAGGTCGGTTCATCGAACAGCATTACGTCGGGATTCATGGCCAAAGCCCGCGCAATCGCGATCCGCTGACGCTGTCCGCCCGATAACATTGCCGGATAAACGTCGGCTTTGTCGGGCAGGCCGACTTCCGCCAGCAGCTGTCCGGCGCGTTCGTCAGCCTGTTTTTCGGTCATGATTTTTAATTTGACGGGGGCAAGCGTAATGTTTTGGCGCACGGTCATGTGGCCGAACAAGTTGAATTGCTGGAAAACCATGCCGATTTTGCGGCGTACGCGGTTAATGTCCGTTTTTTTGTCGGTAATATCGGTGCTTTCAAACAAGACGGAGCCGGACGTCGGCGTTTCCAGGCCGTTCAGCATGCGCAGAAAAGTCGATTTTCCGCAGCCGGACGGGCCGATAATCGCAATAATGTCGCCTTCTTTGACGCAGGTGGAAATGTTGTTTAAAACGACGGATTGTCCGTAAGCTTTGCAAACATTGCGGACGTCCAGAATGGTCTTTTTTTCAGCGTTCATTTTTTTTCAGCCTTTTTTCCAGTTTGCCGACGCCGGCCGTCAGTACGACGACCAGACTCAGGTAAATCAAAGCCACCGCGGCCAGCGGCAGAAAAGCGTCGTACGTAATGCTGCGGATAATATCGCCGCCGCGCGTTAAATCCATCAGGCCGATGTAACCGCAGATAGAGGTTTCTTTGAGCAAAACGATAAATTCGTTGGCCAGAGCCGGCAAAACGTTTTTAAAAGCCTGCGGCAAAATGATAAAGCGCATTGTCTGGGAAAAATTCAGCCCCAGACTGCGTCCGGCTTCGTTTTGACCGTGATCGACGGATAAAATGCCCGACCGTATTATTTCGGCGACATAAGCCGCCGAATTCAACCCGAAAGCCAAAACGGCCACGGCGATTTTATTGACATTGACCGCGGAAAAAATAACGTAGTACATAATCAGCAGCTGGATCATGGCCGGCGTGCCGCGGATAGCGGTCAGATAAATCCGGCACAGGAAATTTAAAACGGGGAAAGAACCGTTTTTGTCATGCGACACACGGATAATCGCAATCACGCCGCCAAAAATAATGCCGATTAAAACGGCCAGAGCGGTAATCAGCAGCGTGTGCCCCAATCCGATCGCCAGATATTTCCAGCGGGCGTCGGTTATAAAATCGGTTTCAAAACGCTGTGTCAGCGAAACGTTCCGAACTGCCGGCGCATTTTGGGCGCGTATGATAATAACTTGCTTTGATTCCGTATAGGGGTTTGTAAAATCAACGTTTTTTAATCTGTCGGCCGTAACGCTCATTCCCGCGATGCCCAGGTCGGCTTTGCCGGATTGAACGGCGCTGACGATCGCGTCAAATTCCATGTCTTCGATAATCAGCCGCCGCCCCAGCCGCCGGGCGATTGCTTTGGCCAGATCCATGTCAATACCGACAATTTCCGCGTCGCTGTAATATTCATACGGCGGAAACGTCGCGCTGGTGGCGACTTTCAGTGTTCCCTGCGGGGATTTCGTTTCCGCGCCGGGCCGGAAAGGAAACTTTCCCTTTGTTTCGTCCCCGATATAATTTTTGACAATATTTTCAATGGTTCCGTTTTGCTTTAAATCTGACAAAATACGGTTAATCTGCGTTTTCAAAGTCTTATTTTTTTGGGACAGCGCAATGGCGTATTGTTCTTTGGCAAATTCCCGGTCCAGAATTTTTAATCCGGCGTTTTTCCGGACAAAAGTCAGCGCCGGTTGTTCGTCAATGACGACGGCGTCAATCTTGCCGTTGACCAGCGACTGAACGGCGTCATTGGCCTTATTATAGCGTTCGATCCGAACGCCGGGCGTTCCGGTCGCCATAATGTCGCCGGTTGTTCCCAGCTGGACGCCGATCGTTTTATTCTGCAATTCCGCGGGAAAGCCGTCGGCATGTGCCTCCGACGGCGCCAGCAGGCATAAAATAAAAATCCAAAACAGATTTTTCATTTGATGATCTTTCTTTTTTGCAAGCTTTGAAAAACAGTTTCCTTTCTAAATCAAGACAAAGGTTTATGCAACGGTTCAATCTTATTTAATGCTAAGGGTTGAATATCCCGAATATCCGGTTAAACTGGTCTGAAATGTTTTTGCAGGAGGATAAGCGATGCAGTCTTTGAAAGAACTTTACAGAATCGGCATGGGGCCTTCCAGCAGCCATACAATGGCGCCGCGCCGGGCCGCTCAGCGTTTTTTTGAAAAAAATCCGCAAGCCTGTTCGTACCGCGCGACTTTGTACGGCAGTCTGGCCGCCACGGGAAAAGGCCACTTTACCGATCGGGCGATTCTGGACGTTCTGGGTGAAGACAAAACGCAAATTGTCTGGCAAAAGGATACCGTTCTGCCTTTTCATACCAACGCCATGAAATTTGAAGCGTTTGACGCGGATCAAGAGGTTACGGATATTTGGACGGTTTACAGCGTGGGCGGCGGCGCTTTGCGCGAAGAAGGCGAACCGCCGGCTAAAGAAGTCTATGCTTATAAAACATTTGCGGATATCGTTTCTTGGGCGGAACAGCAGGGCCGGCCGATCTGGACAATCGTTTTTGATAATGAAGGCGAAGAAATCCGGCAGTATCTGGCCGGCGTTTGGGATCAGATGCAGCGGTCCGTTCAAAACGGTCTGGAACATGAAGACGTTCTGCCCGGCGGGCTGCGTCTGGCCCGCAAAGCGTATTCTTTTTATAAAAAAGCGTCCGCCCAAAGGCCTGATCTGGCGCGCACGGGACTGCTGTCGGCGTATTCTCTTGCCGTCAGCGAAGAAAATGCCGGCCGCGGAATCGTCGTTACCGCCCCGACGTGCGGATCCTGCGGCGTTGTGCCGGGCGTGCTGTATTACCTGAAACATCATCAGGGATTTACCGATCGGGAAATTATCAACGCTTTGGCAACCGCGGGTTTGGTCGGCAATATTGTCAAGCAGAACGCTTCGATTTCCGGGGCGGAAGTCGGCTGTCAGGGGGAAGTCGGCGTAGCCTGCGCTATGGCTTCCGCCGCCGCGGCGCAACTGTTCGGCGGAACGATATCGCAAATTGAGTACGCTGCCGAAATCGGACTGGAACACTTTTTGGGACTGACCTGCGATCCTGTTATGGGGCTGGTGCAGATTCCATGCATTGAACGCAACGCAATCGCCGCAAACCGCGCGGTCGCCGCGGCCGAATACGCTTTGTATACCGACGGGCAGCATCGCGTTTCCTTTGACAACGTTGTGACGGCAATGCGTAAAACAGGCCATGATCTGCCCGCTTTGTACAAAGAAACGGCAGCCGGCGGATTGGCGACGATTATTGAAAAATAAAAAAGTTCTTGACCTAAAGTTAACTTTAACAAATAGACTTTAAAATATAGTCTAAAAGCGGTGATGCCGCTGCTGTTGGGAAAGGAAACGGTCATGGGACAAGAACTGGTTTTTAATTATAAAAAAAGCTTCTGCTTTTTATTTTTCGGAGCAGGGTCTGTTTTTCTGGCGGCTTTTTTAATGGCGCCGATGATATTGTGTTCGTGTTACTGGAACTGGCAATGGTTTGTCCATTGGTGGTATTTGTATATTTTCCCGAATGTTATGGGATTAATCCTGCTGGTATTCGGTATTTCAAATCTGTCGTTTTGGTTTTTCCATATTCGTAAGAAACCTTATCTGGTTATCACGGACGACACGATAAAGATTGATGCGGAAACGGATATAAAAATCAATGACATTGCCGCAACCGCTTTTAAAAGTTTTCTGGGCTGCAAGATGCTGTGTCTGGAAATCAAAAATCCGCAGGAATATAAATTTTCCTGGCGTTTTAAGGCTGATCGGCTGTTTCATAAAAAATATCACGCTTTTATCTGCCCGGAATTAATCAAAGATGACCAGCGCGGCGCTTGTCTGGATTGGTTCAATGCCAGATATCCGCAAAACTGATCCGGACGGAAGCATAAAAACATAGAAAAACAGCCTCTTTTCAGAGGCTGTTTTTAATGTCAGAAGAAATGTTATGATGAACAGTTGCTGCCCGCCGTATAAGCATACCCGGGTTTGCATGAGACGCATTTCAGCGTGTCAGTGGCGCAGGAGGCGCAGCCTTCATACATACATTTAGTTTTAACGCCGTTGACGCAGGTATATCCGATTGTAGGAGTACAGCTGCTTGAACTTCCTGAAGAGGAAGACGATCCTCCGTTAGATCCGGTGCATGTTCCCGTTGTCGTACAGCTGGTGCAGGTATTGCTGCCTGCGCTGGTGTACAGAGTGCTGCAGCTGGAACAGGAGGTAACCGTACCGCCTTTGGAGTACGTTCCGGAAGAACAGGCCGTACAGACGCCGTTTTTCAGGTAATACCCGGCGGAACATGATGCCGTTGCATTAGAGCCGGTACAGATTCCTGTTGTTGTACAACTGGTACACGTTAAATTACTTCCGACATAAAGTGTGGAACAGGATTTGCAGGAAGTTGCATTCGTCGTTGTTGTATAAGTTCCTGTGGCGCATGTCAGACAGCTTGAACCGCTGAGATAGCTCCCGGCGGGATTAAAGCGTGGCAGTGAAAAGAAAAAAATTTCCCATAAAAAGGGTTTTTATGGTGGGCATTCAAATGGGAAAAGGTTTAAAAATGGACGGTTTCAAGGAATCGGTCGTTGTATCCGCCGGGTTGACCGCTCCGGCATGGCTGCCGGCGTTAAACGAATGGGTCGGCTGTTTGATCGGATTGGCGTCGGAAAGACTTTTATACATGTTGACGGCGATCTGACAAAGCCGCAGGGCGTCGTCTGGCTGTATTGAAGACTTGAATTTTTAAAACGGATATGCTTATAATGTGTGTATCGGTGAAGGAATCATATACCGACTTTCAAAGAATATCCCCGTGAGGTTCGAGCTCACGGGGATAAGTTTTATCTACTTGCTATTTTGCTTTTAATAAAACTGCAATCGCTAACAATATGTAAGCTATCGCTTCTATGAATGAAGGAATCATGAAACCTCCTTTCAATCTGCTGTAAGGCAGACGAAAGGCATATTACAGGCATATCCCAACGTTGACAAGGTCGGAATAATCCGGCCTTTTTTTATGAAAGGAAGGAAGAGAAAATGAAAGAAGAATAAAAAAATGCTTAAGGCGTTATGGTCCAAACCGGTTTTGGCGGCCGCAATTATCGTTTTGGCTGGCGCGCTGGGCTATGAATGCCGGCCGATGATACTGACCGCTTGGCCTGCCTGTTCCGGGCCGCTGGTTGTTAAACAGAAAACGGCAGGTTTTAACCTGCCGTTCCCTGCCTTAGCGCAATAAAACGATAAGGGCTTC
>URSF01000010.1 GCA_900550445.1 uncultured Rhodospirillaceae bacterium | reverse complement strand
GGGGGGGGGGTAAAAATTTTTTTATTAATGATGATTTTAAGGCATTTTTTCCGATTTTTTTCTGTTTTAATCGTTAAAATATGTCGATTCGCACGAAATTTTTTGAAAAATTTTTTAAATTCAAGCTCAATAAACAAAAAATCAATCTTTTTTTTAAAATATCCCAAAGTTTTACCGAAATATAAAATTTTATATTTTTCTTTATTTTTCAATAACTTAATAAATATATGACTTTAGGCATACTTTTGAAAAAATGGCGGATTTCAGCGCTTTATAACGTCAGATATATACCTTTTTCATTGATTCGGCTGATTTTCCGCCCTTACAATAAAACCAAAGCCCAAAGCCCGAAGTGTATTTGTTATTTTACAGATTTTTCCGGATTAGGGCGGTCGGCGGCCGAAAATGAATAAATCATGCAGGGCCGGAAAAAATTTCGTCGCAGGGAATAACAGACGAAAAACATCATAAGGGAGGTTGCCATGTTTACGCACCGGAATAATGAAAAAGACAACGAACGCGGCGCGTTGATGATTGAAGCGATAGCGTTGTTAGGATTAATGACAATGATGTCGCCGATGGTTGTGCGTCAAACGGCTGACCGGACGGCGGAAATGGAAGAAGTCGCCATTGCGGGCCAGATGAAAGAAATCAAAGACGCTTTAAGCAACTGGATTGAAGCGAACTATCAGGAAAAGGCAAAAGAATTTTCTGCCGGTAATAAAGTTGATGAAAGCTTTGCGGTATCTGCTGCGGATCTTGCTCCTTACCTGCCTGCGACTTATTTAAACGGAAATCAGTTCAGGGGAAACAAGCTCGTTGACGGATTTGACGTTGGTGTTCGCGCCCAATGTACCGAAGTTTCAAAAGACGACGGAACGGAATGTACCGCCGCTAATAACTGTTATGAATTAGACGGCGGTGCCGTTAAGGCTATTCCCGCCGGGGCTAAATGTTCGCGTTATAAGATGACGGGCGTCGTTTTATCCAAATCTGACAACAATGAAGAAATCGACGACAGAAGGGCGTCCAGAATTGCTTCTATGATCGGCGCTGACGGCGGGTATATGAGAACTAAAAAACTGGTAGAATCCTTATATGGCAGCTCGTCCGGAGGATCGGGAAGCAATCCTGACGGGGCTGTCCCGGAAATGCAGAAAATTGTCGGATCGCAGGGGATGTGGGAAGGCGATGTAACCAAGTATATTCCGGGCGTCAGTACGAATATCGGCGGTAAGGTCGCTGCCACGACTATTTTTTCTTCCGGCTTCTCCGGTGATTATCTTTACAGAAAAAAGGTTGACGGGCTGCCCGGCGCCAATTCTATGTTTACTGATCTTGACATGGGCGGCGCTACTGAGTGTGAGGGCGACGGCTGTCATAAAATCAACAATGCCGGGGGCTTGGAAGTCGTCGGCGGGAAAATTCTTATCAGATCGCAGAATACAAATGACGACCAGGGCATTTCCTCCGGGGACGCCTTCGCTAAAATCGCTCTCGCTACTGATAATTCACATATGCATGTCTCCGATTCTATCAATCTCTCCGTAGGGGCCTCTATATCAGGAAATAGTGTAAACGGTGGAACTCAGATAAGTCTCCGGAACGGTACCGCAAGAATGTCGGTTTATGATGGGACAGCGTTATTAGGAACAAATACTAGTGCTACATATTTACAAACAAATACCTCAGGGTTTCAATTGTTTTCAGGAAGAGGCGGCGGAGAAGTTATATCCAAAAAAGGAAGCGATGGATATGGAACTCTTAATTTACAAGTTTCTTCCGGTCCCTATGGGTATGGGGCCTCTATTGGAAACCATACGCTGGGAGCGACAACAGCTATTAAAATGAGAGGAGGGTATGCTAACACTTCTGTAAATATAGCCATTAACAATGGTGTCAGCTATATGAATCTGACACAACGGGATTTAACTGCAAATATCTCTAATGACGCATCTACAATGTTTTTGGATAATGAGGTTATGGAAGTTTTCATTGGGAAAGAAACGGATTCTCTTCATTCTTCCTTTGCATTACAAAGAGATCTGGCAGAATTAAGTATTAATGGAACAGCTTCGACTTATTTGGATACGGAAAGAGCTGAAACAATTGTTAATAATGGTGACTCTTCTTTCGCATTGCATGCTGTTGATGGTTTTACTGTTAATATAGGTCGAGATGACGGCGATATGCCGGAACATCATATGGCCTTTAATGAGGAGGGATTAACGTTACACTCAACAGAGGCGGTAACAAAAACAAGTGCTTCATATTCAGCTGAATTTAGGAAAGGGCATAAGATTTCTTTTAATACAACAGGAGAGGCATGGTCTGAGCAATTAGCAGCAATTGCAATGGTAAACGCGACCGCGGAAAGAGGAAAGGCTATTGCCATTGTTTCAGGAGATGTTGATGAAGATCTTCCTTTACTTTCTTTCTATGGCAATTCGGGGCGTATCAGCGGTGTGTTCTTTCAGCCCGAAAGATTGAAAGATGGAGAAGGAATAATTCAAGACAGAGCATCTTTGGGGGTTGATGGAAACACCGGAAAAACAGATGGTATCAGAGATGGTTATGTTTCTAGTAAAATAGATCTTCCAAATAAAAACAAAACAACCAATAACTTTGACGCCACCACTGCCAGTGTCTATATTAACTTTAAAGAATCTAATAAGCAAGCGCCGTATTTTTCACATTATGATCGGGATTTAAAATTTTATGATAAATTCCGTGTTGATCCTGCCTTTGTGTCCGTCATGAACGATATTAAAATCACTTCACGCGGCGGCGCCAGATTAAGCGAAGCCCTGCCTAACTATATCCTGAAGGGCATCTACGAACTGTCCAACAGCTACGGGTCCGGGCCTTGGCCGTGTTCAAGAGGAACTAGAGGAAACTGTTCTTTTGCGGTTCCCTATTATACACGCAAAGCTTTGGGGCTTTCTTCCGGCGGCTGGGAATTCAACTGCGGCGGCACGGGGGACGACGGTTCCGGTAATCATCCGATCGTAAACGGCGGCGGTAAATGTGAATGTTATGTTTACGGAAGCAAACAGCCCGATACTGAATGTAAGGGCAAAGATGGTTCCTATAAGACAGGAAAATATGTTGTCTTTAAATATAATACAAAGGCTTCTTATAAAGAATGTCCTTCTGACTCTTTCTGCTGGGCTCACCCATTTTTAGGAAAAGTTCCTGCACCGGGAAGACGTGTTAAGACTGATATTGAGGGTGGCACTGAATATTTATACGCTCAGGACGAAGGCGTATGCCCTGACGGATATCAGGCGGTCATTACCGTCACACCGACCGTCTTTGAACTGGGGAAAGTTTCTTTCATCAATTCAAATAAAAAACCCAGCGACGCTTCCGTGGCGTATAACCCGGGCTGGCAGAACTATGCTAACGCCAACATCGCCGACGTTACCGGCATTATGCAACAGGCAACCAAACTGGGATTAGTTGTAGAGGCGATAACAAGCGGAAATCAGATTGATGGTTGGCGGATCGCCATGGGTACGGTCACGCCCGTATCCACCGACATCAATGACGACGGATACATCTGGAACGCGGGCGGTATTCCCGCCAACAGCTGGTCGGCAATCGCCCATACCTACTGTTACTTTAATCCTGCACGTTTCAATATGCCGAATATGCATTTTATGAAACTGAAAAATGATGGTTCAAGTTTCTTGTCAAGAGGAAAATACTCAATTTTGACTCCGCAAGACAATCCAATGCTGGAAAATGCAGCTCAAGATAACTTTATGAACTAGCGTTGTACACGGGAGCGATTAAGTAAAGAGAGGAGGCAGAGATGTTTTTTTGGATGATGCTGGCGTCATTGATGGGGATAGTGATGTTCGGTAACCTGTACGAAAAGACCAAGCCCCAGGAAAACTTCATCGCTCCGGTGTATCAGGCCATGGCTTTGAACATGTACCAGCAGCACGTATCGGCCGAGTACGGGTATTTGGACGCCATGCGTAGCGATACCGAAAACTCTAACAATTACTTCGCTTCGGCGGAGGACGGTATTGTGCCGTTGGCTACTGTGCAAAACGAACAGATCTCCGGCGTGAAGGACGACAATACGGTCTTTGACTTTATTCGGGCCAGACTGCCGGCGACTTACAAGCCTCAAAACGGGACGAGGACGTATCTGTTTTGCGTTGACAAGGATCAGCAGACGGCGGTCAAGTGCAATGACGTTGCCGACGATTCTGTCAAGTATATTGTTACCGTGCGGGCTATTCCCCCGAGGTATGACGGCGCGGACAAGATGACGGCTTTACGGGCGGTCTCTGACGCTACGGGAAATTCCAGGTTCGTCGGCATGTTGCAAAAAGCTGTCGGGCCGTTGGAACAAACGGCTTCGGAAGACGGAACGGTCGTAACGCAGCATCAGCCTTTAGGCGCGGCTTATTATGTCTTGTCCAGCGGCGTCGCGCCGGTCAGCAGCGTGTACATTCCTAATTATATTACGTGCAACTTGCCTTTGAACAACGAAGGGGGGAAGGTCTTGGGCGACGAGCTGAAAAACAGAAGTTATATCGTGGCGGTGTCTTTGGTCGCCGGGTTGGAACCGGGGGAAAATCTGCCCGCCGGACCCCTCGGTGATTGTTCCGCCGTCGCTTTTAATGCGGGGTCGTAAACTAAACAGGACGAATAATTATAACTATAAACGGGCTCCAACCTCGTCCTGCCGCGGCAGGTCCGATCGTCGTTCTCCACATCTCGGACCTGCCGCTTCCACCGGAATCACCTCAACAGGCCGATACCGGATAAAATAAAGTAACAATATACTCATCAATAAATTATTGAATTTCATTTCGTTATTAAATACTATAATTTCTCTTTTTTAAAACCAAAAGAAAAAAAATGTCCGACATTCCTTATTCACAAGAAATAATGAGAAAAAGCGTCCATTTAAGCTCTCTGTGGATGCCGGCGCTGATTTTATTCGTTCCTGCATATTTGCCCGCCGCCGTCTTTGCCGGGCTGTTGGCGGCAAACGTTTTGATCGAATACGGATATTATAAAAAATGGCCGGTCGTTTTGAAAACTTACGGGAAATTGTTCGGGAAAATGTTGCGTTCAAAAGAAACCGACGGGCATTTCCGACTGAGCGGTTCTCCTTATGTATTGGCTGCGGCGCTTTGTTCCTGTTTGCTGTTTTCGCCGGTTAACGCCGCAACGGCTCTGGCTGTTATGCTGATTTCCGATACGGCGGCCGCTTTGATCGGCAGAGCGTTCGGGAAACACAAAATTAACAGAGACGCCAAAAGCATTGAAGGGGCCGCGGCCTTTTTCCTGTTCGGGTTGGCCGTTATTTATACCGCCGCGGTTTTATTTCACCCGAATTCCGGCTTTATAATCCGCGGAGCGGCCGGCGTGTTCGCGGCGATGTGGGCGGAAATTTATGAAAACCGTCTGAAAATCGACGACAACTTATCCATTCCCCTGATCGTCGGCGCTTGTCTGAGCCTGTAACGGCAGAATTTTAAACAACGTTATTTCCGACGGCGCAAACAGACGCATCGGCGGTCCCCAATATCCGGTGCCGCGGGAAACGTATATTTTTGAATCGGAATTTTCCGGCGTATACAGTCCTGCCAAATACTTGTTGACCGGTTTGACAAGAAAATGAAACGGAAAAATCTGTCCGCCGTGCGTATGTCCCGAAATCTGCAGATCAAACAGTTCTGATTGATCCGGCGCATTTTTACCGTTCGGCAACGGCGAATGAGACATTAAAATCCTGTATTGATCCGGTTTTGCCCGACGCATCGCGCCGCCGATATCCGGCTTGAGGTTTTTAAGCCGGCGAAAAGACGCGTCCGTTACGCCGCCGATAAAAATATCCGCGCGGCCCGGCACAGTTCCTTCATTATATAAAACCCGCATGCCCGAAGCTTGAAAAACCTGTTCCCACATCTTGTAATTATTATACAGTTCGTGATTGCCCATAACGACAAACAGGCCGTACCGGCTGTTTAACTTTTCCAGCTTTCGCGCGATCAGGCCGGCTTCCGGAGATTCATCGTCGCCGATATCGCCCGTCAGTAAAACAGCGTCCGCTTTTAAGCCGTTAACCCGTTCAATCAGGCGTTCTATTTTCTTTACCGAAACGCCGCGGTGAATATGAATATCGCTTAACTGAACAAACGTAAACGGTTGTTTGACTTTGTCGGTTTTTAATACGACTTCTTTAACGTCGGCGACTTTAACGCCCTCATAAACGGCATAAAAAGAAATCAAAAGCGCAACGCACAGCGTTACCCGGTTGACCGTGCCGCGCAGATCCGGCCGCGACGGATCAATCCGCCGCGCAAACGGTTTTTTCAACAAACGACCGATTCCGTAAATGCCGTACCAGATGATATTGCGCAGCAGTAAAACGGAAAAAAGAAAAAAAGCCGTTCCGAACAAATAATAACCGATATTGTGAATCCAGCCGGCCGCCGTCGGATTCAACCAGTCGCCGTCTTCCAGACGCCGCGGAAAAAACGGAGCGAACCAGGCACACAAAACGGCGGCGAATATCCAGATCTTCTTTGCCGTTGACATCGATTTTGAATACAAACACCCCGCTGTAAACAACGATGTGATTGTGCCGGTTAAAACGATCAATAAAAAGAACGACATGTTATTTCCCCTTTAAATATTCACCGCGAAAGCCTTTTTGTGTTCCGATCGTGCGGCCGATGGAAATAATCTTCATTTCAATGCAGCTGCGGCAGTGAACCGGCGTATCATTAACACAGATTTTACCGGGATACAGCTCATACATTTTGCGGTATTCCCCTGTCGTCACGTTGGGCATAACAACGTTTGCCCCGCTTTGCAAAGCGATAATGCGCCCGTTCGGATTTAACGTTTCCATTGCCGTCGTCGCCGGAATATTAATATCCGGCAGCAGCAGCCGCGTCAACGCCATCGTTTTTAAAGATAATGTAAACGCCCGCCCCTGCGCATGGGCCAAAGGCGTCTGCGCATGCGGAATAAACGGCCCGATGCCGGCCATGTCAACGCCGATTTGTTTAAAAAACAAAATATCGTCCGCGATCGATTCAACGCTCTGTCCCGGCAGGCCGACCATAGACCCGGATCCCGTTTCGTACCCCAGGCGTTTTAAATCTTTCAGACAGCGGCGGCGGTTATCCCAGCTCATACCCGGATCCAGGCGGTGATATAAATCTTTATCGGTCGTTTCTATGCGCAACAAATATCTGTCCGCGCCGGCGTCCTTATAGGCTTTATATTCTTCATATGTTTTTTCGCCGATGCTTAACGTCACGGCCAGATCCATGTCTTTTACGGCGCGGATAATTTTCGTCAACCGGTCAACCGTGTAATAAACGTCTTCGCCGGATTGCATAACAACCGTTTTATACCCCATTTTCGCCGCCTCGCCGGCATGGGCGATGATTTCATCGGGTTCCAGACGGTAACGCCGCGCCTGTTTGTTGTCGCGACGGATACCGCAGTAACAGCAATTATTGCGGCAGTAATTTGAAAATTCGATCAAAGCTCGCAGCTGCACGGCCGGACCGACGAACAAAGCGCGGGTTCTGTCCGCCGCCGCCAGCAGTTCGGGCGTCGATTCTTCATCGCGCAACAAAGCCGTCAGCTCGTCCTTTTCCAGGCTATGTGTTTTTTCCGCTTTTTCGATCAACCCGATCATGCTTCTTTCCGCCTTCTTGATTTTCCGTAAAAAGAAATATTAGAATATATCAAAATTTTAAAAGGAGTACAAAAATGATCACGCCTTTTTACAAAATCGGATTCGGCACCTGGAAAATCGGCGGTACGACCGAGCCGGATCCCAATAATGACGACAAAGCCGATATTGCCGCGATCAGAACTGCCATTGACAATGACGTCGTTCATATCGACACGGCGGAACTGTACGCCGACGGTAAAGCGGAACAACTGGTCGGGCAGGCCATCGTACCGTATAACCGCGCTGATCTTTTCATTGCTTCCAAGGTCAGGGAAACCAAACTGAATTACAATACCGTTTTGGAAAGCTGCGCCAAAAGCCTTGACCGGCTGGGAACGGATTATCTGGATCTGTATTACGTGCATAAACCCAATCCTGATATTCCCATTGAAGAAACTGCCGCGGCGTTCAACGAACTGATCAGACAAAAAATGATAAAAAATGTCGGTCTGTCAAACGCCGGCGTTGAAACGATGCAAAAATATGCCGCGGCTTTAGACGCGCCGATTTTTGCCGCACAATGCCATTACAACCTGATTGTCCGCGAACCGGAACGCAAAGGCGTTTTAAAATACTGCCGTGAAAACAATATTCATTTTATCGCCTGGCGGCCGATTCAGCTGCCCAGTGAAAAATTCAATATTCACGGTCTGTTTGAAAAAGGCGCCTATCCGTTACTGGACCGGATTGCCGAAAAATACAACGTTTCCAATGCGCAGATTGCCGTCCGCTGGCTGACGGCGCAGGAAAATGTCGGCCTGATTTTCAAAACGGGCAATCCGAAACACTTGCGCGAAATCATCGACGCTGTTGATTTGGCGATCGATCCGTCGGATTTAAAGGAATTGACCGATCATTTTCCCCGTCAGGAAGACGTCGGCTTTACGACAAACGGCAAAGCGCCTTTGATCTAAGTCCGCAAAAGCAGGATATCTCCGCACCGGCCGCGCATTCGCAGCCACCTGTCGGATTTATCCTGCGGATTTTCCCTCCAAAAGCGATCAAACAGCTGCTGGTGTCGCGCCGCATAAACCGGATCGTCCATAAATAAATTACAGACCTCGTGATTTCTTTCCGCGGCTGAATCCGTCCAGTTAAAAGAACCGCTGACGGCGTTTTTCCCGTCAAAGACAGCCATTTTCGCATGCATCAGGCCTTTGGTCGTATGAATACGCACGTCAATGCCGGCAATCATCAGCCGTTCAACGTCATTCATGTCCTTGACGGAAGCCAGCTGAGAACGATCGGTCAGCAGGCGAATTTTCACGCCTCGTTTTTTCGCGGCGATCAAAGCGTTGACAATGGATTTTCTGTTAATCGAATAAACTGCGGCGTCAATATATTTTTCAGCCCCGTCGATTAAAGAAACGATTCTTTTTTCACACGCCGTCCCGTCCGCCAGCTCGTTTAAGGCAAGGGCCTGCGGAACAAAGAAAAAAACAGCCCAGAAGCAAAGGAAAAAACGCATAAAGTTATCCCTGAAACAATAATGAACGCCTTTATATATATCATGTTTTCCCGATGAAGAAAAGGCAGGGCGGAAAAAGCCGGAACGACTGTTTATTTTTGCTTTTTTTCCGTTTTAAATCCTTTTAAACTGAGCGCAGAAGCAACATGAGGAAACCATGACAACTTTTATCGCCGCCGGATCGAACCTGAATGACCGGCAGAAAAATCTGCTTTCCGCCGTCAAGGCTTTGATACAGGCCGGATATCATGTGACAGGCGTTTCCCCCGTTTATGAAACGCCGGCAGCTCTGCTGTATGACACGGCGAAAGACGATTGGAACAAGCCTTACTTAAACTGTTTGATTCGTCTGAAAACAAAAAAAAGCGCGTTTGAACTGCTGGCTGATCTAAAAAAAATCGAAAAAAACGCCGGCAGAAACGCTGTTGAACGCTGGGCGCCGCGGCCGATTGATCTGGACATTATCGAACATAACGACGAACATATCGACACCCCCGAATTGTGCGTTCCGCATAAACAATATTTAAAACGCAGTTTTGTGCTGGATCCCTTATCCTGTTTCAAAGCGGTGCCGCCCGAATTTTTATATACCGAAACACATCAGCCTTTAATTATGGGCATTTTAAACATAACGCCGGATTCTTTTTCCGACGGCGGGCAAAACAATCAGCCCGGCGTTTTTGAAAAAAAAGCCGCGTTATGGGCAGATCATCTGATTCCTCTGATTGACGTCGGCGCGGAATCAACGCGGCCGGGGGCGCGGCCTTTGGACCCGGCAGAAGAAATTCAACGTTTGGCAACTGTTTTTGATTTTGTTAAAAACCGCGAAAAAACACCTTTTTCACCCCGGTTCAGCATTGACACCTATCACTTTGAAACCGCCCGCAAAGCGTTGGAAAACGGTTTTGATCTCCTGAACGATATCCATGGGCTTGACGATCCGGAAATGCTTTCTTTGGCCAAAGAACATAAAGACAAACCCTGCATTTTTATGCACAATCGCGATTTGACCGGACTGCCCCTGAAAAATACGGTCGAAGTCGTTGAACAATGGCTGGAAGAAAAAATCAATCTTTTTGAACAAAACGGCCTTTGTCCGTATAACATGATTTTCGATCCCGGCGTCGGATTCGGAAAAACGGCCTGTCAGTCTTTGCAAATTCTGCAAAACCTTTCAAAATTCCACCGTTTCGGCGTGCGGCTGCTGATCGGACATTCCAGAAAATCATTTATGAAAATTTTCACGGACAAACCGCCGATTCAAAAAGATACGGAAACGCTTGGCATTTCAATAAAAATCGCCGAAAAAACGGATATTCTGCGCGTTCACACTCCTCTTGAACACAAAGAAGCTCTGCTGGCCGCCGCTCATCTGGAAAATCAGTTCTTTTAATCAACGGCCCCGTTCCTGCCGGCATTTCAAAATCCGCGCCGTCTGATCCGGTGCGGAAATGTATTTGCGCAGTTCCGGGTGCGCCGCTTTCTGACGCCCGTTTTGCATGCCGCGCGCCCCCGAAGGCATCGTTTTAAATCCGGAAAGGGCAAATTTTTTCAACTTTTCACCCTTTAATTCTTCAACACTGACGGGTTCGGCCTGTTTGATGTCGGCCAGTTTCGTATTTTCAATGCCGGTATCCAGATTAACATTGGGAACCGCCTTTAAAAATTCCCGTTTATTGCCGTTTGCAATATACTTTTCGGCGGCAAGAATAAAATCAGTTCCGCGCCGGACGGCGTCTTGCGTCAGATCGTCCAAAGTCTTCCGCACCGTTTGTCCCGTCACGGGGTGTTTAAAAGAGTCAAAATCTTTCAACTTTGACGGCATTTGCCGATCCTGCTGGTAAAACCCGGAAACGGCCATACCCAGCCGCCCGTCCAAAAAATTATCCAATCGGCGCAGCGCTTTTCCTATCGTCTGATTCTTTGTCACGCGGCCTATAAACAGCTGAACGGCCATGCTGTTTTTATAAACGCGCGTCAAATCATCGTCGATCTTAAATGCTTTTTGATAATTCCGGCAGAAAAATTCCGCGGCGATTTCACGGTTTTTATGATCGTCGATCATTTTCTTTAACGGTTTAAACGTGCTCAGACGCCGTTTTCTCTGTCTTAAAAAATGCACGTCAAGCCACGTTTCGACATAACGATGCCGGGTTTTTGCCAGCTTGACATGTTTTTCGTCAGGGTTGTTTTCACGCACCTGGCTGCCCGAAACACTGTAAACAAAAGGGTGAAACACGGAATCAACCGCCGAATGTGTCAAAAATCCGTAAACAAACGCTTTTTCCGCGGCCTGACGCGCCGGGTCCTTTTCTTTGCGGATATCGTCCAGCATTTCCAGAACGACGCTGCGCGTATCGTCGCCGAACCCGCCGTGCATTTTTGTCGACAATTTGGGATTCGAACCATACAAAAAACTGTCATGCGAAATCGCCCCCATATGAAAAGCGGATTCGCACGTTTCGGCGCACTGCCGGGTTTCGGCCGGCAGGCAGCCGCGAATATCGTCGGCCAATATAACGTGAGTCAGATCTCTGGGCATTTTTATTCCTCATATTCTTATTTTATTTTTATGAGCCGGAGAGCTAAAAGTCAATATTTTTGTCAAAAAATTCATGTTTTTTGTCAATTTTATGATAATTCAAACAACCCCGTATAGAGCTGATAATACCGTTTTTTCAGCCGGACCAATTCGTCATGCGTTCCCGTTTCGATAATCCGGCCATTTTCCAAAACAATAATTTTATCAGCATTGCGCACGGTTGACAGACGGTGCGCAATTACAAACACCGTCCGGCCTTTCATCAGCGTGTTCATTCCTTGTTCAATCAGATATTCCGTGCGGGTATCGACCGAACTGGTCGCTTCGTCCAAAATCAGCACCGGCGGATCAGCCACCGCGGCGCGGGCAATCGCGATTAATTGCCGCTGCCCCTGACTTAAATTCACGCCGTCGGCCGTTAAAACGGTATCATAGCCCTGCGGCAGGGAAGAAATAAACGAATCCGCATTTGCCAACTTTGCGGCGTTGCGAATCTCTTCATCGGAAGCGTCCAGTTTGCCGTAACGGATATTTTCCATGACCGTTCCCGTAAACAGGTGCGTATCCTGCAGCACCATTGCCAAAGAACGGCGCAGATCGTCTTTTTTAATTTTATTGATATTGATACCGTCGTAACGGATTTTCCCGTCATGCAGATCATAAAAACGATTAATCAGATTGGTAATCGTTGTCTTTCCCGCCCCCGTTGATCCGACAAAAGCGATTTTCCGACCGGCTTTGGCTTCCAGAGAAATATCGTTTAAAATGATTTTTTTCGGGCTGTAGCCGAAAACGACATGATCAAAAACAACGTCGCCTTTTAACGGCGTATAACTGATCGTATGATCATGATGCGGGTGTTTCCAGGCCCATTGCCCCGTTCTGTACGGCACTTCGGCAACCGTGCCGTCTTTGGCAATCTCCGCGTTCACCAAAGTAACATAGCCGTGATCCGTTTCTTCGGGTTCGTCCAAAAATTTAAAGATCCTTTCGGCCCCGGCCAAAGCCGACAAAATCGAATTCAGCTGCATGGATATCTGGGAAACCGGCATTGAAAAGTTGCGGGTATATTGCAAAAACGCGGCGATCGTTCCCAAATCCATCTGCCCCGCGGCGGCCAGATATCCGCCGGCCATTGACGTCAAGGCAAACAATAAATAAGCCAGATTGCCGATAACGGGCATTAAAATATTCGCGCAGGTATTGGCGTTAGAAGCTTGATAAAACAGGTTTTCATTATGCCGGCCGAAATCCTGCTTGATTTTTTCTTCACGACAGAAAACCTTGACGACCTTAACGCCTTCGGCCATTTCTTCGATATAACCGTTGACGCGACCCAAAGCCTGCTGCTGTTTCGAAAAATACCGCGCGCTTCTGGCGGCGATCAGTTTGATCGTCATCACCATAATAATCAGCACGCCGATCACCAGACAGGTCAATACGGGGCTGAGCACAATCATCATAACAAAAACGCTGATCACCGTCGTCAATGACAACAACATGTGCGGCAAACTCATCGACATCATTTCCCGCAGCGTATCGACATCGTTTGTATACAGGCTCATCAACTCGCCGTGCGTGTGCGTGTCGAAAAATCTAATCGGCAGTTTCTGCATATGCGTAAACATGTCAATCCGGATCCGGCGCATTGTGCCGGTAACAACGTTTAACATCAGCCTGTTGAACAAATATGTGCAAAATACGCCGATTCCCGCGATCAAAATCATATAAAAGACAAGACGTTCAAACCCTGACAGATCCGGATTTTCCTGTCCGATCAAAGGAACAATAAACTGATTGACCGCCGGTTTGAGCAAATATGTCACCGCGACGCCTGACAGGCCTGATCCGAAAACGGCCAAAACGACAAAAAACAGCTGGAATTTATACGGCAGCATATATTTTAAAATTCTTTTGAACGTTTCAAAAGGAGAATCCGGTCTTTCCATTTTCCGGCCCGCCGGACGCGGCTGCAGCGCTGCTTTTGCCATTATGCCGCCCCCTTTTGCTGAGAAGTAAAGACATCGCGGTAAATCGCGCTTGTCTGCATTAATTCGTCATGCGAGCCGATCGCGCTGATCCGGCCGTGATCCAGCACAATAATCTTGTCCGCTTCCATTACGGAAGAAATACGCTGTGCAATAATGATTTTAGTTGTTTCTTTTAACTGATCTTTAAATGCTTGCCTGATTTTTTTATCCGTTGCCGTGTCCACGGCGCTGGTCGAATCGTCCAGAATCAGGATTTTCGGCTTTTTCAACAATGCCCGCGCGATGCACAGCCTTTGTTTCTGCCCGCCGGAAATATTAACGCCGCCCTGCCCCAAAGAAGTTTCATACCCGTCCGGAAATCCTGAAACGAACTCATGTGCCTGCGCCGCATCGGCGGCCGCACGGATTTCATCGTCGCCGGCGCCTTCATCGCCCCAGCGCAGATTTTCGGCAATCGTTCCGGAAAACAACAAATTGTTCTGCAAAACCATTGCCACGGCGGAACGCAAAACAGGCAGGTGATACTCCCGCACATCATGCCCGCCGACCAAAACCCGGCCGGAAAAAACGTCATACAAGCGGGCAATCAGCTGGACCAAAGTCGTTTTTGACGATCCCGTCGCCCCGATAATGCCGACCGTTTCCCCCGATTTGACCGCGAAGGAAATATCTTTCAAAGTCAAATTATCCGCCCGTTTTGAATAGCTGAAAGACACATTTTCAAAGACGACGGATCCGTCGCGGGGTTCCAGCCCGTCTTTGCCCGTATCGGCAATGTCGGGAATTTCGTTTAACACTTCGCACAGTCTGCGCACGGAAGCCTGAGAAATAACGATACCGATAAACACAAACGAAATCATCATCAGCGACATTAAAATCATGCCGATATATGTTAAAAAGCTGAACAGTTCGCCCGTCTGCATTTTTCCCTGAATGATAAAATTCCCGCCGAACCAGACGATTGCGATCAGGCAGGCCTGCATGGAAAAATTCATCAGAGGCATATTGAAAATAACGATTTTTTCGGCTTTTTTCTGAGCATCGCGCAAATCCGTCGCGGCGTCGTTGAATTTTTTATCTTCAAATTTTTCGCGCACAAAAGCTTTAACGACTCTGGCCGCGATCAACACTTCCTGCAAAGAAGAATTCATCGCGTCATATTTAGCGAACATTTGTAAAAAATGTTTATGAGCCAGCGTTGACATAACCCCCAGCGAAATTCCCAGAAAAGGAATCGCCACTAAAAAGACCGTTGACAAATCCGCGTTAATCCGCACCGCCATCAGCGTCGCGCAAACCAGCATGACGGGCGAACGCACCAAAGCGCGGATCGTCATCATAAAAGCGTTTTGAACAAACGTTATATCCGTCGTTAAACGCGTAATCAAAGACGCCGTTGAAAACCGGTCGGTATTTGAAAAAGAAAAATCCTGAATTTTTCCGAACACCGCCTTTCTGATTTCCATGGCGAAACCGGCGGCGGCCACGGCAGCCAAGCGGGCTCCGGCAGCGCCGCAAGCCAGAGAAACCACTGCCGCGGCAATCATAAGCAACCCCGTTTCGACAATATACGGAACATTTTTCTGCGCAATGCCGATATCAATAATCCGCGCCATTAAAAAAGGAATATAAATTTCCAAAGCGACTTCCCCGATGACCGCCAGCGGAGCCAAAATCGCCTGTTTTCTGAATCTCCCCAGATAAGACAGCAGTTTAAAATACATTGCTTTTCCTTATTTTTTCTTATTAAACCGCCGAACACGAAACCGTGCAAGCAAAAATAACGAAATCCTTCTTTCGTTTTTTATAAAGAAGTCTATAATCCCCATTCGAATTTAACAAGGAGATCAAAATGACAAAAACGTCATGGAAAGCCGGCACAATGCTTTATCCGCTGCCGCCCGTCATGGTCAGCTGCGGCACAACGGAAAAGCCGAACGTTTTCACCGTTGCCTGGACAGGCATCATCAATTCGGAACCGGCAATGACTTATATTTCCGTGCGCCCGTCGCGATATTCCTATGACCTGATCAAGCAAAGCGGGGAATTTGTCATTAACCTGACAACGGCAAAAATGTTAAAAGCAGCCGATTTCTGCGGCGTTAAGTCCGGCAGGGACACCGATAAATTTGCACAGACCGGCTTAACCGCCATACCGTGCAAAAAGGTCAAATCCCCCATGATCGCCGAAAGCCCCGTCAGTCTGGAATGTCGTGTCACCGAAATCAAACCGCTGGGATCGCACGATATGTTTTTGGCTGAAATTGCCGCCGTTAACGTCGATGATGAATTTTTAAACGCAGACGGCCTGTTTCAATTGGAAAAAAGCGGTTTAATCGCTTTCTGCCACGGCGGCTATTACGCTTTGGGCGGCAAGATCGGCGCTTTCGGTTTTTCTGTCGCCAAAAAGAAATCACGCAAACAAAGAATTTCCGAAATCAAGCATGAACGTCACGTTTTGAAAAAACAAAAGCAAAAGGAAACAAAGCCGCAGTCTGAAAAAGAAAAACAGCCTTTTTCTTCCGACAGGCGAAAACGCCCCGCCGGAAAAACGGCAAAGTTCCGTAAATCGTTCAATCATAAAAAAGCCCCGTAATCGGAGCTTTTTTATTCATTCGGGTTTGATTTTCCGGCAGGCTTCTTCTATCCGGTTCTGCAATTCGCCGATAAACTCGCGTTTATCCAGCCCTTGCGGCATCGCCGGCAAAAATTCGACAATAATTGTGCCGGGATCTTTTAAAAAAGCTTTCTTACGCCAGAAATATCCCGAATTCAACGCCGTCGGAATAACGGGAACGCCGCATTTTTCATACAACAGCCCGACACCCGGATTATATCGTGTCGTTGCGCCCGGCGCCGTCCGCGTACCTTCGGGAAAGATAATGACCGGCCGGTTTTCCTTCAGCCTTTTTTCGCTGCCCTGCAAAATAGAACGCATAGCCTTCGTCCCCGAAGACCGGTCAATCGCCACACACCCCGTCAGCAGCAGATTCCAGCCGAACAAAGGAATATACAAAAGCTCTTTCTTTAAAATATAGGCCGGAGAAGGCAGTATGGCATGAAAAGCGATTGTTTCCAGCGCCGATTGATGTTTCGACGCGACAATATACCGCCCGTCGGCCGGCAGATTTTCCCGTCCCCGGACTTCACATTTAATTCCGACGATCCAGCGCAGGCCGAACAGCAGCGACTTTCCCCACAATCTGGCATTAAAGCTGCGCACTTGCCGGGGCAGTATTCCCGCCAACAGCCCGGTCAGGCAAAAAAACAACGTTGTCAAAACATAATAGATATTAAACAAAAACGATCGGATCAGTTTCATTTCGGGCCTGCCGTTTCAATGTTAAAAGAAGTCGTTGAAAAAGGAAGAAAATGGCTAACGGCGACAACAAGGAATTTCATATATTCCGATGTGATCAAAGCAAACGTTCCCGGCCATTTCCACCATTCGTCATGTTTGACGGTCTGCGGAAAAACGGGGTGCGGAATAATAACGGCGCCGGGCATCACGTCTTTAAATTCGGACAGGCTGCGCGGCATATGATAAGACGCCGTCACCAAACGCAACGACTTAAAATCGTTTCTGTCCAGCCAGGCTTTGCATTCCAAAGCGTTTTCGCGCGTATTGCGCGCCACGTGTCCCAACGTAATTTTATCCCCCAGTTCTTCGGGCAGTTCATCAATCGTTTCAGCCAGCAAAATCCAGTCGACTTTTTCATTCACGCCGGAAATCAGCAGTTTTTCGGCTTTTTGCCGTTTCAGCAGATCTACCGCCGCAGCCACGCGTTCCGTTCCCCCGGTTAAAACGACAATCGCGTCGGTTGTCGTTCCCGTGTCTTCAGGCCCCCGGTTGACCAAAGAAGCAAACCAAAACAATCCGCCCGTCCAGGCGGCAAACAAGATGAATATGGCCGGCAGCACTTTTTTGCGTATCATAACATTCGCCTGAGAGTTCTCTGTACAGTCCAATAAGCCGTCAGCGTCGATAAAATAACCGCCAAAACAGGCACAAGACACAATAAAATCCATGACGCCGCGTCAAATCTGGCTTCCGAAAGCAGACCGCCCTGAATTTCGCCGGCAAGAGAAGACAATAAAAACAAAATCGGCAACACGCCCAAAAATCCCGCGGCCGCCCCGATACAGGCCAGAAACGCCGTCCTTTTGGCATACTGTTTGGAAATATAGCCGTCATGAGCGCCGGTTTGATGCAGCAGCTCGATCACCGGCTTATGAACGGCCAGCGAAGAACACGTAACGTAAATAACAATAACGGAGGTCGTAGCAATAACCAAGCTCAGCAAAGCCGAAGCCAGCAGATCCAGCGTCTGCACCAGCCGCACCAGCTTGCCCAGCCATAATTTATGCACGTCTAACGAAGCGTTCGGCGTATTTTTGTTTAACAGCGCTTTTAACATATCCAGATCGACTTCCGCTCCCGGAATCAGCTGCACGTCAATTAAATGCGGCATCGGCAGATCGTCCAGCAAAAAAGTATCCCCCAGCCACGGGCGCAGCAGATCTTTCATTTGGCTGTCCGTCAAAACGTTTGCCGACGCGATTCCGGCCGTTTTGCGCAGAATATCCAAAACCTCCTGCGTTTCCTGTTGCGTTTTTTTCTTATTGACCCGCCCGTTTTCCTCGATCGGGATCACCTGAACCGTCAAAGACCCGGAAATCGACCGGCTCCAACGTGACAACATCGAGTTTAACGACAGCGTTCCCGCCGTTGTCAAACCCGCGAAAAATACCATCAGCATAACCATCCACGGCAAAAACCACCCGGACGTATCGCCGGCAAACGGCAGATCGCTGGTACGTCTAAACACGCGGCGCCTCCGTTCTTAAATAAGCCTGATCCGGCGAATAACCAACCGGATAAACCGTCAGCCGCCCATTTGTCAGATGCATGCGCGGATAAGGAAAAGCCCGGATCAGTCCTTCGTTATGCGTTGCGATCACAACCGTCGTGCCGCGCCGGTTCAGCTCGACAAACAAGCGCATCAACCGCGCTGCGGATCTGTCGTCCATGTTTCCCGTCGGTTCGTCGGCCAGCAGAATCTGCGGTCTGTTAATCACCGCGCGGGCGATCGCCACGCTTTGTTTCTGCCCTCCGGACAAAGTCGGCGGTTTGGCGTTCAAATGCGCCCCCAGTCCGACCCACATCAATAATTCGGCAACGCGTTTTTGAATCTCGTCTTCATCATAGCCCGCGACACGCAAAGGCAAAGCGACATTATCAACGGCGGACAAATGATCCAACAGACGGAAATCTTGAAAAACGACGCCGATCTTGCGTCTGATTTCGGGCAAATCGTCCCTCACGATGTTTCGCACCGCTTTGCCGAACAGCCTGACATGGCCGCGCGTCGGGCTTTGCGCCAGATACAACAGGCTGAGCAAAGACGTTTTTCCCGCGCCGCTTTCCCCCGTCAGGAAATGAAAAGATCCCGCGGGCAAAGCAAATGAAATATCCTTCAACACTTCGGCGCCCTGCCCGTAACGCAGGCCGACTGCGTCAAATTCTATGACATACGGTACCGCCACTGATTTCTCCCGTTGTTTTGACTGTCGTATTTAAACACATCTGAAAAAATAAGTTAACATTTTATACGTAAATCTGCATAATACTATATTAAATTTTACGGGAAACAAAAATGCTGATCACCTGTCCGCAATGTCTGACAAATTACGATGTTCCTCCGGTTTTGGAAGAAACCGGACAAAAGGTTAAATGTGTTAAATGCGGCTGCGTGTGGGAAATAGACGACGGAACGGTCGAACCCGAAGCGGAAGACCTGCCCGACTTCGACGACGAAGCGGCCGCTTTTGACCCCGCGCCGGTTCCCGAAATCGGCGAACCCGATATTCCCATGCCGGCCTTTCAGGATTTTTTCAAGCCGCCGGAAAAAAAAGAACCGGATTTTTTTAAATGGATCCGCCCTCTGTATTTCGTCAGCCTGTTCTGCATTGCCGCTTCAATTTATCTGTTTTTCTTCCGTTCCCCCGTGCGCGCGCCGGTAACGCTGCAAACGCTGGCTTACGAATCCGTACAGGAAGAATACAAAACCTATCTGGTGCTGCATGCGGCGGCTTTTAACAATACGGATAAAGAGATCGTTCCGGAAACGTTCAACGTGCGTTTTTCCGATGAAGACGGCCGCCTGCTGACGACAACCGACGTCGCTTCGCCCGTTTCGGTTTTGCCGGCGCGCGGCATGGAACAAATCGACCTGAAAATCGAACGGCCGCCGTCGCAGACAGCTCAGGCCTCCGTAACTCTGACAAAATTCACGACGCGTTAAAGCCACGGCGCCGGACGGGTCAAAGCCAGCATATCGTCAAAGCTCTGACGTTCCCGAATAACGGCGTAATTTTCGCCGTTGACCAGAACTTCGGCGCATAAAGGACGGAAATTATAATTCGAACCCATCGACGATCCGTAAGCCCCCGCCGTTTTTACAACGGCCAGATCCCCCGCTTTCATCGCGGGCAGCAGTCTGTCTTTGCCGAAAACGTCGCTGCTTTCGCAAATCGGGCCGACGACGTCATAAGAATGATCGTTCCGTCCTTCTTTAACCGCGGCAATTCCATGATAAGCCTCGTAGATTGCAGGACGGATCAGATCGTTCATGCCGGCGTCCAAAACCAGAAACCGTTTTGTTTCCGTCTGTTTAACCCGCACGACGCGCGACACCAGCACAGCCGACTGAGCCGCCAGAAAACGCCCCGGTTCAAAAACGATTTCACATTCCAACCCGCCCAGAATTTTACCGACCAAAGCCATATAATCTTCCGCAGAAGGCGGTTCGTCCATCTCCCGGTAAGCAACCCCCAGCCCGCCGCCGACGTCAATCGTACGGATATCAATCCCGTCATCACGCAGCTGGCGCACAATTTCCGCCGCCCGTTCAAAAGCTTCTTCAAACGGTTCCATTTCCAGCAGCTGCGAACCGACATGAACGTCTATGCCGACCGGCAGCAGCCCTTTTGATTCGGAAAACAGACGATATAAAGAACGGGCTTTTTTCCAATCAACGCCGAACTTATTTTCTTTCTTGCCGGTTGTCATTTTATAATGCGTGTGCGCATCAACGTCCGGATTAATACGCAAAGCTATTCTGGCTTTTTTTCCGGCCAGCGCTGCGATTTCGTCCAGCATTAACGCTTCTTCTTCGGATTCGACATTAATCTGCTTAATATCGTTTTCAACGGCCAACGTTAATTCTTCTCTGGTTTTCCCGACGCCCGAAAAAACGATCTTATCGGCCGGGATACCGGATTTTAACGCCAGCAGCAATTCACCGCCGGAAACAATGTCCGCCCCTGCGCCCAATCCGGCCAGCAGCTTTAAAACAGACGGATTGGCATTGCTTTTCACGGCAAAACAGGTCAGCGATTTTTTTAAATTCTTTTTCGCCGCGCCGTCAAAAGCCCGAAAATGATCCGCGATACCCTGCTGCGAATAAACATAAAAAGGCGTCGGAACACTTTTGGCAATATCGGAAATTGCGACATTTTCAATATATAATTGTCCGTTTTGATAATGAAAGGCGTTCATTTTACTTTCCCGTTTCCAAAGATTCATTCAGTTCCCAAATACTTTCCGGCTGCTTTTCTTCCGCCGGTGTTACTTTTACAGCCTTTTCCGCCGGCCGCGGTTCACGGCGGGCCGGATACTGGCGCGGATAAGTCGTCCCCGGCGGAAAATCCAGCTTTCCCCGTTTGCCGCAGCCGGTCAGACACAAAACACATAATAAAACGGCAGTGATCGTTTTCATGCAAAAACTCTTTTCTTTTTAGCTCCGCGCTCAGAATAGCAACTGTTAAAAACTTATTCACTCTTTTTTTTTATTTTAAAAAAAGGGAACTGAAAAAATGAACGGATTTGTTTTTTATCTGCTTTTCGGGTTGGCGCTGACGCCGTTTGCCGTAAACGCGCAAACGACGGGAAACGTGTCGATTAAAAATGTTCTGGCGCCGCAGACTTTCAAGCTGTATCCCCGACCGATCTTAGCGCCGACGGCCGCTTTTCAGGACGAAAACGGGCAAAAAACGTCTTTGCGTGATTTCCGGGGAAAAATCGTTTTATTGAATATCTGGTCAACGTCATGCACTCAGTGCGTGATCGAACTGCCGATGCTGGACCGGCTGCAAAAAGATATGGGCGGCATGAAATTTCATGTTATCGCGTTGTCGTCGGATCTGGAACCTCTGCCCGTTTTACGCCGTTTTTGGGTCAATCGGGGGATTAAGCATTTAAAAATCTATTCGGATCCGCAGGCTCGTTTTTCTCAGGCCGCCGACGTTAAAGGCTTGCCGACAACTTTTCTGATTGACGAAGAAGGACGCGAAGTCGGCCGAATCCGCGGCATTGTCGAATGGGACGGGCCGAAAATCAAAGCGCAGATCCGCGATTTGATCCGCGCGGCCAAAGAAAAAGCCGCCCGAAAGGCTGAAACAAAAAAAGAAAAAGCGTCTGTTCCGAAACAGCCTCTCGTCGCGAAACAACCGAAATCCGCGGAGTCTGTCCCGCCGCCGCCCGTCCGCCCGGCGGAAGAAATTCAAAGCTGGTTTAAATAACAGGCGAAACCTCATCTTTTTAAAAAAAGCTTGATTCTACTGTAAAAAGAGCTAAAAAGAGCTCTTTCTGATACAGCGCTCAGACATGGAGGCCCCCTATGACCAAACCGCGCTATTTAACAATTTCCTGGGAACAGTTCCACAGCGACGCCCGGGCATTGGCGTCAAAGTTAATTAATCGCAAAGATCTGAAAAAAATCATCTGCGTTACCCGCGGCGGTCTGTTTCCCGCGGCCGTTTTGGCAAGAGAACTGGAAATCCGCTGGATCGACACCATTTGCGTGGTCGGTTATGATGAAGAATCCCGCGGCAGCCATGCTTCTTTGTTAAAAGTCCCCGAAACGGACGGCGAAGGCGTTCTGGTCGTTGATGATCTGGTTGATTCCGGCAGAACCGGCCGGATTATCCGCGAATTAATGCCCAAAGCCTATTTCGTTACCATGTATGCCAAACCCAAAGGACAGGAAGTCGTCGACGATTTTGTTATTTCCGTTGATCAGGACACATGGATATTGTTCCCGTGGGAAGCAGAGTTATCTCCCGCTTCTCCGCTGGTGCGGCGTCAAGAAGATTAAAGTTTAAATTAAAACTTTGGATAAAAACAGACCGGACAAGAGCCGGTCTGTTTTTTTTAATTTTCAACCAGCTTTTTCCAGGCCATATATTCTCCGACTCCCAGGCAGCCGTATAAAATCAGATACAGCCCCAGCATCAAAGAAATAGTAAAAACACCGATCATCGGGTGGCTGAGAATCAGGAAACCGAACAACACTCCGATAATTCCCGATGCCAGCGTCCATTTCCAGAAAATCAGACCGGAGGATCTGGCGTCAATGCTGAACGCGATCTGGATAACGCCGACACATAATACCCAGATAGCCAATAAAACCGGCAAAGAAGAAACCGTCACGCCCAAATTGGTCATTAAAATCACCCCGACAATTATATCCAGCAGCCCCAAGGCCAACAAACCACCGGACGGATAAGAAAAAAACGCCGATAAATACCCGACTCCGCCCAGCAGAAATACAATCCCCAGATATAACGCCATAGCCAGCAAAGCCGTATCGGGATTAAACCATGTAAAAATACCGGCAAGAATCATTAATATACCGAAAATCAGTACACTCTTGCTTACTTTGATATTGCTGTTTTCCAAAGCTGTCATGTCATTCTCCTTGTTTATTTTTCAATTTAACAAATAAATCGCCATATTTATGCTTGTCTTTAAGTCGATATGAAATTATCCCTTTTTGGATTTCATTTCAAATGCAGGCCGTCACAATCTGCTTTTGCCGTTCGGAGAAATGGTTTGATTTTTCTATCTGCCAGGATTATCCTGATTTTATTAAAAGTCAACTTTGACAGAGGGTGTATGTTGGAAATTGCAGTAAAAGGGTAATCGGCTTTTCTATGCTGCATTACCTGTAAAAATATCGGACAGATATGAAAATATCTGTGATTTGGTATGTCATTTTACTTGCAGAGAATCCAACATGAATATTTCCAAACCGGAACAAAGAACGCTTCACATCCTTGCCCAGGGCGGCCGGATCGCTCATACCCGCGGCGAACGGGGAAAAATCGAAAAAATTATTTGCTTTACCCGCGACGGTCTTGTACTTTCCGATTGTACTTTGGATATTTTTAAAAGGCTCAGATCAAAACGGTTAATCGGCTCTGAAAACGGCGGTCCGTACCGCATTAATTCAAAAGGCTTGAAAGCCGTGCGTTCCCAGGCAGACAACCGTTGACTTTCAAAAGGACCTTTTTTAATGATTGATATCAGACCCGAAATCCCCGCGGATTATGATGAAATTCGCCGGCTTGTCCGTAAATCTTTTGAAACCGCCGAACATACAAACGGCGATGAATATAATCTGGTCGGTCGTTTAAGAAACAGTCGCGCTTATATTCCCGAACTTTCGCTTGTTGCCGAACGAAACGGAAAACTTGCCGGACATATCATGTTTACTCAAATACGCGTCGGGAATACAACGCAACTGATTTTAGCGCCGCTGTCCGTCCTGCCGGAATACCAAAAGCAGGGAATCGGCAGCGCGCTGATCGCAGCGGGACACGCAGCCGCGCAAAAAACGGAATATGAATTTTCCATTCTGGTCGGCCATGCGTCTTATTATCCGAAATTCGGCTACAGACCGGCGGCGGAGTTCGGTCTAAGATGCCCGCTTGAAGTTCCCCCGGAATGTTTTATGGCTTTTAATCTGAAAGGCAGAAAAACATGCCTGAACGCCGAAATCGAATTTCCTCCGGAATTTTTTGAAAAGAACGCTTAATTTATTCCGGAATTCCATAAGCTTCTCCGGCCCGCCGAAAATTTTAAGCAGAAGCTGAAAGTTTCAAGAAGATTGTTCGCCGGCGCTCACCCCTTAAAAGGGCCGCTCGGACTATCGTCCTGCGCGTCGTCACCAAAGGTGACCGAACCCCCACGGGGGTTCAAAATCCCGGTTCACCTAAAATAAAAAAAACCACCCTGTCGGGTGGATTTTTTTATTTTGGCGACCCCAGGGGGATTCGAACCCCCGTTACCGCCGTGAAAGGGCGATGTCCTAGGCCTCTAGACGATGGGGTCATCGTGTCAAGTCGGCCTATATATAAAGATTATCCGGCCGGCCGTCAACACATTTTACGCATAAAATGCATTTTTTTTACTTTAATCGTAATTCCGCATTAAACCAACCAGCTTTCCCTGAATCGTTATGCGTTCGGAGCTGTATGTCCGCGTTTCATAATCCTTGTTGCACGGTTCCAGCAAAACAGCATTCCCTTTCCGCCTGATCTTTTTCAGCGTTACTTCACACCCGTCAACCAAAGCAACGGCAATTTCGCCGTTTTCCACAGAATTTGTCCGCCGGATAATAACCGTATCACCGTCCAAAATCCCGGCGTCAATCATTGAATCCCCCGCGACGGTCAAAGCGTAATGTTCTCCGTTGCCAATCATGTTCGCCGGAACGGCAACCGTTTCATTGCTGCGTAAAGCTTCAATCGGCGTACCAGCCGCAATCTTGCCATAACGTGGCAATTCAACCGAATTGGCCGCCAAATTTTCGCTTAAACGCGAAAAAGACCGAGTCGTCTGTCTGTTGACCAGATCTCTGGCCGATATAACCGAACATTCCCCCTGATTATCCGGCAAGCGCAAAATCTCCAAAGCTCTGGCCCGATTCGGCAAACGGCGAATAAAGCCGCGTTCTTCCAAACCGGATATTAAACGGTGAATTCCCGATTTGGATTTCAGGCCTATCGATTCTTTCATTTCTTCAAATGACGGAGAAACGCCGTCTTCACGCAAACGCTTTTCAATTAACATCAGCAGTTGGTATTGTCTTTTCGTCAGCATAAAACCTCCGTGAACAAAGTTTCTCTTTTTGTTCTACTTTAGTTCTTCATTTTTATCAAGAAAATTTTTAACCTTTTAACCTATATTTCTAAAAGAAATTGACTTGCCGGAGTTTTTTTAAATTGTCTTTTATCCGTTTTTTCGTTTGTTTCATTTTGATTTGCCGCGGGTCGGCGGCTTTTGCCGTTTCGCCATGGGGTGATACGGATTCCGCCGCGCCCCGGGCAGCGGTAAAAGGCGTCTGGGGCAGCGACAGCCAAATTTCCGGAAATAAAGAACAAGGCGCTTTTGATATTGCCGGTCTGTTTTTTACCGAAGAAGAAACAAATGATGAAACACCTCTGCCGCCATGGCTGGAATATGCCGTTGCGATACCAGATGTTGATGAAAACAGCCCGATGATTGCCATTGTCATTGACGATTTGGGCGTCAACCGAAAAATGACAAAAGAAGTCCTGGCTTTGCCGGCGCCGCTGACAGCTTCTTTTTTGTATTATGCCGATGATCTGCCTGACCAGACACAAAAGGCCAGAGCCGCCGGACATGAACTGTTGGTGCATACGCCGATGGAGCCGATCAACGCCAAATTCAATCCCGGGCCGGGAGCTTTACGCGCGGAAATGACGGCGGAAGAAATAAAAGACAGGCTGGACTTAATGTTGGGTTCATTTCCCGGATACGTTGGCATCAATAACCACATGGGCAGCCGTTTTACCGCGGACAGCCGGGCCATGCGGGCGGTTATGGAAGAAGTCGAAAAAAGAGGTTTGCTTTTTTTAGACTCTCTGACTTCAAGCCGCAGCGTGGCTAAAAAAATAGCCCGGGAAGAAAATATTCCCTATGCCGTCCGCAATGTTTTTTTAGATAACACGCAAAACGAACGGGAAATAATGAAACAGCTTTCTTTGCTGGAAAAACACGCCTTGCGGCATCGTTTTGCGGTCGGGATAGGCCACCCGCACAAAGCGACGGTAAACGCTTTAAAAAAATGGATTCCGCAGGCAAAGCAAAAAGGATTCGTTTTTGTACCGGTCAGTATGATTGCCGTTTATTTACAGGACGAAACACAATCTGAAAACGTCCGGGCTTTAAACCTGCACGACGAATGGGAATAAAATTATTCCAACGCAACGCTGTCCAGGCTTTCCGGTTCTTCTCCCAATAAAATCGCCAAATTCTTTAAATATCTCAATCCGTTGTATTTTCTGTATTCTTCAATGGAAGCTTCTCTTTTGGCGGCTTCAACGGCTTCGTCCGCTTTGGGCAGCATCATGGGGAAGAAAGTGACGGTTCCGCTGACCGGTTCACGCTGAATTTCCAGCCAGCCGTTTGTCAGAGAAAACAAGTATGTCGCAACAGTCGGCGGTTCTTTAACGATTTTCACCTTTAATCCGGACAAATTATGCAGCAAAAGCATTTCATGCGGTTCAACATACTGCGTTGTAAAAATGCCGCGCACGTCAGTATCCAAAAAATCAGTAATCATAATTACGGGCAGTTCGGGCATTTTTACCTCCTTTTCAAAAACGGGTTTTATTATACGAAAAACGGGAGGAAAAAACAAAATAAAAGCGTCGGATATTATAAGATCTTTAAAAAATTTTTACCCTAAGTTATATTGAGAGCGGCTACCGACGAAAGACAAAAAAATATGAATAGCAAAAAAACACTTAAATCTTATTTCTTTTCTTTAAACAGTAAAGAACGTTTCAGCCTTGGAATAAGAATTTTATTGTTACTGTCATACAGCGCCATTTTAATGGTTATGAGATGCGATATCGGTTTAACAATTTATGATACATATATTACCATCATAGGAATGATTGCCGCGGCATTATTTTTTGGTCCTGTTCTTTTTTCCATTGTTTTTTGTCCTCTTGTTTTAATCCTTGCGATTGAAACTCACTTATTTTTCACATACGGCTATTCCCTGCTCAGTTTCGGCGCACAGCTTGGCAGGCTTATTTCAGACACGAATAAAGCTGAAATTTTAGAATACATTCCTAAACTGGGAATGCCTGAAGTAACGATGCTGGCTTTGTTTGTTTTATGCCTGCCCGGTTTGTTTTTTTACAAACCGAAGATGACAGGTATTTCCAAACTATGGAAATCAGCAATTTTCATAACAGTTTTTCTCAGTTGCGCATTCGGTTGCGTTTCTCGTACCCGATTAATGTTTTTATCGATTTTTTCTTCCGAACGAGCCGACATATTGGCAAAAGTCAATGCATTTCACTTTTTTCCATACAAGCAGAAAACAAAAGCTGACACTGTCGTCCTGCTAATAGGAGAAAGTCATCGTCAAGCTGAATTTTCACCCGCCTTTGACAAATACGCCAGTCGTTTTCCTTTTCTATACAGATTTTCTGATATGATATCGCAATATCCAGGTACTATTGATTCAATACCAATGATTTTATCACGAAAAAAAGCAACGGATCACATGCCGTTTTTTCATGAAAAATCCATTTTCTCACTTTTTAAAGAAGCCGGCTATGAAACATATTTCGTACACTACGTTAATACTTCTTCCGAAAAGAACGAGTTAAGCCTGATTTACCGAGAGGCTGACAATTTTATCCAATATGAAAAAAATATTACTGCCGAAACCGATAAAAAAATACTGCCCGTTCTTGATGAAATCCTGTCTAAACCCGCAGCAAAGAAACTGATTGTCATTAAAATGATCGGCGCTCACGTTTCATTTGCCAACCGTTATCCTCGTTCTAATGCTTTTTTTAAAAACGTTATTGCCGCATTCAAAAAACCAACAAAAGAAAAAGAGCTTTATCATTACAACAATGCCATTTCATATTCAGCAGAAATAATTGCAGATATTATGACTAAAATAAACAACAGAAAAGAACCCTCTTTATTATTTTTTTCATCTGACCATGGTATTTGTATTTTTGATAAAGGTTCTTTTCATCTGCCGCCGAATTGCCAAAATGCTTTTCATATTCCAGCAATGATTCTTCTGAATCCGGCTTTAAATAAGATAACAAAACAAACCGCAAAAGATAATCTGGCGTGCAATACGGATAAGCCTCTGACAGAAGAATACGATTTTGAAACGATCGCAACGTTAGCGGGTATTACCTATCCTGCAGCAGATAAAAAATATGATCTGACACAACATTGTAATCCGTTAAAAGGAAAAAAACGCCCTGTTTATTTTATTAATGAAACGGCTTTATATGAAGATTTATAAATATGGAACAAAATAAAAGCTCCGGATATTGTTTACCGAAGCTTTTAGGGTGTTTTTCCCGGCGGGAATAAATTTTTTTGTTCTTCAGAACTCTTTTCCTGTATTTTCCGGAACAAAGTAGTTCATAAGCGACCGGATTACGCTTTTTCTTTTGTTTCATCAAAGATTCCTTTCATTCACAAGTACATAAAAGATATTGAACAAATTAAATAAAGAGTCAACATCTTGCGCAAGAAAACGATTTATGCTCCGTTTAAGAAGTATATTCTTTACAAAGCCGGAGGAAAACCATGAATAAAAAGACGGGAGAAATCTTATTTCTTTTAGGCATCGCTTCATTTTTTTGTATGGGATTTACCGCTTCAGACGATACGCCGAAAACGCACAAATTCAGCAAGACTGTTGAAAAAGAACGCCCGCAACTGAATGAAGAAACCAAACGCCTGATCGCCGCTTACCGTGAAAATCCGACAGAAGAAAACCGCGCCGCGTTAAGAAAACAAGTTGAAAAGAACTATGACAACGTCATCGCCCGCAAAACAGCCAAATTGGAAGAATTGAAACGAACGGCCAGACACGAATCTAAAATTCTTGAAATGCAGAAAATTGTCGATGAAGTCGTTCAAGACAAAGAAAACCGTATTGAACAGAGCATGCGCCGTTTTACGGATCCGCGCCTGCGTCCTGGCGCGCGTCAGGCCAAAGACGGATATCTGCCTGTTTTAGGCGCGGCGCAAAACGTCGAAATTGCTTATGCGCCCGTAACCAAAGAAGAATACGCCGTTTTTTTAAAGCAAACAGACCGGACCGAACAACCGTTTCCCGCATATGAGTCCAAATACCCCGCCACAAACATTTCCTATCATGACGCTGTCGCATATGCCCGATGGCTTTCCGAACAAGATGAAAGAACAACCTATCGCCTGCCTTCCGAACAGGAATGGGAATTGGCAGCCGGTCATATGCCCAAAGATGCGGAGTTCAATAACGGCATTCAAATGTCGACAAGCGCCGTAGACGCTTATAAAAACACGTTATCAGCCAGCGGCGCGATTGATATGTGGGGGAATTGCTGGGAATGGACGTCAACGCCCAGAAACGGCGCGCAAAAAACAGTCAAAGGCGGATCTTTTGATTCTCCGCGTCTGAAATGCCGTACCGAAGAACGCGCGGAAAGCCGCGATCCTGCCAAAGGATATAATAACGTCTGCTTCCGCCTGATCCGGGAAAAATGAGAAGGAAATAAGCTGGTATTCAAATTTATTTTCTCTTTTTTATCCCGGCAGATTTTTAAATGTTGAAGGCATATACAATTTTTTATCAAAAACTTCCTGAATAAAATAATTTATTGCATTCTTACGGACGTTTGCCCCTGCAGACCAAGCTGTCGGAGAAAGCAAAATAAGCGGTAACCATACTATTACTCTTGTATGTACGGGGGCGGTAATTGAGTAGACTTCTTTTTGATCAATATAAAGGAACATTGTTATATCATGATTAGAATGATATGAAACGGGAATAGTCGTCAAAAAATATCCGGACAAAAAAGCCAAAGGCGCTGTTTCTTGCCCGCTGCCCGTTACTTTTATATCAAAATGAAAATGAAAATCGCTTTTTTCATTAAAAAAGACATACGAAAATGTATTAAACAACCCTGTTTTTTGAAACTCGTTCCTTATTTCTTTTCTTATTTTTTCTTCTTTTACAAAATCTTCTCCAATTCCTTCTTTATAAATAGAAATCGAAAAAGTCGCATTTTGTTTTTCTGTATAAGAAACCTGCGGATCCGTTTTTTTATGCACGGGATAATAATACCCGTTATTAACAACACAACTTGAAACAAACAAAATCAACACAAACAATTTTTTCATTATTTTATCTCTTTACCCTTTAAGAGTTTCAAAAAAGAAGCTCTTTGTTTATAAATTTTCTCTTTATACTGATAATTGACATATCCTGTTGATACCCCGGCGGCTGATCCATGAAACGACCGTCCCCCGACATTTCCGGAATAAACGGCAACGTTCGGCTGAGCCATTGGAACAATACCGTTTTTTATGAGTTCACTTTCTTGTTTTGATGTTATGACAACAATGTCCGCCCCATATTGCCGCGCTGCCTGAACGGCTAAATATCTCGGTTCCCACGTTCCTTGAAAAACAGATTGGCCGATAACAATATATCCCTGATCTGTGAATGACTTTATTCTTTCGGAATATTTCGTTGTTTCAACAACAACAACCTGTTTTTCAGGAAATACGGCAGAATGTCTGTTTCCACGTCCGCGGGAACGACGGACAACTTGCTTTTCAGGAAAAACATCAGCCGATACAGCTGTAACCGGTTCGTAATACTCTATAAATTTATTGCCTGAACATGAACACAGGAATAACAACAGTATAAAAAATTTTGGTTTCATCTTAAAAAACTCGCCCGAACGAATATAGATTCGCTGATATTTAAAAAATATCCTAATTTGGGATATTCTAAAACAGGATTTAATCCTTTGTCAATATCAAAGGATTAAATCCATGACGAAATCCGTTTTTACAGATCTCTACTGTTTATTTACGCGAATGTTGATTCAAGAACGACGCGATAAAAGAATCACGCAAACGCAGTTAGCGCGAATGTTAAAAAAACCGCAGTCTTATGTTTCAAAATATGAAAACGGCGAACGTCGGCTGGATATTGTCGAGTTTTTGGAAATAGCCGATTGTATTGGAATTGATGCCGCAGAATTTATTAAAAAACTTCAAGCGTAGATTTTTTCCCGAAATTGCGAGGCCGTAGGGCCGCGGCAATTCCCTCTTCCGTATCACTCTCTTGCTCTATGGACTGCTTCACGCTTCGCGTTCGCAGTTTCGAGAGGGGTATTTTTGCGTTCGCAGTTTCGGTTTGTTTTTATTTCTCTTTTCGAAATTGCGAGGCCGTAGGGCCGCGGCAATCCATTTTTCCCCTTTTTCATACGTAATCCGAACAAACAAAAAGCCTCCCGCCTTTCGGCAGGAGGCTTTCTTTTGCTTTGCAACCGTGATTAAGCGTTGCGTACAGCCGCCTGAGCCGCGGCCAAACGTGCGATAGGCACGCGGAACGGCGAGCAGGAAACGTATGTTAAACCAACGCGGTGGCAGAAGTCGATTGTCGACGGATCGCCGCCGTGTTCGCCGCAAATGCCCAGTTTGATATTCGGGCGGGTCTTGCGGCCTTTTTCAACAGCCATCTGGACCAGCTGGCCGACGCCTTCTTCATCAATGGATTTGAACGGATCCTTGGCGAAAATGCCTTTGGCAACGTAATTCGGCAGGAAAGATCCCGCGTCGTCACGGCTCATACCCAATGTCGTCTGCGTCAGGTCGTTTGTACCAAAGCTGAAGAATTCCGCCGTTTCGGCAACTTTATCAGCCGTCAAAGCGGCACGCGGCATTTCAATCATGGTTCCAACCATGTAATTGAATTTCACGTCAGCCTTTTCCATAACTTCTTCTGCTTTCTTCACGATGATCGCTTTCATCATGTCAAGCTCTTTCTTCGTGTCAATCAGCGGAACCATGACCTCAGGTTCAACCTGTTTGCCCAATTCCTTAGACGCTTCGACAGCGGCTTCAAAAATCGCCTGCGCCTGCATTTCGGTAATTTCAGGATAGGTTAATCCCAGACGGCAGCCGCGCAGACCCAGCATCGGGTTGGCTTCATGCAGTTGATGAACACGCGCCTGAACGGCCTCCAGAGAAATACCCAGTTCTTTTGCGATTTCACGCTGTTCCGGTTCTTTCGTCGGCAGGAATTCGTGCAAAGGCGGATCCAACAGACGGATCGTCACGGGCAGACCTTCCAAAGCCAGGAACAGGCCTTTGAAGTCTTCGCGCTGATACGGCAGCAGTTTTGCCAAAGCGGCGCGGCGTGCTTCTTCGCTTTCAGCCAGAATCATTTCACGCATGTGCTTAATGCGCATCGGATCAAAGAACATGTGTTCCGTGCGGCACAAGCCGATTCCTTCGGCGCCGAACTTGCGGGCGACCTGCGCGTCATGCGGCGTATCGGCGTTCGTGCGGACTTTCAGCTTGCGAACTTCGTCAGCCCAACCCATGAACACACCGAAATCACCGGTCAGCTCGGCGTCTTTCAAAGCAACGGCGCCGTTGATAACTTCACCGGTCGTTCCGTCCAGCGTAATGACGTCGCCTTCTTTGATTTCAACGCCTTTGATTGTCATCTTCTTGGCGGCGTAATCGACTTTGACATCGGCAGCACCGCAGACAGCCGGCGTACCCATACCGCGGGCAACCACGGCCGCGTGAGACGTCATACCGCCGCGCGCCGTCAAAATACCCTGAGAAGAATGCATGCCGTGAATGTCTTCCGGAGACGTTTCGACACGAACCAGAACGACTTTCTTGCCTTCTTCAGCCCATTTTTCAGCGTCATCGGCCGAAAAAACAACCTGACCGACGGCAGCGCCCGGAGAAGCGTTCAAAGCCTGCGTCAACAGACGGCCTTCTTTAATCGCGTCCTTTTTGGCCTTCGGATCCAAAGTCGGGTGCAGCAAATCGTCCAACTGTTTCGGTTCAACGCGCAGCAGAGCCGTTTTCTTGTCAATCAGGCCTTCGTTAACCATATCGACAGCCATTTTCACGGCCGCGGCGGCGGTGCGTTTGCCGTTACGGGTCTGCAGCATGTACAGCTTGCCGTTTTGAATGGTAAATTCCATATCCTGCATATCGCGGTAATGCTTTTCCAACGTTTCACGGATATCGCACAGCTGTTTGTACAGTTCCGGCATGGCTTCTTCCATACAGGGCAGATCGGAACCGCGTTCCTTTTTGCCTTCTTTGGAAATCTGCTGCGGCGTACGAATACCGGCCACAACGTCTTCGCCCTGAGCCTTGATCAAAAATTCGCCGTAGAAAGCGTTTTTACCCGTAGACGGGTCGCGCGAGAAGCAGACGCCCGTCGCGGAATCGTCACCGGCGTTGCCGAACACCATTGTCTGAACGTTAACGGCCGTTCCCCAGTCTTCGGGGATATCGTTCAATTTACGATAATAAATCGCGCGGTCGACCATCCAGCTCATGAACACGGCGCCGATGCCGCCCCATAACTGTTCATTGGGATCCTGCGGAACGGGTTTGCCGAATTTTTCGCCGATTTTTTTGTATTCGGCAATCAGTTCTTTTAAATCGTCAACCGTCATGTCGGTATCGGATTTGTATCCTTTTTTGTCCTTCAGCGCTGTCAGGGCATGTTCAAAGTTTTCATGCTTTACGCCCATCACAACGTCGGAATACATTTGAATGAAACGACGGTAAGAGTCATAAGCGAAACGTTCGTCGCCGGACGCTTTGGCCAGACCTTTTACAGTTTCGTCCGTCAGCCCCAGGTTCAGAACGGTGTCCATCATGCCCGGCATGGAAATACGGGCGCCGGAACGTACGGAAAACAGCAGCGGATCATTCGGATCGGCGAATTTTTTGCCAACGATCGATTCGCAGAAAGCGACGCCTTCTTTGACCTGTTCGGCCAGATCGGCGGGGAATGTTTTGCCGTTGGCGTAATAATACGTGCAGACTTCGGTGGAAATCGTGAAGCCGGGAGGAACAGGAATTCCGATCGAGCTCATTTCCGCCAGGTTAGCACCTTTGCCGCCCAACAAATTTTTGTCGGAAGCTTTACCTTCGGCTTTTCCGTTGCCGAATTTATAAACCCATTTTGTCATGGTGGTTAGATATCTCCTTACCCTTCAATTACAGAAAAATCAGCGACGCCGCCCATTGCGCGCACGATCATCGACAACATGCGCAAACGGTTGGCGCGACGCTGAACGTCGTCACAGTTTACCTGGACTTTTTCAAAAAACGCATCGACGGGACCGCGCAGTTTTGCCAGATCCTCCATCGCGCCTTCGAAATCGTCCGAAGCAATCTTCTTTGAACTGTTTAACATAACTTGACTGAGCGCGTCAAACAATGCTCCTTCCTGTTCTGCGCCAAACAACGCTTTGTCCGGCATCTGCGTATAAGAGCATTTATCCTTTCCTTCTTCGATCCGGACGATATTTGCCGCGCGGCGATACGCCGTCAGCAGATTTTCGCCGTCTTCGGTCGAAAGAAATTTCGTCAAAGCGCCGACGCGCGCAATGATGCGGCACAGGTCAATCAATTCAACATTATTTCCCTGTGCCAAACCGTAAACAGCCGTAATATAGTCATGGCGCACGCCCTTGTCTTTCATGGCGACCTTCAGCCGTTCGGCAATAAAGTTCAACAATGAAATCATCTGGCGTACGGACCAGTTGATTAAAACGGTCGGTTCTCCGTTTTCGTTTCTTTTTTCAGATTCCGTCATTGCCTCGGCAACGGCGGCCTGCGCCGAATCGCCGTAAACGGCGCGGGCAGCGTTCAATATCTGAAAAATCGGCATATTGATTTTGTTTTCCAAAATCAGCCTGACGACCCCCAGCGCAGCGCGGCGCAGCGCAAAAGGATCCTTTGAACCCGTCGGTTTCTGGTCAATCAACCAGAACCCGACCAAAGTATCAATCTTGTCGGCCAAAGCAACGGCAACGCTGAGCGGCGCGGACGGACAGTCGTCTTTCGGCCCCAGCGGAGAATAATGTTCGGCGATCGCTTCGGCGACCGCTTCATTTTCCCCGTCAAAACGCGCGTAATACCGCCCCATAATTCCCTGCAGTTCGGGAAATTCCCCGACCATGCCGGCGGACAAATCGGCTTTGCACAACAGCGCCGCGCGATCGGCATCGGCAGCGTCCGCCCCCGGAATATACTTTAGTAATTCGGGCAGCAACTTGCGCATGCGTTCAACTTTGTCGGCGACAGACCCCAGCTTGGCATGAAAAACGCGCGCCTGCAGTTTTTCAACCTTTGAAGCCAGTGTCGTTTTGCGGTCTTCGTCCCAGAAAAACCGAGCGTCGGAGAGACGCGCGCGCAGCACGCGTTCGTTGCCGGCGATGATTTCTTTGCCGCCGTCGGCCGTTTGCATATTGGCCACGACGATAAACCGCGGCGCCATTTTGCCGTTTTCGTCCGTCATACAGAAATATTTCTGGTTTGCCCGCATGGACGTAATTAACACTTCCTGCGGAACGGACATGAATTCATCGTCAATTTTTCCCATTAAAGGCACGGGATATTCCGCCAGCCCGGCGACTTCATTCAGCAGCCCTTCGTCCTCCAACAGTTTGAATCCGGCGCTTTCGGCCAAAGTATGCGCCCGTTCGGAAATCAGCCGTTTACGTTCTTCCGGATTGATCAGGACAAAAGCGTCGCGGATTTTTTTCTGATAATCCGCGAAATCCTTTACTTCAAACGCCGCTGGCGCCAGAAAACGATGCCCGTATGTTTTATTGCCCGATTTTACACCGGCGAATTCGACCGGAACGACCGCGCCGTCAAACAGACATACGATCGCGTGCAGCGGGCGCACCCAGTGTTCCTTGTGTTCCGCCCAACGCATGGATTTCGGCCACGGGAAAGTCGTCAGCAAAGCCGCGACCGTTTCCTGCAAAACCTCGGCTGTGGGCCGTCCTTTGCGTGACAAGGAAGCGAAATAAAACGTCCCTTTCGGTGTTTCGCGGACTTCCAACTGATCTTTAGTCATATTGACGGAACGCAGAAAACCGTTCAAAGCCTGTTCGGGCGCTGAAACGGACGGGCCTTTTTTTTCTTCGACCAGATCGGCCTGCGCGGCGGGCAGCCCTTTGACGCACAACCCCAGACGGCGGCTGGCGACGAAAGAAACAGCTTCGTCAAATTTCAGTTCGCTTTTACCCAAAGCGTCCGTAATAAATTTCCGGATATGTTCCGCGGCGTCCGCCTGCATGCGGGCGGGAATTTCTTCGCTGAAAAGTTCCAGGAAAAACTCGCTCATGACTTACTCCTCCGCCTTTAAATGGCCGCGGCTTTTCAACCAGCCTTCGCAGCACCCTTTGGCCAAAGCGCGCACGCGCCCGATATAGGCCGCGCGCTCGGTTACGCTGATCACGCCTCTGGCGTCCAGCAGGTTAAACAGGTGCGACGCTTTGATGCACTGGTCATAGGCCGGCAGAGGAATTTCTGCTTTTAACAAAGCCTGACATTCTTTTTCCGCGTCTTTAAAATGCTGCAGCAGCAAGGACGTATCGGCACATTCAAAATTGTATTTTGAGTATTCGACTTCATTTTGGTGAAACACGTCGCCATAGGTCACGCCGTCGCCGTTAAAATCCAGATCATAGACGTTTTCAACGCCCTGAATATACATTGCCAGCCGTTCCAGCCCGTACGTCAGTTCGGCGCAGACCGGAGAACATTCAAATCCGCCGACCTGCTGGAAATAAGTGAACTGCGACACTTCCATGCCGTCGCACCAGACTTCCCAGCCCAGCCCCCAGGCGCCCAGCGTCGGGCTTTCCCAGTCGTCTTCGACAAAGCGGATATCATGATGCGCCGGATCAATGCCCAGCACTTTCAGACTGTCCAGATACAGCTCCTGAACGTTTTCGGGCGAAGGTTTCAGGATCGCCTGATATTGATAATAATGCTGCAAACGGTTGGGATTTTCGCCGTAACGGCCGTCAACGGGACGCCGCGACGGCTGAACATAAGCCGCTTTCCAGTGTTCCGGCCCCAAAGCGCGCAAAATCGTCGCGGGGTGGAACGTGCCGGCGCCGACTTCCATATCGTAAGGCTGCAGGATCACGCACCCTTTTTGCGCCCAATAGGCATGCAGTTTAAGGATCAGTGACTGGAAATCGCTTCCTGTTTTATTAACCATTGTGAACTCGAGTTAAAGTTATTTAAGCGTTTTAAAACTTTGCGAAAAAAATACTTCCGAATACCGCACAGGTCAAGGAAAATTCTTATCCGGAAAAGATAAAGTTGATAAAAAACGCTCCGGCTTGTAATAATGAGGACAGGGATCTTTTCTGACAAAGGAAAAAAGCAATGAAAATCAGTGTGGTCATTCCCGTTTACAACGCGGTGCAAGACGTTCAAAAATGTTTGGAAAGCGTCAAAGAAAACTTTGATTTTTCCGACGGCGAAGTCCTGGTTGTCGATGATTGCTCTGAAGAAGAAACCGCAGCTTATTTAAAAAAAGAAGCCGCAACCAATCCTGACAAATTCACACTGATGCGCAACGGCGAAAACAGCGGATTTCCGAAAACCTGCAACAACGGCATAGCCAAAGCGCAGGGGGAAATCGTTGTTCTGCTGAACAGCGACACAATGATCCCCGCCGGCTTTAATGCCAAAATCGCCGCCTGTTTCGATTCCGATCCGCTGATTGCGGCGGCTTCGCCGATCGCGTCTTACAGCGGATCTTACTTTATTCCTCTGCGCGACGGGGAAACGGTCGCGTCCATGAACGAAAAGATTGAACAATTACACATTCCGACATATCCGACTATTCCGACGGCCGAAGGATTCTGCCTTTGCCTGCGCAAATCAGCGCTGGATAAATTCGGCGTGCTGGACGAAATTTACGGCAAAGGATTCAACGAAGAACGCGACTTGTCGTTCCGCATGACGTCGAAAGGTCTGCGCTGCGTTCTGATCGACAATTTATATGTTTACCATAAACGCCATGCGTCTTTCGGCAGCGCGGCGCGCAAACAGCAGCTGGAAAAAAACGACAAAATTTTCAAAGACCGCTGGGGCGATCTGGTCAAACAGGAAAAGGATTTTACCAAACGCCGCAACCCGGTTGATGAACTGCGCCGCCAAATCCAGCCGAAGTATTTCAAAAAAGGCCTGTTCTGGTCGAAATCCGTCCTGCCCGACAAAACGGTCTGGCGTGTATTCGGCGTTAAAATCACGAAAAAGCAGAAAAACGATCCGTAAAAATATCCGGTCCGACGGATTTATCTGCCGCGGAAAACGGATTTAACCTTGCGCCAGATTTTTTTGCGCCTGATCCGCGCCGCTTCCTGCTCTTCTTTTTCTTCGGCATACATGGACAAGCGGCCTTTGGCTTCCTGCAAAACGTCGTTCGTTCTGGCCAGCATAAAACTGGTCGGCGTGTCAACCCAGTCGCCGCGCCCTTTGCCGCACGGCGTTTTGGACTGCACCTTTTTAAACATATTGCCCAGCGCGGGAAACAGGCTTTTGCCCAAAAATCCCATAACGGGCATTTTAACCGTTTCCAAAGTATAATCGGCCCGCCTTAACGTATAGGAATTATTGCATTTTGTTAAAATATGCGCCAGACGGGAATGAACTTTAAAAACGTCCCGGGCGTCGGACGCGGCCAAAGCTTCCTGAAAAACTTCGTCTTTTTCGACTTCCGTATCAAAAAAATCAGCCGGAGCGGACATCTGTGATAAAATAACATTTAAATCCAGTCCGTCTTCTTCGGGATCAATGTCCAGATGTTCGTGCATAACGCCGCGCACAACGGCAGACAGCAGTGCGTCGAACAAAAATTCTTCATTTGTCCACGGCTGTTCTTTTTCCCCCATTGTTATGGCCTTTTGATCCAGCACCTGATGAGCGCGGTATAATTCCAGCCATTTTTCGGGATTATCTTTATCTTTCAGCAATTCGGCCGCTTTTGTTTTTTCCAGCGTTTTTACAGCCTGCCGCAAAGCCTGACAGTCCTTTAAACTTTTTACGGCGTCAACCAAAGCGAACGTCTGCCAGCGTTCCAAAGCCTCCTTGATCTGTTTTTCATTTTCAAATGTGACGAACGGACCGTCCTGCATAAAGACCTCATATACTTATTTTTTTTTATTTTCCTTAAAAGCCGGGGAAAAGTCAATTCCTCAGCGGCGAAAGAATTCTTTAAGCCTTTTATTTTATACTGCCGTTAAACAAAAAAACAGGGAGAAAAACCATGATACGCCTTTTTGCCGGTATTGAACTGCCCGAAAACATCAAAGAACAGCTTTACGCCCTGCGCGGCGGCGTTCCGAATGCAAAATGGGTGGAAAAGGATAATCTGCACATCACGCTGCGCTTTATCGGCAACATTGACGAAGACGACGCCAACGATCTGCACGACGGCTTTATGCAGCTCCGCGCACCCGCTTTCGATTTGCAAATGGCGCAGGTGGGATTTTTCGCAAACGGTCTGCAAATGCGTCATCTGTGGGCCGGCGTCAGCAATTATCAGGCGCTGGATTTTCTGCATGACAAACTGGAAAGCGTCGTATCCCGCCACCGTCTGCCGCCGGACAAGCATAAATTTCATGCCCACTGCACTTTGGCCAAACTTTACGGCACCGGCGTCGAAGATGTGCATAAATTTCTGGAATACAACAACCTGTTCCGTTCGCCGGAGTTCCATATCGACCACTTCACGCTGTTTTCCAGCCACCCGCGGACTGACGGCGACGGCTCTTATTACCGTGTCGAAGCACAGTACCCTTTGTTCGGATACTGGCAGTAACGGCTAAATATAATCGGAAATATACGGGCTTTCGTGCAAAATCACATCGTCTAACCGGCGTACGGCATCTATATCGCCTTCGATACGTTCTGCCCGGAACAGCTGCAATGCCGTTTTATACCCCACCAGCAGCGCCGTCAAAGTCGCAACCGACATACGGACATGGTAACGGGCAATATCGTCTTTAACGATCTTACATTTTCCTTTTTTAAATAAAACGGTCAGTTTAACATTGTTCCAGTCCAAAAAAGAATCCGTTACTTCAATAGCGATACGCACTCCCTTTTCATTGGGATTACAGTTATATTTTTTAAAAAATTCCGCCACATCGACAATGCGCCCCATAATATACGGCCGGATCGTTTCCCGGATATCGCCGTCATTCATATAAAAAGCGATTGGTTCATTGAAATAAGTATTGCCGCGCACTTCGTCAATCATGGAATCATGAGCGCGGATATATTCCCACAGCCCTTTTTGCGCTTCCGTGTTCAAATAAATCATTTCTTTGATATGCATCACATCGTCTTTAATTAAATAGACCATGTATCCCAAAGGCTTTTCTTTCGCGTCGTAATAAACCGCGACGGCAGTATCGTCTTCGTCCCAGCGCCAATATTCCTCCCACGCCAGTTTGTCGCGGTATAAACAACCGTGCGTCTGTTTGGCAAAACGTGCATGCAAATCCATGAAATCTTCATTTTCCCAATTTACGCGGCGTACAAATCCCGACACTTTAGCCTGTACGGGAATCTGACGATCCTTGACCGTATAAGAAATCTTGTTAGAAATAATTTCCCAGCCGAATTTACGGTACAGCGGAATGGAATAGGGATAAAGCAAAGCTAACAGCTGTCCTCTTTCTTTCATACGGATTAAACTCTTGTGCATCAGATTCGACATAATTCCTTTGCCGGAATATTCGGGATATGTGCAGACGCTGGTAATAAATCCGATCGGACAGGCGGAATCGTAAATATTCATTTTCAACGGATAAACGGCAAACTGGGAAACCAGTTCTTTACGGTCAAAACACCCCAAAACGTCGGCGCGTTCCAATACGGGAAACTTAGACTGCTTGATTTCGTCGGCCCGCCAGCCCGTACGCATCAGTTCGTCTTCGGTCACTTGAAAGGAATAACGCAAAAGGGCGTTGTACTGATCCAGATCCTTTGTCGATAAATTTCTGATGGAAAATTTTGATTTTTTATCTTTTTTTGATTCACCCATGCTCCGTTCCCTTGAAAACTTTTCGATCCGTACAAAAGCGGTTTGGTTTTCCGGCAGATAAAAACGTTCCGCAGCCTGCGGCCTGTCCGAAACAAAGACGGCGCCAAGAAAGCGGAAACGGATATTTTTCAATAATGCGGAAATATTTTCATACGAACATTTTATCCTTTATTCTGCCAAAGGATAGTATGAAACGCCCGGGTTTGTCAACTCGGGCGGCGCGTGATCCTGTCAAACAACGGCGAAATTTATACCGACGGCTTTTCCTGCGGTGCGGATACTTTAACGGATTTCCACTGACGCGGATCCAAAAGAGCCGACAGCGCAACCGTCACGGTTCTTTCGTTCCCGCCCTGCTCGTTTAAACGAACATGCGGCGGCAGATCGGGAAACTCAATGACTCGTTCTACCAGCCATTTTGACGTCAAACCGCTGGCTTTTTGAAAAACATCGTTGGGCTGTACAGGGTATTTTGCCATTTTATCACGCTCTTTCTTCGTTAATGACTTACGGTTTCCTACCGTAACAAAGCAACATTTTAAATCAAGACCGCCCGAAGTTCAAATAAAAGTTATTTTTGAATCAAACGGCGCAATTCGGCAATTCTCCGAACCGCATCGTCAGACCTGTGCATAAATTCCACGCGCAGCCGCTTTGCGCCGGCAGCCAGCATTTCGCGTTTTTTCACGACGGGACGTTTCGACAACAAAAAATGCCGGCAGTTTTTCATCACGGAAACAAATTCACCGTACCTTGACGTTATTATTTCCTGCCGGTTTCCGCCGCATTTTTGACATTTCCCGTCCAAAGCCGCATACGGACACGTTTCCGATATGAACAAAGGCGGATCCTGATAAACGACCCCCGCCGCCAGATCGGGAAAAGCGGCGAACAAACCGGCCGGATCAGGCGTTTCGGGCGACACGACAAATCCGGACGCCCCCAAATCCGCCAATGTCCGCGCCGCGGAAGAATTCGCCGCATAAATCGGCCAGTCAAAAGACAGATCAACTTTCTGTCCTTTAAAAACACTTAATCCCCATACATTGCCGATTTCAAATTTTTCATATCCGGCGCCGATCAAAGCCTGAACATCACGCTTTAAAGATTCCGTTTCCCATGCTCTGGCAACCGCCGGCAGAGCAAAACGGATTTTTTCTTTCGGCAATGCATTCGGCAAAGCCGCCAACATATCCGGCGATAATTCAAAAACGATTTCGTCAACCGGCATTTCTTCCCGCATCAGGGCGGCAACCAGAACCGGATCGTCCGTTTTAACGCTGTAAAAAACACCGCCGGACGGCAAAACAACCGCCGGAAACGTTTCCTGTTTTAAAATATTTTCCTTTTCCCGCGTTTTCTGTTCCTGCCGCGCCTGTGCCAATACTGCCCCGGTCTGCTCATACAACCGCCGGCGCAATTCATTTAAAACAGACAGCGGCACAAACAGCTTTTCAGGATTTTCGACAGTCAGTCTGCTTAAAACAAGCCCTGTTCCGCCCGTCTTTGAAAAAGCGTCGGAAACGGCCTTTTGCGCCGTTTCAAAGGATTTGGCCGCAGAAAAATTTCCTGGCGTCGAAACGGTTATCCCCGCCGCTTCGGCAGAAATGCCGTCGTTTTTAACGATAACGACGACCGAAACAACATTTCCCGCGGGCTCCGATTCTTTTGGCCTTGCGTAAGGATATGCTTTCTTTACCGCGCCCGAAGAAGATAAATAAACCGTCGCGCCGACCGGAACGAACGGCGCTTTTTCGGGCAGAGCGATTTCTGCCCGGCTGCCCGCCGGCGCTTCAAAAACACTTTTTCCTTTCACGCGCAGTGTTTCGGCCGAAAATCCGAAAGGCCGCTCCGTCTTTGGCAAATCAATCTGTATGCCGTCATACCGCCCGATCGCCGCCGCGGTTTTAAAACAGATAAATCTGTCTTTGCCGTGAGTTGAAAAACCTTCGATTTTTCCTAAAACCAAACCGCGGTGTCCGACGATATCGGGATCGACAACATTGAAATTCCGTCGTCCCTTTAAATACAGTTCCGTCGTCGGACGGCTGAAAATACAACTGATCCGGTCACGTTTTTCCGTCAGCGTTTTCCGATTTGTTTCCCCGTCCAGAATCGAACGGTAATAATCAGTGACAGCGGAAACGTACAGCGGGCTTTTTTTGCGCCCTTCAATTTTCAATGCCGTCACGCCGGCCTTTTCCAACAGACGCACATTTTCCCCCTGCGCCATATCTTTCATGGAAAAAACATGCTTTGATTCGCCGGCAACGTTAAACATTTCGCGGCAGGGATAAATACATTTTCCCCGATTGGCGCTGCGCCCCGCATAAATCGAAGAAAACAAACACAGTCCGCTGTAACAGTAACACAGCGCGCCATGAATAAAGACTTCCTTTTCAATTCCCGGAACACGACAGATATCCTCAATTTCGTCCAAAGTCAGCTCGCGCGCCAGAACAACGCGTTTAAACCCCAGATCGCGCAAAGCTTCCGCCCCTTCGCGGTTATGGACGGCCATTTGCGTGCTGGCATGCAGCCGCAAAGCGGGAAAATATTTTTTAATCAGCCGCGCCGTTCCCAAATCCTGAACAATCACGCCGTCGGCGCCGGCCGCGTCAATTATTTGCAGCGTTTCGATCAAATCGGCTTTTTCATTTTCAAAAAAAACCGTATTGACCGCCGTCAGCACTTTTTTACCGTTTTCATGCGCGTAACGCACAAAGCCGTCAAACACGTCGGGCGTAAAGTTTTCCGCTTCCGCTCTGGCGGAAAAACGGGTCAGCCCCAAATAAACCGCGTCCGCTCCGTAAGCAAAAGCGGCATAACCCGATTCAACCTGCCCTGCGGGCGCTAACAGCTCAACCATTAAACTCCACCCCCGAAACGCGCATTGTCCCGGCGTTTAAAACCGCTTGCCCGCCGACGGGCCAGACGGCCGACCCGGCCTGATGCCCATAGGGAAACCCTGCAAAGACGGGACATTTTATTCTGTGTTTCCATTCGTTCAAAACGTCTTCAATCGTTCCGTCCGCCGGATCTTTTGCCTTGCAGCCGATAAAAGCGCCGAAAACAACGGCCGCCGCTTTTTCAAACACACCGGCATTTTCCAATTGCGTTAACATGCGGTCTATCACATAAGGTTCTTCGTTTAAATCTTCCAAAACGAGAATACTGCCGGACATATCCGGAAAATAAGGCGTTCCGGACAGTCCGACAACCAAAGACAGACACCCTCCGATCAGCCGCCCGGCGATTTCTGCGCCGTCATAATCGGTTTCAAGCCCGGGAAAAACCTGTTCCCGTCCGTTCAAGCAATCGGACAAAGACTGCTCCGTATAAGGAAACATCTCGCGTCCGTAACGCGGTTTCATCAAATATCCCGAAAAACTGACCAGTTTCGATTTTTTCAGCAAAGCCAACTGCAGCGCGGTCGTATCGCTTAACCCGACGAACGGTTTTTTATGAGCGGCAATCAACCGGTAATCCAGCCTGCCCAACATTCTGGCAGACCCGTATCCTCCGCAAGCCGCCATAATCAAATCAATGCCGTCGTCGCAGAATAACGCGGTTAAATCGGCGGCGCGTTCTTCGTCCGATCCGGCCAGAAAACGATTTTTGGCGTACAAATGCGCCGATTCTTTGACCTGATATCCTTTGTTTTTCCAATAAGCAATACCGCCGGCCAAAGCTTTTTCGTCAACAGCGCCGGAGGGCGTTAAAACGCCGATGGTTTTCATGCGACGGCCTCATAAATACTGCGGGCGAAATCGCTTAACGTTTCGTCGCGCGCACCCATAATGACAATTCTGTCGCCTTTGGCAGCCAGTCCTTTGACCAGTGTCGTTATTTTTTTGCGGTCGGGAATAAAATGCACGCGCTTTCCCGTGCGTTCCAGATCTCTGACCAGATCGGCCGAAGAAATATCTTTCTGCGCCGTCCCGCCGGCATAATAAATTTCCTGCATGATCAGCGTATCGTCCAGACTCAGCAGCCGATCGAACGCTTCGACGATTCCGGCGCGCATGATTTTCGTCGGTTTAAATCCGTGCGGCTGATAAATAACGATTAATCGGCCTTTATATTCTTTTAAAGCGCTTAACGCGGCAGAAATTTTTTCGGGATTATGAGCAAAGTCATCAATAACGGCAATGCCTTTTTTCGTCACGCCGACCGTTTCCAGCCGCCGGCATATTCCTTTAAAGGACTCCAATGCCTTCAAAGCCTGATTTCTGGGAATCCCGATCATTTCCGCCGCCGCAACCGCGGCCAAAGCATTGGCGACGTTATGCCGCCCGATGACCGACAAAAAAACCTCTTCACCGTCCAGCATAAAACGCACGCCGTTTTCAACGGGGGCAATATTCACGGCTTTTAAATCCGCGTCCGCGCCCTGAACGGAAAATGACAACACATTTGAATTGCGATTCTTTAACGCAATCGTATCGGCGTTATCCGCATTCAGTACGGCGCCGACGGAGGCCCGTTCAACAAAATCGCCGAACAACGCTTTTAATTCTTCAACGGGTTTATGATCTAAAGAAATTGAGGTGACGATCGAAACGGCCGGCCTGTACAGCTCGATGGATCCGTCGCTTTCATCGGCTTCAATAACGCAGAACGCGCCGCGGCCCGCGATAACGTTTCCCATACCCAGCGAATCCGCATAATTTAACATCACCCCGCCGTTAATAACACTGGGATCGACGCCCGCCTGCTTTAAAATATGGCCGATCATGCCGACGGTCGTTGTCTTGCCGCTGGTGCCGCCGACGGCAATGCCGTTGTGTTCATGCAGAAAATCAGCCAGAACCTGTGCCCGCGTCAATACCGGCACATTTAACTGCCGTGCCTTTATGACGTCGGGAATCGTTTCTTCCACAGCCGAAGAAACGACCAAAGCGTCCGTCCGAACGTCAATACCGCTGCCGTCCTGAGCAAACAGACGGATTCCCTGATTTTCCAGGATATGAAACTTTTCCGCATACAGTCCCGCGTCCCGGGATCTGTCCGACCCGCAGATATCCGCTCCTTTGCTTTTCAAAGCAAGAGCAAGAGAGCTCATACCGCTGCCGCCGACGCCGCAAAAAAAGTATTTTTTCATCACTTTCTCCTGTTTCATGAAACAAAATACATTTTTTATATGTAAAAAAAGATAAATTAAGGTAAACTGAGTTTAAAATTTTCTTCCCTTTACGTCAAAAGGAGTTTGTAATGCGCTTCAGCCGCTTATTTGTTCTTTCGCTTGTTTTTACGGGATCCAGCCTGTCCGCGCAGGCACAGTATACGTCCAGATCGCCGGTATCGGCCGAAACCGCGGCAAAAAAGACGGAAAAAACCGCCCCTGCGCCGGCAGCCAAAACAAATCCGTACACCGGCACGGGCGCTGCTTCCGCGGCGCAGGCCGCAAAACCGCAGCAGCAGCCGGCTCAGCCGGTGTTCCGCCCGCGGCCGCAGCCTGCCGCTATGCCTCAAACGGCGGGGGACGATGAACTGCCCTCTTTTGACGCTTTGGAAAAACCGATCGCGGCCGCACAGGGATCCGCGCAGGGGTCCAACCTGCCTCCGCCTCCGCCGCCCAAAGGGGAAATCTGGTTTTACATGGCTGACGCTTCTTATGAAAATCCGACCGGATATAAAATGTCTTGCAGTTGGAAAATCGTTTTACAAAATAAAACAGATACTCCTATAAAAGAATTAAAGATAACCTATACTCTGCTTGGCTCTGATTATCCGCTGAGATTTAGGAATATTGCTCCGAATTCCTCAAAAGTATGGGATCAAGGTATGTATTCGGAAAAATGTCCTGCAATGGTACAGACAAAACCCAAAGTAAACATTATTTCATGCAAGCTGGGAACGGCTACCGGTCAGGATTGTTCAAAATATATTGTCATAAAATAACCCGGGCAATCGTCGGTGAATCGTTTTTTATACCGCTTTGTTTTCTGGACGGGGATTTTTCTGTGTGCCGGCCGGCCGGCCGGTGCGGAAGAATTAATTCAATTAATTCCGCCGGCCGAAACGGAAAATACGGCTGAAACAGCTGTTTTATCGCCGCTGGATAAGACTTTATATACTCAGATTTTTTCCCATTTGGACAACGGCGCATTCAAAGAAGCAGAAATTTTACTGGAAACCGTCGAAGATAATCTGTTGAAAGGATATGTTCTGGCGCAGATTTATCTGGCCGAAGAATCTCAGCCGACCAAAAAACAACTGGGTGATTGGCTGAAAAAATATGCCGATCTGCCGATTGCGGAAGAAGTTTATAATCTGGCCGCGAAGAAAAAAGCGCCCCTGCCGCGGAAAAAGCCGTCGGATCCGGCAGCGCATATGGCGGCCGGAGCCTGTACTTCCATACGAATTGCAGACCCGATTGATTTGGTGTTTTTCAAAAGGGCGTCTTATGTTCCCGAACCGGAACGTAAAAAAGTCCGTATGTCCATGCTGTATTTTTCTTCGGCGATCCGCCGCGGCAAAACGCTGGCTGCCAAGCTGCATTTAAATGAAAAACATGTGAAAAAACATTTGTCGCAAAAAGACCGCGACGATTCCCTGACGGCGCTGGCTTTTGCTTATTTTATCGACCGGCAGGACGAAAAAGCATGGGAAACGATACAAGAACCGATCAAGCGTGCGGACAAACGCAACCCGACAGCCCATTGGGTTGCCGGATTAACGGCTTTTCGCATGCAGAAATGGGAAGAAGCCGAAAAAGCGTTTAAAACTCTGGCCGCCCACCCGAAAGCCATTCCGACGCAAAAATCCGCGGCGGCATTTTGGACCACGCGCGTTTTGTTAAAAACAAAAAAATACAGAGAAATCACCTCCTACCTGCAGCAGGCGGCAACAGCCGCGCCGAATTTCTTTTACGGTATTCTGGCCCAAAGAGCTTTGGGCTGGCCGATCGGCCATTCCTGGAAAAGTTCTTCTCTGGAAAAACCGGACATGGACGCCGTTTTAAAAGAACCGGGCGGACGCAGAGCCGTTGCTTTTGTTCAGATCGGACAAATGGAATTCGCCGAAAAAGAACTGATTAAACTTTACGCCGAAAAGAAAAAACTGCGCAAGCAGCTGCTGGCCTATGCGGAATCCGTTACCGAATACCCGGATCTGAGCGTGCGCCTGGCCGCTTTGTCCGGTGAAATCGAAACGCCGAACGGCGACGACGCTTTGTTTCCCTATCCCAACTGGACTCCGACGAACGGCTGGCAGCTGGACAAAGCGCTGGTATACGCTTTTATCCGTCAGGAATCCTGTTTTAAAAATCGGGCGTTCAGCAAAGCCGGCGCCCGCGGCGTCATGCAACTGATGCCGTCAACGGCCCGGTTAATGGCACGGCGTTTAAAACAGCCCTACCAGCTCAGCCGACTGCACAGAATTCCCTACAATCTGATGATCGGTCAGGAATTAATTAAGACGCTTTTGAATTACAAAGCAATCGACGGCAATCTTCTGATGACGATCGCGTCTTATAACTGTGGGCCGGGGAATACGGTTAAATGGCAGAAACGCAAAGATTTCAAAGACGATCCTTTGATGTTTGTCGAAGGTATTCCGTCGCGGGAAACACGCGGTTTTGTTAAAAAAGTAATGGGCAATTACTGGATTTACCGCAGCCTGTTCGGTCAGGATCTATCGTCAATCGATGACGTTCTGGCCGGGAAATATCCGGTTTATAAACCTCAATAACCTTCTTCCTTTAAGGGCGGTAAAGAAATATCGTGAACGACTTTCCCCCAGATTTGTGCGGGCAGACTGCCGCCCGTTACTTTTTTCATCGGTGTTTCATCATCGTTTCCGACCCATATCCCGGCCGCCAGTTCCTGCGTATAACCGACAAACCAGGCGTCGCGGTAATTTTGCGTTGTGCCTGTTTTTCCTTTGGCTAAAACCGTCGGATTGGCTTTTTTGCCCGTTCCGTATTGAATAACATCAATTAAAGCGGAATCCAGTTCGGCGACATAGCGCGGGTTAACCAGTCTGGCGCGTCCGCTGTCGGAACGGGAATACAGCACCTGCCCGTTTTGACCGAGGATTTCCGTAATTCCGTAAGGTGTTACCGCGAATCCTCCGTTTAACAAAGATGCATATGCCGCCACCGCGTCAATCAGCCGCGTCTGACAAACCCCCAGAGCGATCGCTCCGTTTGCTTCGCAGTCAGCCCCGGCGATGCCGAATTTACGCGCTGTTTTTAATACGGAACGCACGCCTGTTTTTACCGCCGTAGCGACGGCCACCGTGTTGACCGAATGGACCAAAGCATCATGTAATGAAATACGGCCGTAGTATTTTCCGCTGAAGTTTTTAGGACTCCAGCCGTTCAGATAAAGCGGTTTGTCTTCCACAAGATCAGAGGCTGAAGCCCCTTGTTCAAAAGCGGTCAAATAAACAAACGGCTTAATGGCCGATCCGATCTGCCGGCGCGCTTCAACCGCGCGGTTAAACTGGCTGAAACGATAATCCTTTCCGCCGGTCATTGCCAATACGGCGCCGTCCTGATCCATAATGACGCCTGCCGCCTGCATAACGTTTTTTTCTTTTGCCTCGTCAGAATTCAAAGCGTTTTTGATTTCCCTGTCCAAAATGGCTTGTTTTTCAGGGTGCAGTGTTGTCTTAACGGCGATATCCTGCCCGATACTGCCCAGATGAGCTTCGGTTTCATCGGCGATCCAGTCCGTAAAGTAAAAAACGGATTTGTTTCTGTCTTTTTCAGCCACCGCGCCGGTTTCCGCAGCGTTCAAGGCCACCCTGGCCGATACGAATCCCGCTTTGACCATATTAGCCAAAACCAGTCTGGCGCGCTGATCCGCCGCCTGCGGGTGAGTCAAAGGATTATAACGGGTCGGCGCTTTTAATACGCCGGCCAGAACGGCCGCCTGATATAAATTCAGATGCCTGGCTTTTACACCGTAATACTTTTGCGCGGCGGCCTCAATACCGTAAGTTCCGGCCCCGAAATAAACGCGGTTCAGATAAATCGTCAATATCTGATCTTTTGTCAGTTTGTATTCCAGCCAAAAAGCCAACAGCAGTTCCTGCACTTTGCGCCGGACGGTTTTTTCCGAAGACAAAAACAAATTTTTCGCCACCTGCTGCGTTAAGGTGCTGGCTCCTTGCGCTTTGCGTCCTTTAATCAGGTTAACCGTCAAAGCGCGCACGACGGATCGCGGATCAATGCCGAAATGCGAATAAAAACGCCTGTCTTCGGTTGCGATAACCGCCTGCGGCACATAAGCCGGCAGCCGCTTTAATTCTACGGGACGGCCGTACTGCGATCCGTAAGATGCGATTTCCGAACCGTCCGCCGCCAGAATATAAATTTTCGGCGCCCGTGTATTTTTTACCGCTTTTTCAATATCCGGCAAAGTTGCCGCGCAATACCCGACATAGGCTGCGGCAACCGCCGCAACGCCGAAAACGAATCGAATCGTCCGCCGGTTCAGAAAAAAAGTCCGCAACCGCCCGATTCCTTTTGCCGGGCGCGAAAAACACCGTTTTTGTGCTTTTTTTCCCGACTCGGCGGATTTTTTGCGCTTTACCGACTGATCCCCTGTCTTTTTTGTCATCTTTTTTAAATAGGTTACTATTTATTAATAAAGCTGGAACACAATCGAAACATAGACCTGAAGAGCTTAAAACCAAGTTAAATTCAAGGACCTTATATCATGACAGCCGCGTTTTCCCCTCAAAAGAAACTTTCTTTGAAAATAGACGCTCCCCTTTATTCCCTGTTGGAAAAACAGGCGGACGAAACCGGCGTCGGATTAAACGATTTTATTCAGCAGCTGTTGACGGACGCAATGGGCGACTGGTGCGAATACTGCGATACGTTGCGCCGTCTGTCGTCTGACGACGAGCCCAGACATCTTTGCCTGAAATAATTCCGGATTATAAAAAAAACCGCCTGCAAAAGCGGTTTTTTTATTTTAGCGCCCCTTTCCGGCTCTGGCCGCAATCACGGCAACGTCAGGCCGGGGACGAGAAAACTTTTCCGGATCATTTTCAATACTTTTTCCGGCGACAGGCACCCGAGCCAGCAATACGCCGATCTTTTCCGCCGATTCCTTATTGACGGCGACATAATGCCCGCTTTCCAAAACTTTCGGGTTTTCCGAAAAATAACAGCTGCCGTCATTATTTAAACATAACTCTTTGACAATCCGCGCGGCAGACTGGGAAACCGAATATGTATCCGTTTTATTATCGCCGCGGTCTTCGCGTCGTTGCATCATTTCAACCTGATAAGCTTCGTCATAAGCTTTTTTCACCGGTTCATTGTCATACCAGGCCAGAAAAGCCGCCGTTCTGGCATGTCCGTTTTGTAAAGCGTTATCTTCGTACAAAGCGTATTCAAACGCTTTTCCGATCGCGCGGTTGTCCGGCTGACGGCAAAAAGCGAATAACGGAGTCTCATTGCCTTTTTCCATCATTTCCCCCAATGCCTGAACGGCAGTCGCCTGAGCGTCCGCTTCAACGGCGCGGGTGCGCATGATGTTCGTTTTAATCGTTTCTCTGCGGGGCCGCTTGTCATCGCTGGCGTCATATTCGCCGCGTTCAAACTGCCCGGCATGGCGACATTCATGAATCAAAACGCCGACCAGAACTTCGTCTTTGCTGACAGGGTTCAGAATAATGTTTTTATTTTCCTTGTTGCACCCGCCGTTGCAGCCAAAAGCAAATTCCATACCCAGTTTATAACCGGCTTTGCTGGCGATTTCCAACGTCTGCCGCCCGGTTTCGGATTCGACGATCTGATTAATCATGCCCGTAATGCGTTCCCGAACGGACTTGTCGCCGACGATTTCAAACGGCGGCCGCAAATTCTGATCCAAAGAAGTTTCCTTCTTTTCGGCGGGAACGGATTGTGCGAAATTTTGCTGCAAAACGGACATTATCTTTGACCTTTTTTCAAATTTTTCAACGCATAATCGGCTATGGTATACCCCAAATCCTTTAACAGTTGCTGTTCGGCCCGAACGACGCCGGCATACGTGTCGTCAACGGGGGCAACCAAAGTAGAACGCGTCCGATAAATCATATTGCCGGAATTTGACATAATTGTCCACCATGTATCCAGTACGGCTTCTTTGTCAAAAGTCGCGTCAAATCTCAATACCTCGACAAACAGGCGGTACGGAAACAAATCCCGGTTCAGATTGATCTGCTTGGCCGCCGGATATCCCATGCGTTCGGAAACGGCGCCGGCCAAAACACGAGGGAAAACATCGCTCAGCTGTTCCGCCCAGCGGTTGAATTCGGAAGCCGTCAACGTCACCGAATCGGCCTGCCGGATTACAATCTGCGGTTTATCCAAATAATTCGGAATAAAAACCGGCTCAATACCGATTAAAATACGATCCGCGCTTTTTAACGTCACGCTTTGTTCGGGCAAAGCACTGTTGTCCAGAACGTAAAACGTTGACGGACGTGAAAAGCCGCATGCTCCCATAAAAACGGCGGCGGCAAAAATCAGACAAAAACGCTTTTTCATCGGGATCCTCCTTTTCCTCTTAACAACGCTTCGGGGTGACGTTCCAGGTAATCCGACCAGTTGCGCAAAGACTGCGCCGCAGCGCTGAAATTACGCAGCATTTTATTCAGATCCAGCATTGTTCTGGAATCTTCGTCAAACGAGTTTAACGCGTTTTCCATCTTCTGAGCAACCTGAGACAAAGAACGTGTCAATGTCGAAATGTCCTTCATAACGGTCGGAGAATCACTGTTAATCAAACGAATTAAGTCATTGGCTTCGACCAACAGAGTGTTCAGATTCATCATCGTCTGGCGCAGCGGAAGTTTTTGCAAAGTCTGCAGCAGTTCTTCGCCTGTTGACGGCAGAGTCGGAATTTCAATTATTTTCGGATTGTGCTTTTGCAAAATGACCGGCGTTCCGGGATAATAACTTAACCCGATCATCATTTGCCCGGTCAGCAGACTTTGATTTTCCAGCTTTGCGCGCAGACCTTTTTCAATCATCTTGTCGGTAAATTCCTGAATGTCCTCTTTTGAACGGCCGCTGGAATTTAAAACGACAAAGTTATTTTCATTCGTTTCGATATAAACGGGAATTTGCACTTCCATCGTCTGAACGTCCGTTACCAGCGAAATACCGATAACCCGCCCGATCGGCACACCGTTAAACACGACCGGCGAACCGACATTCAATCCTTTGATCGACCCTTGAAAATATAAAACATACTTAATCGAACGCGAAAAAAATCTGTCCTGATTAATTAACAGAAACGTGGCAATAAAAATAAAAAACGCCGCCAGAATAAAAATACCGATCAATTTTGGATTTGCTTTTTGAACCATCGTCTTTTCCTTATTTTTTTCCGCGTGTTAAAAAATGTTCAATCGTTTCGTTCGGAGGATTTTTTAACAGCTCGTTCGGATCGCCGTGCGCAATGACCGTTTTTGTCTGCGCGTCCAGATAAATCGAATTTGTGCCGATTGCAAAAATAGAGGGCAGTTCGTGCGTTACCATAACGATCGTCGTATGCAGGTTTTCTTTGATCTGCAAAATCAGATCGTCAAGATTTTTTGAACTGATCGGATCCAGCCCGGCAGACGGTTCGTCAAAGAACACGATTTGCGGATCCAGTGCCAAAGCTCTGGCCAGACCGGCGCGTTTTTTCATACCGCCGCTGATTTCCGCGGGATAATAGTTCTGAAAACCGCCCAATCCGACCAGATCAAGCTTTAAAGCGACAATATCCCGTATTTCCGCAGGCGTTAAATCCGTGTATTGTTCCAAAGGCAAAGCAATATTTTCCGCCAAAGTCATTGACGACCACAATGCACCGCTTTGATACAAAATCCCGGCCTTGCGCATAGCGATATCACGATCGGCTTTTGTCGCGTTTCCCCCCCAGAAAGGCTTTCCGGCGAAGTTTTCCGATCCTTTGACCGGACGTTTCAGCCCCGTCAGCACGGTCAGCAGCGTGCTTTTGCCGCAGCCGCTGCCGCCCATAATAATAAAAACGTCTTCTGCATTAACCGTAAAACTGACGTCATGCATAATGACGTTTTCACCGTAAGCCACTGTTAAATCTTTTATTTCCAGAAACGGTTCCGCCATGGCTACACCCCGAACACGCTGAAAACAAAAGTCAGAATTGCCGTCGCGACGGTCATCCATACAATGGAATTTACAACGGCGGACGTTGTCGCGTATCCGACTGCCGAAGCGTTGCGCCCGCAGTTAATTCCCTGATAACACCCGCACAAAGCAATAATAACGCCGTAAACGGAACCGTGCACGATCCCGATAATGATATTTTTCATCGACAACGCTTTCAGCGTCATGCGGAAATAATCTTCCGGCGACAGCCCCAGCATAAAAATACCGACGAACGCCCCGCCCATAATTCCCATTAAATCGGCATAAACCGTCAAAAGCGGCATCATTAAAGACAACGCCAGCACACGCGGCAGAACCAGAAAATCAAATGGAGAAATTCCCATTGTTTTCAACGCGTCGACTTCTTCGTTTACCTGCATGGAACCCAACGTCGCCGCGTATGACGCCCCCGTCCGCCCGGCCATGATCACGCCGCCCATAATCGCGCCCATTACGCGCGTAACGGCAATCGCGACCAGACTGGACACATAGATCTGCGCGCCGAACATTTTCAGCTGGATCGATCCGACGAACGCCAGAATCAGACCGACCAAAAAACAAATCAGGGACACGATCGGAAACGCCTTAGCCCCGGCGTCCTGAATTTCAGACAGAATATCCACTTTGCGCACGACGGCCCGTTTCAGCAGAAAACGGATAACAGACGCATATGTCTGACGCGCGAACAAATAAGCCGCCCGCGTTGCGTCCCAGGAACGCAAAGAAACATTTCCCAGAAAAATCAGAAACGATTCTTTTTGAGCGGCCTGTTCTGCCTGCGCGTGTTCGGGCACGGCAAAAGCCAAAGTCAGCAGAGATTCGATGCCTTCCGGAAAATCCGCCAGCGTATAGGTCACTTTTCTTTTTTTGCACAAAGAAAGAACATGAACCAGAAAAGCCACCAGCTGGCTGTCCCAGCGTGTAATCTCTTTGCCGTTCAAAACGACGCGCGCAAACCGGGGATCGACAAATTCGCCGAAAATATCGGCACGGTTGTCAAGATGAGCTTCCAGCAGCCATTCCCCCGATAAAACAAGTTCCGCGGAATTATTTTGTTCATCTTTTTTTAATACGGCGGCAGCAGACATAAATTCTTTAATTCCCTTTAAATTGATCCGGCTGTCGGTCAGCCAGCGCCTGAAAATCCAGCGGCGTCAATTCATATTGTAAAATCAGATGCTTAATAATATCAGGATATTTAAATGTCTTGTAGGGGAAATTTATCAGCAAATGGGCTATAGAATATCCCCTCATCGGATTATCCGAACGGCGGTATTTCGCCCGGGCAATTCTGTAATTTTCAAAATACCCGTTTGTATTTAGGTAGTGGATTTGACTGATTACCGCGTCATACAAAGAATTAAAGACCTTAATTCTGTACTGCGGCCCTTCTTTTTGCGCTTCGTCGGGAACAGCGCCGTTGCCGTTCCAGTCGCGCTGATGAAATACGGCGTTGTATTCCCGGGCGTACCTGCTGGTGCCGAAACCGGAATCCTGCGCCGCCATCGTTAAAAGCAGCGTCGGCGTTACGCCGTCAACGCGCGGGATCAAAGCGCTGAACAACGTGTCTAAATCATCTGAAGGCTTAACGTCATACCGTTTGATCCATTCCCTCAATTCGTCCATAGACCGCGCCGACAGATCGCCGGTATCGTCAAATTCCCGTTTTAAACGCATCAGCCGTTCCCGTTCGGCGGCCAGCGTTTCGTTTGCTTTTAAAATAACGGGCAGCATCATTTCAAAAAACAGGGCCGGGCGGACTTCGTCATATTTTTCCCGGTTAAAATCTTCGGGCACAGACTGAACGAACAACCGCGGCACGGGCTGATTTTCTTTTAACTGATGAATCATATCATAGCCGTATTCCCGGAAAATCCGCTGCAGCTGCGCCGTTTTAACGGGCGGAACGAAAATCCCGTCCGCCGTTTTTTCCACGGCGGGCATTTCATCGCCGAAAAAACGTACCGCGACCGCAGCCGCTCCGCCGATCAGAAAAACCGCGCAAATAAAGTAAAGGAGCTTTTTATTCATTTTCCGCCTGCCGAACAATCTGCGCCATATCCGTTAAATCCAACGCGGCCTGCGCCAGATAAAATCCCAGCCCCAGCAGATGATTGGGAGCAAATTGCGTTTCCGCCGCGCCGTTTATGACAATCATGGGCTGCAGCTGCACGGCCTTTTTCAAAGACGACAAAGCCTTTTCCCACTTGCTTTTCACAGCGTCGTCCGACAGCGCTTCCTTAAAGTCCGCGCCCATATCGCGCACCATTAAAAAATAGACATAAGACTGCCCTTTAATATTATAGAAAACGTCATCGGCCTGCGTATCCAGAACTTTTTTTCCCCCTCCGGCGACCTGACGACTGATTTCGCCGGCACATTCTTTCAGATTATCCGCCAAAGCGCCGGCGATTGTTTTTAAAGCGTCCGCCGACGCATTAAAAGTCTGCCGTCCGTTTTGGACGTCTGTTTCGTATTCCAAAATCAGGTGTCCGGCCGTTCTGTATTTTTTTACCGAAGACACCGCCGGCTTCCACGCGTCGACATGCCATACGGATACCGGGTAAGCCAGCCGTTCCGCAGCTTCTTTCAATGATTCCGCCTGCGGATTAACGCGGGCGAAGACAGCGGCCGTTTTTTGCGCGCCGTCAATAATTCCCGTCTGAAAAGCCGGCATATTGTCCAAAACGGCGGCCGGGAAAAAGAAGGGCAGATTCGGCGTAAAGGCATGTTTGTCAATCTCCCGGTCAATCAATTCGGCCAGCGTGTTCAAAGACTGGCTCTGTTTACCCTGCGTTTCGGCGCCAAAGCGGGGATTAAGGTCGATCCGGTGATATAAAAGAGCTCCGGCCGGATAATACAAAACGACAAAAGCAAAAACCCCGCCCAACAGCCAATGCCACCATTTCAGAACAAAAGAAACGATTTTTTCTTTGGCAGGCGGCGTAAAACCAGCGCCGGATTTTAAAAACAGCTTTACTTTTTCCCACAAAACGGCAAAGGCGGCCGCCGTATTTTTAAAAAAAGCCGGCATTTGTTTCTGCTTTGCCCGATCTGTCGTTTTTTGGAAAAAATCCTTTGCGGATCGTACGGTTTTATCCAGCTTTTCTTTCATTTTCTCGCTCTGTTTAATAAGTAAGCAACCTCTTCTTATCATACGCATCGGCTGACAAAATGCCACTGAATTTATATAAGAAAAAATTTTTTCACAAAATAGCGCTTCAACGCTTGCGAAAAGAAAACAGGTTTCTTATATAAAGCTGCGATAGTTGCCGAACTCGGTTAAATTTACAAGGAAAAGAGGTTTTTTTTATGGGGAAAGTAATCGGTATTGACTTAGGAACAACAAATTCCTGTTTTGCTATTATGGACGGCAAAGACGCCCGCGTCATTGAAAATGCGGAAGGCGCGCGCACAACGCCGTCAATGGTCGCTTTTACGCAAGGGGGAGAAAGACTGGTCGGACAGGCGGCAAAACGTCAGGCCGTCACAAATCCGGAAGGCACCTTTTTCGCGATCAAACGTTTAATCGGCCGCCGCTTTACGGACAAGCAGGTTGAAAAAGCCAAAACGCTGGTGCCGTATCATATCATTGCCGGCGAAAACGGCGACGCCTGGGTCGAAGCGCACGACAAAAAATACGCTCCCAGCCAGGTATCCGCTTTTATTTTGCAGAAATTAAAGGAAGACGCCGAAGCCTATCTGGGCGAACCGGTAACGCAGGCCGTGATTACGGTTCCCGCTTACTTTGACGACTCTCAGCGTCAGGCGACCAAAGACGCCGGTAAAATCGCCGGACTGGAAGTCCTGCGTATCATCAATGAACCGACGGCGGCGGCTTTGGCTTACGGGCTGGATAAAAAAGCCAGCGGCACAATTGTCGTTTACGACTTGGGCGGCGGGACTTTCGACGTTTCCATCTTGGAAATCGGCGACGGCGTTTTTGAAGTCAAGGCGACAAACGGCGACACATTCCTGGGCGGCGAAGATTTCGACGCGCGCATCATCAATTATCTGGCGGACGAATTCCAAAAAGAACAAGGCATCGATCTGCGTCAGGACAAATTGGCTCTGCAGCGTTTGAAAGAAGGCGCCGAAAAAGCCAAAATCGAATTGTCTTCGGCTCAGCAGACGGAAATCAATCTGCCGTTTATCACGGCGGACGCGTCCGGCCCGAAACATCTGAACATCAAATTAACGCGCGCCAAAATGGAATCTTTGGTCGAAGACCTGCTGGAACGCACGAAACTGCCGTGTGAAAAGGCTTTGAAAGACGCAGGGTTAAAGGCTTCCGACATTAACGAAGTCATCTTGGTCGGCGGTATGACCCGTATGCCCAAAGTTCAGGAAATCGTCAAAGACTTTTTCGGCCGCGAACCGCACAAAGGCGTAAACCCGGACGAAGTCGTCGCTTTGGGCGCGGCGATTCAGGGCGGCGTGTTAAAAGGCGACGTCAAAGACGTCCTTTTGTTAGACGTTACGCCGTTGTCTTTGGGAATTGAAACGCTGGGCGGCGTGTTCACCCGTCTGATTGACCGCAACACGACGATCCCGACGCGCAAATCGCAGGTATTCTCGACGGCGGAAGACGGACAGACGGCCGTGACGATCCGCGTGTTCCAGGGCGAACGCGAAATGACGGCGGACAACAAACTGCTGGCGCAGTTTGATTTGGTCGGCATTCCCGCCGCGCCGCGCGGCATGCCGCAGATCGAAGTCACGTTTGACATCGACGCCAACGGTATCGTCAATGTATCCGCAAAAGACAAGGCGACCGGCAAAGAACAGACCGTCCGCGTTCAGTCTTCCGGCGGATTAAGCGACGCCGACATTGACAAAATGGTCAAAGACGCCGAAGCGCACGCTTCCGAAGACAAAAAGAAAAAAGAAGCCGTCGAAGCCAGAAACAAGGCTGAAAGCCTGATCCACGCGACGGAAAAGAACTTAAAGGATCTGGGCGACAAAGTTTCCGCGGCCGACAAAGAAAAAGTCGAAGCCGACATCAAGGCGCTGCAGGACGTTTTGGAATCCGGCGACGTAGCGACGATCAACGCGAAATCCGAAGCTTTGATGCAGTCTTCGATGAAAATCGGCGAAGCTTTGTACAAAGCGCAGCAGGAAACGGCTGCCGCCGGCGCTCAACCCGGCGCGGACGCTTCCGCTTCCGCAGAATCCAAACCTGACGAAGGCGTTGTTGATGCTGACTTTGAAGAAGTCAAAAAAGACTAATGCTTGCTAATTAATAGCCGTTCGGAGTACAAATAAGTCCTCCGAACGGTTTTTCTATACCTGATATAAGGTTGATAACGACATGGCTAAACAAGATTACTATGAACTTTTGGGGATTAACAAAGACGCTTCCGACGTGGAAATCAAAAAGGCTTACCGGTCTATGGCAATGAAATATCACCCGGACCGCAATCCCGGCGATAAAGAAGCGGAAGTAAAATTCAAAGAAGTCACGGAAGCTTATGAAATCTTGAAAGACGGCCAGAAACGCGCCGCATACGACCGTTACGGCCATGCGGCCTTTGCTCAGGGCGCCGGCGCCGGTTTCGGCGGCGGTTTCGGCGGATTCAACTTTGATTTCAGCGGCGCTGGCTTCGGCAGCATTTTTGAAGACATCTTCAGCGAATTTATGGGCGGCGCCGCCGGCCGTTCCCGTTCGTCCCAATATGCCGGACGGCGCGGGGCGGATATCCGCTATGATCTGGAAGTTACGCTGGAAGAAGCTTATCACGGCCTGAAAAAAGAAATCGAAATCCAAACGGCCGTACGCTGCGACGAATGCGACGGAACGGGCGCGGCGGCGGGATCAAAAGCCGAAACGTGCGACATGTGCCACGGCACCGGCCGCGTGCGCCGGCAGTCCGGCTTCTTTATCGAAGAAAGAATGTGCCCGACCTGTCAGGGAACGGGGCAGGTGATTAAAAATCCCTGTAAAAAATGCCGGGGAACGGGAAAGGTTTCTCAAAAGAAAGTTCTGGAAGTCAACATTCCGGCCGGAATTGATTCCGAAAACAGAATGCGCCTGTCCGGCCAGGGCGAAGCCGGCTTAAACGGCGGACCGAACGGCGATTTGTATATCTTCGTCCATGTCAAGCCGCACTCGATTTTCAAACGCGACGGAGCGGACCTGCACTGTGAAATTCCCTTATCCATGACAACGGCGGCTTTAGGGGGAAACATCGAAATTCCCTGCATTGACGGATCGACGGAAAAGGTCACGATCAGCGCGGGCACGCAAACCGGCGAAGAAGTCCGGCTGCGCAAAAAGGGCATGTCGATTTTACAAAACAAAAACGTCGGGGATTTGTTTGTGCGGTTCAAAGTGGAAACGCCGACCAAACTGACGGCCAGACAAAAAGAACTGCTGCAGCAGTTTGAAGCCGAAAGCAAAGGAAACAGTCCCGAATCCGCCGGTTTTTTTGAAAAACTCAAAGATTTGCTGAAATAAAGCGCTTAAGACAATCGGTCAAGCCAAAATTCCAAATGTAAGAAAAAGAACAGCGCATAGTAAAACAACGCTGTTTTTTTCATGTTTTTACAGTACAGGCAATATCCGGCCGCGCCGGAACCGGCGGCGATTGCCGCGCAAAACAACATCAGACAGGCAAAAGCGGTTGAAAAAGCCGTTATTTCTTCCCGCCATAACAGATAAAAGGCAAAAGACAGGAAAAAAACCGCAGAAACAAAAAGGTACAGAAAAAACGCATATTTCAGAAACAACCGAATATTTTTCTTCATCTTTCCTCCCGTTCTTCCATTACGGCAGAAACGCCGCCGTCATTCCAATCCGCGTATAAAGACCCCATTTTCCAAAAACAAAGCTGCATAAAAAAGAACCATGCGAAAAAACCGGCCGCCGCCCTTTTCTGATTTTTCAAATAAAGAACGCACGCGGTCACTCCGGCGGCGACAGGAACGGCAAAGAATGAAAACATAAATATTAACAACCGCGATACGCCGGTTTCCCAAATAAAGAAAGCGATTAAAAATACCGATACCAAAGTTGTTAAAACCAGATACGGCAAAAACAAAGCGGCGAATAAAACGGCCGGAATTTTCTTTAATTTTGTTTTAAACATAAAAAATCTCTTTTCTCCTTTTCGATATTTTTCTTCATCATTTTTGCTTTATTTTTTCGATCTGTCATAATGATTTTTTTCCTATCCTTTTTTCCGATGCTCCGTCTGCTTTAAAAGTATTCGGTTGGAATGAAGCGGTTTTTATAATAAAATACAATACGTTTTCATTTTTAACAGAGGTTTTCCATGAAAATAGGCGTTACAGGCTGTGCGGGCCGAATGGGCAAAATGCTTTTAAACCGTGTTTTAACGAACAAAGACTGCGAACTGGCCGGCGGGTCGGAACGTCGCGAAAGCGGCTTTATCGGCCGCGATCTGGGGGAAGTGATCGGGGTCAGGCCGTTGGGCGTTTCGGTAACGTCTTATCCTTTTGAACTGTTCAACGCCTGCGACGCCATTTTGGATTTCACCGCGCCGGCAGCGACGATTGAACACGCTAAAATCGCTGCGGAAACGGGAAAAATCCTGATTGTCGGCACGACGGGGCTAAGCGCGGATCAAATGGAAATTCTGAAAAAATGCGCCGAAAAAACCGTTATTGTCGCCGCCCCGAACATGAGCATAGGGGTCAATTTACTGTTTGCTTTGGTTAAACAGGCGGCGGCTGTTTTAGATCCTTCTTATGATATCGAAATCGTCGAAATGCACCACCGCAACAAAGCCGACGCACCGTCCGGAACGGCGCTGGGTCTGGGCAATGCCGCGGCGGAAGGACGTCAGATTGAATTAAAGAGTGCAGCCCGTTATGAACGTCACGGCAACACGGGCGTCCGACCGACAGGCGAAATCGGCTTCGCGGCCCTGCGCGGCGGAGACGTCGTCGGCGATCACACGGTTATTTTTGCCGGACAGGGCGAACGCATTGAACTGACGCATAAGGCTTCTTCGCGCGAAATCTTTGCCGACGGCGCGATCAAAGCCGCTTTATGGGCGCAAAATAAACCGAAAGGGTTATATTCCATGCAGGACGTTTTGGGGTTAAAGTAATTTTTTTCTCCGGACAAAAAAGGATTTGCATGAAAAAACTGATTTTCACCGCCGTTTTGATTCTGTTTTCTTCCGCGGCGCAGGCCGGTATGTATGTATCCGCCGGTATCGGATTAAACCTCAATGACAGTAAAACGACCCGAAACGGCATTAAAAACAGCTATGACAATTCGGCGTTTTATTCGGGCGCCGTAGGATACGCCCTGCCGGTATTGCCGCTGCGCGCGGAAATAGAAGGCCTCTATTCCAAAAGCAATATCAAAGACGCGCCGGGGCACATGACTGTTTACGGCGTTTTGGCAAACGCTTACGCCCGTATTCCCGTTTTGGGACTTTACGCCGGCGCAGGAGCCGGATACGCTTCCGTCAAAAATAAAACGACCCCCGTCTATCAGGGAATCGCCGGTCTGGAATACGGCTTGTTCGGAATAAATCTGGGAATAGAATACAGGCATCTGCAGGCGGGAAAAGACATTAAAAGCTTTAATGAAAAATCCCGTTTTCGGACAGACGTCCTGATGTTAAAAGCCCGCTTTGAATTTTAACGCCCGCCTTTGCCGCCGCAGCTGTTGTCGATTGTATTCGCGCCGCAGATGCAGTAAACTTGTTTGCCCTATCCGATTTGTCGGGCAGCGCAAACAGATATTCCAATTCGTTTAAATTCTTTTCGGCTATATTGCATTTTAAACGATTTCGTTACTTTATGGAGAAGACATGATAGATACGAAAGCTTTTTTTAAACTCACTTACGGACTGTACGTCGTCGGCGTTAAATGCGGCGCGAAATTCGGCGGCTGCGTTGTTGACGCCGTCATGCAGACAACCGTCCAGCCGCAGACGCTGGTCATTTGCTGCAATCAGGGGACTCGGACGCGGGAATGTATTGAAGAAACCAAAGAATTCACGCTTTCCGTTTTATCCGAAACGACAGACCCGTTTATTATCGGTAATTTCGGCTTTCAATCCTGCCGTCTGGCCGATAAGTGGGAAAAAGTCCCGCATCATCTGATGAACGGCCTGCCCGTTTTAGACGACGCGGCGGCATATTTATACTGCAAGGTCCTGGAAACAAAGCAGCTGTCAACGCACACGCTGTTTTTCTGCGAAGTCACGAACGCGCAGGACGGCGCGGGAAAAGCCCTGAGCTATACGGCGTATCAGGAATCATGGAAGCCGAAAGTCATGGAAGCTTTTAAAACCGGAAAATGTTCACAAAATGTTAAAGGAGAAAATACAATGACCAAATGGGTATGCAAAGTTTGCGGATATGAATATGAAGGTGACGAACTGCCGGCGGATTACGTCTGTCCGATCTGCGGCGTCGGTCCGGATCAATTTGAAAAAGTAGAAGAAAAAGCCGAAAAACCGGCCGCTAAAAAAGAAAAATGGGTTTGTTCCGTCTGCGGATACGTCTATGACGGCGATACACCGTTTGAAGACCTGCCGGACGATTATGTCTGCCCCGTCTGTCAGCAGCCTAAAAGCGTTTTTGAAAAAGAATAACTACTACCCGTGCGGGGGTGGCGGCGCCACGGGCATAACGCCCTCCCGGCGGGCAC
>URSF01000009.1 GCA_900550445.1 uncultured Rhodospirillaceae bacterium | reverse complement strand
AATGCTCGATTAAAAGACGATCTTAAAAATGATACTTTTTAACTGGGTTGATCCGTCCTTGAAACAGAAATCGGCATGATTATTTATAGTCGCCATATCCTGAACGACTATGGTTAAAAGGGTGTTTGAAGCCCTAGGCCGCTGATTTAAGCGGCTTGCGAAAGATTATATCAAAAAAACAATTTAATGCCACCTGAATCTGGTGTCGGCAATAACGACATTTTACGACGCAGTTGCTAAAATGAGTTCGTTCACCGTATAATTTCCGTATGCACGATATTTGGAATCCCTGGCACGGCTGTATTAAAAAAAGCGAAGGCTGCCAAAACTGTTATATGTACTTTTTAGACCGTCAGCGCGGCAAAAACGGCGCGGACGTTTTTAAAGTCGGCAATAATTTTGATTATCCCCTGCAAAAGGATAAAAGCGGACATTATAAAATAGCCGCCGGAGAAATGATCCGCGTTTGCATGACGTCCGATTTCTTTTTACCGCAGGCCGACGCCTGGCGCGGCGAAGCCTGGCAGATTATCCGCCGGCGTCCCGACGTTATTTTTATGCTGCTGACCAAACGCCCCGAACGGGTCGGGAACTGTCTGCCGGAAAACTGGGGTTCGGGCTGGGAAAACGTTTTTTTTAACGTCACCTGCGAAAACCAAACGCGCGCCGACGAACGTATCCCGATAATGTTTTCTTTGCCTTTTAAACATAAAGGTATCGTCGCCGCCCCTTTTATCGGTCCCGTCAGTTTAAAAAAATACCTGCCGGCCGGCCAGATCGAACAAGTCATTGCCGGCGGAGAAAACTACGACGGCGCGCGACCGTTACATTATGAATGGGTCAAAGCGCTGTACGATGAATGCGTTGATTTTAATATCCGGTTTTGCTTCATGGAAACGGGCACAAACTTTATCAAAGATGGCAAAACGTACCATATGCCGTCCAAATCGCTGCAAAGCGTTCAGGCGTTTAAATCCGGCCTGCATCATCACGGCAAACCGCTTGATTTTAAACTGATGCCCCCAGACCAGCCGTCTTTGTTTCGTGCGGCTCCTTATGAAAAAAAATTCAAGCCGTTTTGCGCGCAGTGCGGCGGACAGATGATCTGCAACGGCTGCTCGTTTTGCAAAAAATGCGTTCAGGAAAAAATTTAACACTTGATAATCTGTTTTTCAACATCGCGGGCAGCTGCGAATTTAACCAGCAGCGCTTCCGTTTTATCCAGCCAGGCGGGCAACTCTTCCACCCCGTCAAAAGCGTAAATCACATACAATAACCGCCTTCCCTGCCCCGGATTGATCATCGTTCTGCGGCTGTCGCTGGTCGGGTTTCCGAAAACGCCTTCATCGTCATACAGTGCCGGCAGATGTTCGATATTTAAAACGTCTTTGCCGATTCCCTGATATTTTTCGCCGTCCGGCGTTCTTTTCCAAACGATTTGCCCTTTAACGGCCGCCAGATCGTACGATCCCAAAGAATACCCCGATTCCACCGAAACCATGTTATTAATGTCAACCGCGTTATTTACCCGGTACAGCCCGTTTTTTTTGGCGATTCGTCGCAGCATCGCTTCGGCCGAATTGCGGTATTTCGACGGATCCTTTCCCAAAGCTTTATAGGCTTCGCGCGTCGCGGCAACATGCGGGTTTTGCGCCACAAAAGGCAAATCCGGATACTTTGTTTCCAACGCTTCGGTCAATTTATCAAATTCTTCCAGCTGCCCGGCGCCGCTTTCCGCCACGTCCGCCGCGCACGACAAAACCCCCAGAGCCGCGCGAGGCAGCAGCGCTTTTAAAGAATCATCAATTAAAATCATTTTTTTTGTCCCCGTTTAAATCCCTGCGGTTTTTCATAGATTCAAAAAATTCGTTATTTTGCAAGCCTTTTTTTTCATACTTTTTCACATAATGCTGTTGACTTCGATACGAACGCCTTTAGACTATTTGTCAAACGAAGACAAATCGTTGATCATTTACTTTAAATTTTTTACTTAGTTAGGAGTCACCATGGCTGAAACAAAAAAGAAATGCTGCAGAAAATCTGCCGCCAAAACCTGTGAAACAAAAAAGACCTGTTCCACAAAGGCGGAATGCTGCTGCAAGCATTACGAAGAACTGATTAAGGAAATCAAAAGCTATAAATCCGATCTGGATAAAAAAGATTTCCTGCTGACCTGGGAACAAAGCGAAGACGAACTGAAACGTGTTTTGGCCGTTGCTGAAATTTTAAAGCTGTTCCGCGATAAAAACATTTCTTCAAAAGTCTTTGAAACAGGTCTGGGAATTTCCATTTTCCGCGACAATTCGACGCGCACGCGCTTTTCCTTTACCTCTGCCTGTAACCTTTTGGGGCTGGGCATGCAGGATCTGGACGAAACGAAATCGCAGATTGCTCACGGCGAAACGGTTCAGGAAACGGCCAACATGATTTCTTTCTGCGCCGAAGTCATCGGTATCCGCGACGACATGTATTTGGGCGCCGGCCACACCTATCAGGTCGAAGTCGCCGAAGCGCTGGATATGGGATATAAAGAAGGCGTTCTGCCCAACCGTCCGGCAATGATCAACCTGCAGTGCGACATTGACCACCCGACGCAGTCCATGGCCGACCTGGCTTGGCTGAAAGAACATTTCGGCGGACTGGAAAATCTGAAGGGCAAAAAACTGGCCATGACATGGGCTTATTCCCCGTCTTACGGCAAGCCGCTGTCCGTTCCGCAGGGCATTATCGGCCTGATGACCCGTTTCGGCATGGACGTTTCTCTGGCTTATCCGGAAGGATACAACCTGATTCCGGAAGTCGAACAGGTCGCCGCCAAACAGGCAAAAGCCAACGGAACGAAATTTGAAATCGTTCATTCCATGGAAGAAGCGTTCAAAGACGCCGATATCGTTTATCCGAAATCCTGGGCGCCATACGCCGTCATGGGCCGCCGCACCGAATTGCTGAAGGCCAAAGACATGGACGGCCTGAAGGCTTTGGAAAAAGAATGTCTGGCCAACAACGCCAAATTCAAAAACTGGGAATGCACCGAAGAAAAAATGAAGCTGACAAAAGGCGGAAAAGCATTGTACATGCACTGCCTGCCGGCTGACATTACCGGCGTTTCCTGCAAAGAAGGCGAAGTCGCCGCTTCCGTGTTTGATCGTTATCGTCTGGATACGTATCATGAAGCCGGCTGGAAACCCTATATCATTGCGTCCATGATTATGAACCGCCGCTTTAAAGACGTGGCTGCCGTTCTGGAAGCGATGAAAGAACGTGCAACTCCGCGCATCAATTTCTAATTTAAAAAGCAGAAGCCTGATGAAAGGCTTCTGCCTGTCTTTTTTACAGAATCTAACGAAAGGATCAAAATCCAATGGATACAAAAATCATTCAGGCCGCTGAAAAATATCGCGACGATATGACGAAGTTTTTGCGCGATATGGTTGCCATTCCGTCTGAATCCTGTCAGGAAAAAGACGTTATCCTGCGCATTAAACAGGAAATGGAAAAAGTCGGCTTTGACGAAGTCCGCATCGACAAGATGGGCAACATTTTGGGTCGTATCGGACACGGCAAACACGTTATCGCCATGGACGCTCATATTGACACGGTCGGTATCGCCGATCCGAAATTGTGGTCCTGCGATCCGTACAAAGGCAAATTGGAAAACGGCATCATCTACGGTCGCGGCGCTTCCGATCAGGAAGGCGGTATGGCGTCCATGGTTTATGCCGGCAAGATCATTAAGGATCTGGGACTGGAAGGCGATTACACCTTGTGGGTCACCGGTACCGTTCAGGAAGAAGACTGCGACGGTTTGTGTTGGGACGTCATCATGAAAGAAAAAGTTCTGGATCCCGCTCCGGAAATCGTCGTCATTACGGAACCCACGAACCTGAACATCTATCGCGGTCATCGCGGTCGTATGGAAATCTGTGTGCGCACACACGGTGTTTCCTGCCACGGTTCCGCGCCCGAACGCGGTAAAAACGCCGTCTATATGATGGCCAAGATTGCCAACGAAATCGAAAAATTGAATGATCGTTTGCATGTTGATCCGTTCTTGGGCAAAGGCACGATTACGATTTCTTACATTGATTGCAAAACGCCGTCTTTGTGTGCCGTTCCCGATGAAGCTTACATTCATTTGGATCGCCGTCTGACCGCCGGTGAAACCGAAGAAATCGCCGTCAATGAAGTCAAAGACGCCGTTAAACGCGCCGGATTTGAAGTCGGCAAAGACGCCGACGTCGAAGTTTTGACATATACGACGCCGTCTTACACGGGTTATGTGCCGAACTTTAAAAAATACTATCCGACATGGGTTCTGGAAGAAGATCACCCGGGGTGTGTCGCCGCGGTTGAAGCGTACAAAGACACTGTCGGCCCGACGCCGAAAGTGGACAAGTGGACGTTTTCGACAAACGGCATCGCCACCATGGGACTGCACAAGATTCCGACAATCGGCTTTGGTCCGGCAAACGAAATCTATGCCCATACGGTTGAAGATCAGTGCCCGGTAGACCATCTGGTCAAGGCAGCGGCTTTCTATGCGGCTTTCCCCGCCAAATATCTGGCCGCGATCAAGAAATAAGTTCTCCTTGGAACGGAAAAGGTCCCCTTTGCGAAAAGGGGATCTTTTTTTTATAAAAATCCGTTTTTTCTTTTTCACATTTTCATAAAATGCTACACTTTTTACAGTTTTTTTATATGGGAATGACCGTCATGTCCGCCGCGCTTTTTTTAATTATCCTGATCCCTCTTTATCTTGTTTTTCTTTACAACCGTTTTGTCCGCATGCAAAACCAATGCGAAGAAGGCTGGAGCGGCATTTCCGTCCAGTTAAAACGCCGTTACGATCTGATCCCCAATCTGGTGGAATGCGTTAAAGGATACGCCGGATATGAACAAAAGACTCTGGAACAAATCGTCGAAAAGCGCAGCGCGGCGATCAACGCGGCAACGCCCGTTCAAAAAGCAGCGGCCGAGAACGATTTGACGCAAAGCCTGAAATCTCTGTTTGCTTTAAGCGAAAGATACCCGGATTTAAAAGCCAGCAATAATTTTATCGAATTGCAAAATTCTTTAAATACGGTTGAAGACGATCTGCAAAACGCCCGCCGTTATTACAACGCGACGGTGCGCAATTATAATACGGCCGTTGATTCTTTTCCTTCAAATCTGATTGCGCGGCGATTCGGTTTTGCCAAAAAAGAATTCTTCGATATTGATGACGCTGCCAAAGAAAATGTCAAAGTAACCTTTTAAATGAAAAAAATCTTATTTTTATTCTTATTCTTTTTGTTTTCCGGTTCGGCTTTTGCCGCCGAAGAAATTTTAAATTACGATACGGAAATCACCGTTCGGACGGACGCTTCCGTCATTGTTCGCGAACGCATTACGGTTCAGCGTGAAGGCAAGAAAATAAAGCGCGGCATTTATCGTGATTTACCCAAAACAAAAGGCGTAACCTATGACGTTTTATCGGTACGCCGGGACAATCAACCGGAACCGTACTTTACGGGAAACACCGGTTCTTATTTCAGAATAAACACGGGAACCGATGATTTTTTACCTCATGACGGCGTATATACTTTTGAAATCACATATCGGGCCGAAAATGTCATCTCAGGCTTTGACGACTATGACGAGTTGTACTGGAATGTCACCGGAGACCGCTGGCAATTCCCCATTCGCAAGGCTTCCGCCCGCGTGATTTTGCCTGATAACATTCCGGTTTTGCAACAAGCCTCATACATCGGGAAAAAAGGTTCCAAAGAAAAAGGAAGTTATGAAAACGGCGTTTTTACGACGGGACGGACTTTAAAAAGCAAAGAGGGCTTCACGATTGCCGCAGGATTTCAAAAAGGAATCGTCAATATTCCCGTTTTGCCTTTTTATGATCAGGTGCCTTTAACGAAAATGTTTCGTTTATCCGCCGTCATTTTTCTGGGCTATTTATTTATTACTTGGTTCTTTTTTGGGAAAGACCCGCAAAAAGAAGCTGTTATGCCCCGATTTAAAGGCGTTCCCGATTTAACGCCGGCTCAGGCGGGCTGGATTTATTCTTACGGCAAAAATAAAGACGGCTGTTTTTCCGCCGCTTTGTTGCAAGGGTGCATTTCAGGATTTTTAAGTATTAAAGAAAAGAGTTCGTTCCATATTTCCCGTTTGCGGGACGGTGAAAACGGAGAAGAAAAATATTTCGAGCACAATCTTAAATTTCCTTTAACCCTTTCGGGAACATATACGCCGACAATGGAAAAATTCCTCAAGGATTTTTGTTCTTTTCTGGATCGAAAGACAGGCAAAAAATATTTTAACTCCCATACGCCTTTTGTGATTTTCGGTCTTTTGTTGTTAGTCGGTCTGACAATATATCAATGTTATAAAGTCAACGCCCTGCCCTTATCTTTCGTTATGGCGTTTTATATGATCTTCCTCATACCGGTCGGAAAAAGCATTCTGAAAATGATCTCATCAGGCGTGATCAGCTATATGCCGATCGTTGTTTTACTTTTTATCGCGGCTCATTTTTATATGATCATGACGACAACTTACACTGTCGAGTATATTCATCAAATTATTCTTTTTTACGTGATCGGTGCTCTGGCTTTGTTGATTTACGCTCATTTAATTATTCTGCCGACCGAGGAAGGTATGCAGGTCATCGCTTACATGGACGGGATCAAAATGTTCTTAACAACCGTTGATACCGGAATGCCAAAGGAAGTCGATTTCGATAAAATGGAACGGCTGTTGCCTTATGCCGTTTTATTGGGACTGGAAAAAGAATGGGCGGAAAAAATGCAACAGATCTCTGCTCAAATGAGCTATAAACCACAATGGTATTCGGGACGGCCTTTTTCTTCCGCCCGTTTTGCGGACGGTTTGCGCACCGCGGTTGCCGGATCCTGCCTGCGACCAAGCAAATCGGGATCGGGCGGCGGCGGTTTTTCGGGCGGCGGATTCGGCGGCGGCGGGGGCGGCGGTCGTTAATCCGAACCGTCCAACAGTTTTTTGGAAAAAACGTATCTCTTTTTATTCTTTGTATAATGTCCGTATTGGATTGCCTGTTGCGGACAATAATTCAGGCACGCCTGACACATTTCGCAACGATCGCCCCAAACCGGTTTTTCGGTCACGCAAATGTTGTGCACGGGACAGACTTTTTCACATAAACCGCATTGATTGCACGCATCGGTGACATAAAACCCTTTGACCGTCATAAATTTTTCAAACAACGGTCTGCCGATTGAAGAAAGCAAAGAAGCTCCGATCCCGCGTCCGATTTTAAAAACGTTTTCTTTGTTTCGGATTTTTTCTTCAATCATATCCAGACGCGCCTGCGCTTGAGCAACCAGTCGTATTTTCTTTTTTTCGGAATCGACTTTAACAAAAGGTGCCAACAAATAATTGTTCGGCATTCTTAAAGAAAATCCCGCATCGCAAGACAAGCCTTTTTTGGCAAGAGCTTTTTTCATGATTTTATCAATCGTTCCTGTCTGCGTATGGCACGTACAAACAAAGTAAACAAAGGGATTCTTCACGTTTTCAAATTGAACGCGATCAATAAAATCAAAGACGATTTTCGGTGCGGACCACGCATAAATCGGAAAGACAAATCCGATTTTTTCATCTTCGTCCGATTTGTATTCCGTTTTGGCTTGAGGAATAAAGACGGCTTTGTCTTTTAGCCGGTGAGCCAGTTCTTCGGCCACCCATTTCGAATTTCCCGTTCCTGAAAAATAAAAAATCATAGATCCGCCTTGAGTAAAATTTTTTCGATTTCCGCGATGTAAAGCGTGTGATAATCCTTTTCGGGATACCATTTTTCACGCGCCGCAAGATCAATAAAGCAATCCGGCGACATCTTTTGAGCATACATTTTCTTACACAGCATCACGGCCGTTGCTTCTTCGAAATAAGGCGTTTTGCCGTCATATAAGACCGTCAATCCCGATTGAGCGATTTTATCTTCGTTTCTGCCGCTGGTCGTTCCCATATACGTCAGCATATCCCTGAAACAATCCCCGAAAAACGACAAGGAAAACGTTTCGGCTTTATCGACCAGTTCTTTTGTATAACGTTGCGGGCGCAAAACAATGTAAGCGACATTTTTTCCCCACATCACCCCCAGTCCGCCCCAAGACGCCGTCATGGCATTCACTTTTCCGTCACTTTCGGCGCAAATCAACTGCCAGACTTTACCGATCAAATGAAACGGGCTTTGAATGAATTTATCCGGATTGATTTCATGAAATTCCGACATTTTCTTTTCCTGCTTTTTTAAATTCTGAACCGATATATTATAGCCCCTTTTTATGAAAAGACCATATCTTCAAAAGGCTTTAATCGACAAATCGGTTTTGCCTTGCGTTTTAAAACAAAAAAAACAACAATAACAGACAGGTTTCTTTTTTTAGCGGAGATCCGTCATGAAAAAAATATTCACTTTTTTAACGGCTTGCCTTTTAACGGCCTGTTCTGCTTCGACAGAACCCTTGGATAACAGAACTTATCAGCTGCAAAACGCGATGAATAATGCCGAGATCACGATCAGCTTCAATCCCGCTGAGATGAAATACGCCGGAAAATCCGCCGTCAACCGCTATTTCGGCGCTTATAAGCTTGAAGGCAACAAATTAACGTTGGGACCGGCGGGCGTTACCATGATGATGGGACCGCAGGAATTGATGCAGGCGGAACAAAACTATCTGCAATCCTTGTCAAAAGTCGTTTCCTATGAACGCAAAGGCGATGAATTGACCTTGACCACGTCCGACGGACAAAAGCTGAGCTTCAAGCAGACGAACGAAACCGAAGAATAAGCTTATTTTGCTTTGAAGAATCAAAGGTATCTGGTATAACAGCCGTAATTTCATTGATTAAAAGAGGAACATTATGGCTTCATACCAGTATATCTATGTGATGAAAAACCTGTCCAAGACCTATCCGGGGGGCAAGCAGGTGTTAAACAACATCTGGCTGTCTTTCTTTCCGGGGGCAAAGATCGGTGTTTTGGGCGCGAACGGTGCCGGTAAATCGACATTGTTAAAGATCATGGCCGGCATTGAAACCGAATTTAACGGCGAAGCGTGGGCGGCCGAAGGGGCGAGCGTAGGCTATTTGCCTCAGGAACCGCAGTTGGATCCGACAAAGAACGTTATGGAAAACGTCATGGACGGATGCGGTGAAACGCGTGATCTGTTGAAGCGTTTTGAAGAAATTTCCATGAAATTCGCCGAAGAAATGACCGACGACGAAATGAACGCTCTGATTGCCGAACAGGCGGAACTGCAGGAAAAAATCGACGCCTGCAACGGCTGGGATCTGGAACGCACGATTGAAATCGCGATGGACGCGCTGCGCTGTCCGCCGGCGGACGCCGATGTGACCAAGCTGTCCGGCGGTGAAAAACGCCGTGTCGCGTTGTGCCGCTTATTGCTGTCAAAACCTGATTTGTTGCTGTTGGACGAACCGACAAACCATCTGGACGCCGAATCCGTTGCCTGGTTGCAACAACACTTGCACGATTATCCGGGAACCGTTGTCATGGTAACGCACGATCGTTACTTTTTGGATAACGTGACCGGTTGGATTTTGGAACTCGATCGCGGAGAAGGCATTCCGTATGAAGGCAACTATTCTTCTTGGTTGGAACAAAAGGAAAAACGTCTGGCGCAGGAAGCCAAAGAAGAATCCGCCCGTCAGCGCACGATCAAGCAGGAACTGGAATGGATCCGTCAAAGTCCGCGCGCCCGCCAGGCAAAATCAAAAGCCCGTATTCAGGCGTTTGACGCTTTGGTCAACGAAGCGGACAAACAGACAATCGAAAATGCGCAGATTGTTATTCCGCCCTGCCCGCGTTTAGGCGACCTGGTCATCGAAGCCAAAAACATTTCCAAAGGTTACGGCGACCGTTTACTGATTGACGATTTGTCTTTCAAACTGCCGCCCGGCGGTATTGTCGGCGTAATCGGCCCGAACGGCGCGGGAAAAACGACGCTGATGCGCATGATTACGGGTCAGGAAACCCCGGATTCCGGCAATTTCCGCATCGGCGAAACCGTTGTTTTGGGCTATGTTGACCAAAGCCGCGACGCTTTGGATCCCAATAAAACGGTATGGGAAGAAATTTCCGGCGGCAATGACGAAGTGACGCTGGGCAAACGTAAAATTCCGTCGCGCGCTTATGTCGGCCAGTTTAATTTCAAAGGTTCCGATCAGCAAAAAAAAGTCGGCTTGTTGTCCGGCGGAGAACGCAACCGCGTCCATATGGCCAAAATGCTGAAATCGGGTTCCAATGTGATTTTGTTGGACGAACCGACAAACGATTTGGACGTTGATACGCTGCGCGCATTGGAACAAGCGTTGCAGGCTTTCCCGGGCTGCGCCGTCGTGACGTCGCACGACCGCTGGTTTTTAGACCGTATTGCAACGCATATTCTGGCATTCGAAGGCGACAGCCACGTCGAATGGTTCGAAGGCAATTATGAAGAATACGAAGCTGACAAAAAACGCCGTCTGGGCGCCGACGCCGATCAGCCTCACCGCGTGAAATACAAACCGCTGGTTCGGAAATAACCGTATTTTTAAAATATGGAAAAGCCCTCGTCAGAGGGCTTTTCTTTATTTATTCAAATTCGATTTTGACCCGCTTGCCGTAAAAACGAGCCAAGCGGAATAATTCCCCGAAACCGCTGACGTTTCCCGTTTCCATGTTCATTAACGTTCTGACGGGAATATTCATGGCTTCGGACAAATCGTACACCGTTTCATATCCGTGATTGATCCGTTCCGTGCGCAGTGTTTCCGCCAAACGGTATCTGAACTCTTCGATTGAATGGGTTTTTAATGGCATTTCTGTAACTCCTCTTAGTTTGTAAAAAAACAAACTCACCTTAGGGATTAGTCCTTAAGGTGAGGGAGTTAGCAACTGTAAGATGTCAGTCCGGGTTATTCGACGCATACACGCTTATATCCCCGGCTCCCTCGTAAAAGGACGGGATTTTTCATCTTAAGGAGCTGCTACACTCCGCAGCCGGCCTACCGGCTGCGAAAATAATACTAATCAAATAAATACAAAAAGAAAAGCCCTCTTCAGAAGGCTTTTTTTATTATACTCCAACCACTTAATTTAACATACCGGCAATCAGTCGAAAACAAACCCGAATTGGCTCGTCCGATTTCCCCTGATCACATGCGATGACAACTACTTATACATATCGTACATACTCCAGATATGTTTCCCGCCATAAGTTTTGTCGGTAATATCAAAAAAATCAGATAGATTATAACTTGAAGAAATAAAAAAATTAAAATTTTTAATTTCACATAATACATAAAAAATTAAAATACAAACAACCTCCTACATAATAAATACTCTGCATATCAATTATTATCAATAGATTTATGACAAACTTCTATCTCCTTGACTTATCGAAAAAATCGACTAAAGTTTTAGAAAAATAGGGCAAAGAGCTATGAAAATATTAATTGCAGGCAAAGATTCGAAGTTTAAAAAACAGTTGATTATCGTTCTTCGCACGTTTAATAACGTGACGGATATTAATGAATTTTTCGGTTTTGAAGAATTGCTTTTATTTGTTAAACAACAAAAAGCAACAGATTTTCTTTTTATTGAAAAAGAACTGGTCGTTTCTCCGCGAAAAGAAAAAATAACGGAACTGTTGGATTTAATGTCGCCGACAAAAATCGTTTTAATGTCAAACAGCACAAAAAACATTCTCAGTTTTTTTACTTTCGGTATCAGCGGATATATCTGCAAAAAAAGCCCGGAGGCTCTTAATACGAATGTCCTGCGTCTGATTTTGGACGGCATACCGTATCTGCCGGCGCAGATATTGGAAAACCTGCCCGACCGTTACAAACCCGGCAGAAAAGAATTGTTCCAAAAAAAATATAAACTGACGCCGCGGCAGATCGAAACGTTGAAACATCTGGGCGAAGGTTGTTCCAATCACACTATTGCGCTGAGAATGAATATTTCCGAATCCACGGTCAAACTGCACATCAATTCGCTGCTGACCCGTCTGCATGCGGAAAACAGAACAAAAGCCGTTTTAATTGCCCAGCAGCTGGGATTTATTTAAGACGGGCAAATAAAATTTCCGCCTTGCCATAAACGCGGCGGTCCGTTACCGCAAAATCCGGCGGCAGCACATCTTGTTCATGACGCGCGACTTCAACAACGCATATTGTCTGCCGGTCAATCCACCCTTTCCGGGTTAAAATATCCAACGCGGGAGCAACCAGCCCCTGATCATACGGCGGATCCATGAACACGATCGAAGCCGGAACGCGCGCCGACGGAGGATCCAGCGCATCAGAAAACAAACAAACCTGCAAGCCGTCTTTGATACAAGAGGCGGCATTTTGATAAAAACACCGCGCGGCCGCCGGATCTTTTTCCGCGGCGAACAAAACTTTTGCCCCACGGGACAAAGCCTCGATCCCCAAAGCCCCCGTTCCTGCGAAAACGTCCAGAACGACCAGATTTTCCCAGCCGGCGCCGTTTTTGCGCAGCTTGGAATCCAACATGTTAAAAACAGCTTCGCGCGCCCTGTCCGAAGTCGGCCGAGTCGTCATACCGTCCGGAGCCGTCAGTTTTTTTGCCCGATATTTCCCAGCAATAATCCGCATTCTTTTTAATCCTCTTTTTCTTTTTTATTTGACAAAAAAGACAAAAGCAAGTATTTTTGTCAAAAATACCTTTTGTGACAGGAGCTTTTCATGGTTAAGTCTGTAACGGAATTTTGTCTTGGAACATACCCTTTATGCGACTTGATGCCCAGCGGCGCGCAGGCGGTGCAAACGGGTGAAAAACGCCGTGCGATCGGGTTTAACCGTGAAGGGGAATTTATTTCAAAATCTCCCGAAAATATTTTGCTGGAACAGCTGGGAATGCGCCGGGCCATCGGCTTCGGGCGCGAAGGCGAGCTGATTAAAAACGGCCCGTCCGGCAAGGAAACCGCCGTCGGTTTCGGACGCGGCGGAGAACCGGCGGCTCAGCCTGCCAAACCGGCAAAAAAAATCGGGTATCAGAGAATTTCCAGAATAAAAGGTTTGGAAAGGTAACTTTTCATTTCGTTTTCCCAAAAAAACTCTCAGGGAGGTTTGCAAAAACTTCCCTTCTTTTTTATCGTAAAAAACAAATTTTCCTATTTTTTGTGACGAGGCAGCTTTTCAATGGCGATCTTGCCGCCGGTCTGTTCTTGTAAAGCCTTGCCTGAAATTTCATCAACGGCGCCTTTTTCCAGATTCCCCAGCTGAAAAGGACCGTAAGAAATGCGAATCAGCCGGGTAACCTGAAATCCGAAAAATTCCATCAGCCGCCGGATTTCACGATTTTTTCCTTCTTTCAAAGCAACGGTCAGCCACGTATTCGACCCTTGTTTTTTATCAATGACGACCTGAACGCCGGCATAACGCACACCTTCAACCGTAACGCCGGCCGCCAGCTTTTCCATGATTTCGGGCGTCATTTCACCATGTATGCGCACCCGGTAACGCCGTGTCCACCCCGTTGACGGCAATTCCATCTGACGAGCGAACTCTCCGTCGTTGGTTAACAGCAGCAGGCCTTCCGAATTTAAATCCAGCCGACCGACGGAAATAACGCGCGGCAGCGTGTCGGGCAGAGAATCAAAAACAGTCGGCCGCCCTTCCGGATCTTTGTGCGAAGTCACCAGTCCGGCCGGTTTATAATACCGCCAGACACGTGTTTTTTCTTTTGCCGGCAAAGGTTTCTGATCTACGGTAATCACATCGGCCTGCGTTACGACAACGGCGGGCGACGTCAGTACTCGGCCGTTAACGGCGATACGGCCCTGCTCAATATAGCGTTCGGCTTCACGGCGCGAACAAATGCCCGCGCGGGCAACGACTTTGGCGATTCTTTCGCCTTTCGGGGTATTCATCTGGTTTCCTTTTTCTGTTGTGCGAAGGGTTCTGCCGGAACGGCGCTGGCCGTCATTAAAACGGGCAGAGCCGATTGGACAATATATTCGTCCGTTTCAAAAAATGTGACCTGATCGGCGGTATAAACCGGCTTTTTTTCAGGATCGACCTCCGTTTCCAAAGACGTAATTCCCTTCAGCTGATAACTGGCGCGCACGGACGGCAGAAAATCGGCGGAAACGGCGTCGCTGTTGCCGGAAAAGGCTTCCAGCTCAAAAGAATCCCGTTTTAACGCGTTCAAAGCGTCCTCATCGTCCAGATTAATACCTTCGCCGGGCAAAATTTTTGCCAGCTCAAAACTTTCAACGACTTTGGGCATCGGCGCGGGCGTCTGGCCGGACGCCACACCGGTCAGGCCGGCTTCCATTTTTAAAATAGGCGCTTCGACGACGACGGAAGATTTTTTGTTTTTACGTTCGCCGGGCTGCCTGTCCAGCCAGACTTTCAACGATTTCGGCAAAACGGCGAAACGGTCGATATTGTCCTGAAAAATTTCTTCAATTTTCTGACGAACCTGACGAACCGTGCGCATTTTCTTTTTTTCGGTATAAAAGATCGGCGGATTGGCCAAAGCGGCTTCCGGAAACAGATCGGCCGCATATTTGTACGGCGTAAATTTATCCGCGCGCAGCAGCATAACAGCCCCGGACGGCCCCATGAAATGAGCCAGATACAAATCGACGGGGCTGATTTCTCCGCCGATCTGATCGCTTAAAATTTTCTGATTGCTTTTGGCAAATTCGGCCGCCAGCAAAGCCGATATGCGCGGAGAACGGCGCAAAGACAGGATTTCCTCGCGGTCTTCGGGTGTTTTAACGCGGTATCGCCCCCGGCCGTCGCGGTAAATCTGCGACGCCAGCCGGGCATAACCGTATTTCGCCCCGTGCAGTTTCATCTGCTGCAGCCAGGTATCGGCCGTAAACTGGTACAATCCTTCCGCGCTGGAACGTTCGGCGGCGGCGTTGACTTCAAACCGGCTTTCATGACCGGCCTTCGCCATCATATAATCAAAGCTGACGCCGCTGATTTCACTGGCTTCCCGAATATAGCGGACAATTTCCCGGTCAACTTTAAAGCCGCCGATTTTATAAACCGTATTTTCTATCGCAACGTCTGCCGCCACATTTTTATCCTTTTACAAAGCACAGCAGTATACCAACCCCTTATGCCGATTAAAAGAGGTTTTTCTTGACTTCCTTTTTTAAGAAAGACACTTTCATTATATGGATACTTTTTTAAAAAATGTTATAGATACGGCCGTAAAAAAAGCGGAAAAAGCAGCAGAAGCCGGTGAAATTCCTGTCTGCGCCGTCATTTTTAACCCGGAAAGGCGTCAAATCGTCGCGTCGGCCGTCAACCGCACCGAACGCGACCGGGATCCGACGGCGCACGCCGAAATTCTGGCGATAAAAAAGGCCTGCCGTTTAACAAAACAAACCCGTTTAAACGGATACGACATGTATGTTACTCTGGAACCGTGCCCGATGTGCGCGGCGGCTGTTTCTTTCGCCCGTCTGCGCCGGCTGTATTTCGGGGCTTATGACGTTAAAGGCGGCGGCGTTGAACACGGCTGCAGGCTTTATCAGCACGCGCCGAATTTGTTTGTGCCGGAAATTTACGGCGGCATGGCGCAGACGCGATGCGCCGGTCTGCTGACGGACTTTTTCAAAACGCTGCGCGGAGAGGAAAAATGACCACAAAACCTTTGTTTGTTGATTTGCCCGAAATAGCCGCCGATCTGCCCGCCGTCGAAAAAGCGGTTCCCGAACCGTTATCCGTAACGGCCGTTTCTCTGGCTTTAAAAGGGCTGGTGGAAAATAATTTCGCCTTTGTCCGCGTCAAAGGCGAAATATCCGGATTTAAAAAGGCGGCGTCCGGACACATGTACTTTGCCTTGAAAGACGAAGAATCCGTTCTGGACGGCGTATGCTGGCGCGGCGGCACGTCAAAGCTGGACGTCGTTCCCGAAGACGGGCTGGAAGTCGTCTGCACCGGCAAAATCACGACCTATCCCGGCCGATCGAAATATCAGATGATCGTGGAAACCATGCAGGCCGCCGGAGTCGGCGCGTTGCTGAAACTGCTTGAAGAACGCCGTAAAAAACTGGAAGCGGAAGGACTGTTTTCCTCCGAACGCAAAAAGAAAATCCCCTTTTTGCCGGACGTTATCGGCGTTATTACTTCGCCGACCGGCGCCGTAATCCGCGATATTATGCATCGTTTAAACGACCGTTTTCCCCGGCATGTCTTATTGTGGCCGTCCCTGATGCAAGGGGAAGAAGCCGCCGGACAGGTTGCCGCGGCCATTCGCGGATTTAATGCGATTCCGCCGGCGGGATTGCAGACTCCGGACGGCCTGATCCCGCGCCCCGACGTATTGATCGTCGCACGCGGCGGCGGATCATTAGAGGATTTATGGGCGTTTAACGAAGAAATCGTCGTGCGCGCCGCGGCCGAATCGCAGATTCCGCTGATTTCTGCCGTCGGTCATGAAACAGACACGACTTTGATCGACTACGCGGCCGATTTGCGTGCGCCGACTCCGACGGGGGCCGCGGAAAAAGCCGTTCCCGTACGCAAAGAATTAAGTCTGGCGCTCTCCGAAGCCGAAATGCGGCTGAAAGCAGCCGTCAATCGTCTGACAACCGAACAAAGCAATATTTTGACGGGGTTAATACGCGGCCTGCCGTCTTTGGAACAAATCGTCGAAGAACAGGCGCAACGGCTGGACGACAGAACCGAGCGGCTGGAAAACGCGTTAAAAGTTTTTATTGCCGATAAAAAGAATTTTTTGGACGCTTCCGCTTTGCGCCTGACACGTCCGGATTTTCTGTTGGAACAAGCCAAAAATAAATTGTTCCAAACCGCTTTTCCATTAGGAACGCAGATTCAGACTCTGCTGACCCGGACAGAAAACCGTTTTCAAACGGCCACCCGTCTGCTAGACAGTTTTTCATACGAACGTATATTGGAACGCGGTTTTGTCCTGGCGCTGACGAAACAGGGAAAACCGCTGGCAGCGGCGGCGGAAGCCGCTGCGCATCAAGAATTGATGTTGAAATTTTCAGACGGCGTTCTGCCTGTGTCCACACAAACCGGAACGGCAAAAACGTCCGCCCGGAAAAAACAAAAAACAACCGATGACGACAAACAGGGACGATTATTATGAAACGCCTTTTTTTGATTTTTATGTTTTCTGCCGCCGTAACAGCGGGAACGGCCTTTGCCGAAGAAGCGCCCGTTTTGTTTTTTCAAGGCCAGATGCGTCAGGGAGAAATGCTGTTCGGCTTTGTCACGCCGGGATCGGATCTGACTGTCAACGGGGAAAAAATCGCGCTGCGCAAAGACGGCTGGTTTGCTTTCGGCATCGGACGCGACGACACGGGAACTTTGACCTTTACCGCCGTAAAAGACAAACAAAAAACCGTCCGAACCTATCCGATCATGCCCAGAAAATGGAATATTCAGCGCGTTGACGGCCTGCCGCAAAATACGGTCACACCTTCCGAAGAAGAAGAGAAACGAATCGCCGAAGAAGCCGTTTTAACTCAAAACGCTCGCCTGAAGAACGTCGATATGGATCTGCCACTGTGTTTTGCCATGCCGGCCGCCGGCAGAATTTCCAGCGTTTACGGGTCTCAGCGCATCATGAACGGCGTTCCGGGAAATTCTCATAATGCTTTGGACATCGCCAACAAAGAAGGATCGAAAATCACCGCTCCGGCTGACGGAGTCGTTTTATTGGCGCATGACGACATGTTCTTATCGGGTAAAACCGTTTTGATCGGCCACGGTCAGGATATTGTCACCAGCTATATCCACATGAGCAAAATTGCCGTCAAAGAAGGACAAAAAATTAAAAAAGGTCAGGAAATCGGCCGAATCGGTATGACGGGCCGCGCGACGGGGCCTCATCTGCACTGGGTGGTTTCCTGGAAAAACAAACGGATTGATCCGCAGGTTTTTTTAAAAAATTCGGAAAAATTCTGCCCGCCGGCGGTGAAGAAACCGGCCGAAAAGGCAAAGAAAAAAGCAGCGAAAAAAACGGCTGAAAAATCAGCTCAATCCCGAAAAAAAGGAGGTAAAGCATGAAAAAAATCCATCATTTGCTGATCTGCTGCACTCTTTCTTCATTTTTTGCAGTGCCCGTATCGGCGCAGATGTTTTACAATGCCGGTACAGGATTTGATTCAACGGGGTCATCTTCGTACGGCGGAAATTCATTGCGCCCGGCTGCCGAAGAAAGTGATACAGGCAATAAAGAAGAAGAACCTTATGAAAAAATCGTTGCCAGAGAAATACGCGAACGTATCCGCGCGGACGCCGCCTATATCGTCGGCGAACCGGAAGAAGCGCTCTGTTACGGAATTGCCAGAAAAAGCCCTAAAAAACGCAGCGCAACAATTGACGGATACGCGCACACCGGCAACTGCGGTTCATTGAACGAAACCGGCATGAAAGAAGTCCAAAATAAACTGTTCAACGCCGCCAGTTATGACATGAACGTTACGAAAATCGTTTCCTGTGTAACGACTCCCCGTCTGGCATTGCGTTTCAGAAAAGGGTTTGACTTTGTGGACGTTATTTTATCCGGCGGAAACTGTCCGGCCGTTTCGTTTTTATACGGCGGCGATACAAAAGAATTTTCCGCCAAACCGATCAAAGAATGGCTGGATACGTTTATAGACGCCGTATCCAAAGATTTGGAACCCGTTAATCCCGAAGAAATCGAAAAAGCAGCAACCGGCATGTTCAAAAAAAGGGAACCGGCGCAGGAAACCGCGGCCGAACCTGAAAAACCGGCAGCGCCTAAAATGTGGGGACGCCGCGTTATCAAACCCGAAGAATCCGAAACGCCGCCCGTATCGGATCCGTCCGTCCCGCCGCCGCAGTAACACTTGCCGAAAAAGCCCCGGATCCGGGGCTTTTTCATCACTCAACGGATAAAAGACACGGATAATTAAATAAAATCAATACGGATACGTTTTCCGTAAAATTTTGCCAACCGGAATAAAACGCCGAAACTTTTCATATTACCTGTTTCCAAAGCCATTAATTCTTTTACGGGCAGATTAATGGCTGCCGCCAGGTCATATACAGTTTCATATCCGTGCTCCAGCCGGACTTTTCGGACAGTTTCAGCCAGACGGTATCTGAACTCTTCGGGTGAATGTGTGGTAATCATGATTTCAAACTCCTGATATTTGTTTAAAAAAAACAAACTCACCTTAGAAAAGCTTCTAAGGTGAGGGAGTTAGCAACTGTACCAATACAGTCCGGGTTATTCGACATAAGCTTATTTCCCCGGCTCCCTCGAAAAAGGGCGGGTTTTTTTATTGGTAAGGAGCTGCTACACTCCGCGGGCCGAATTCCCCCCGGCCGCCCTTTGATACTAGAAGCAGCCCGATTGTTTGTAAAGCCAAGAAAAAATATAAAACAGATTATTCCCGCCGTCCCGACGGGGAAACAAAACGCGTTATTCTTTGTGTCGTTTCAGCCATTCGGCAAAAGGCAAACCGTCCAGTATCAAATCCCGCGGGAATGCCCGGCCGTCGCGGGAAACGCTTAAAAGCAGCTGAGGGTTGTTTTCCGGTTTGCGGACAGCTTGTTCCAACGGACGCGATAATTTTTCGGGAATATAAAAACGGCTGACATTATCGTTAAAACGTCCGTAACGGCAGTAACCTTTGATAAAAACAGTGCAATCCGCCGGTTTGTTTAAAACAATTTTTCCGATATCGGGACAGAAAAACGCTTCGGCTTTTTGCCAGCGCTGCTTTCCCTGCCTGTCGGCACATTCGGACGCAAACGCGTCATAATCAACGGCGACGGCCAAATAATGTCCGGCCAGAATATCGCGCGGATCAAATCCGCGGACAGGCATAACGATCGGCGTTCCCGTCGATACGGCGGTTTGAACGGAAATAACCCACCCCAATAAAATCATAACCGGTATAAACAATAATAATGCCGCTTTATTCATTCTTTTTTCCTTTCCCGGCCGCATTTAATTTCAAATAGGCGTCCGCCCGCAGACAACCGTAAGCAATTCCCAGAATAACCAGTCCGGAAACAATCAGCCCGACCCCCGTATACAACAAAGACCCGAACAAAGAAAAGAAAGCGATCAGCATTCTGAACGCCGTCACACAGGCCAGCAGACGGGCCGTTTTTTCCCCGCCGAAACGATACGCCGTAAAGACAAAACCGATCAAGATCGTCAATTGAAAGAAATAATTGACAGATTTAAAAGCGGGGCACAGGAAAAACAGTACATATAATCCCGTCACTCCCAGCGCCGCCTGTTTTTCAGACCGGCTGAACGGCGCGTATTTCCAGACATACACCGCAAACCCTGCCGCAGCGGCGAAGAACAAAACCGGCGTCCAGGCGATATGATATTTGAAAACCGAATAAGCATATTCGCCGAACATCAGGCAGAACAGTGCGAAGAAGGCTGCCAAAGAACGCAAAGGCGCGACAAAAACCCGGGCTTTTTCAACACGCAGCAAAACAAAGAACAGCGCCGTACACAAAAAAGAAAGACACAACTGGGAAGGAAACAAAGTTCTAAAGAAAAATTCCCAGAAATCCCTACCCCACGGCGAACAGCTGAAAGCCGCGATAAAAATAATTTCCCAAATATAGCCCAATAATACTTTGCGCGTCAGAAACAACAGCGGAAAAGCAAGAACGGACCAAAATAAAAACGCTTTATACGTGTCACTTTTCAAATGATACACCTGTCCGACCAAACCGATGGCCGCGAACAGCAACAGCATATAAAAGAACAGCCCGCCTTCAAATCCGACGGGGTGTTTTTCCCTGACGCGCGCCAAAACCAGCGCCGCGCCGGTCAGAAAAACAAACAGTCCCGCGATTTTAACCGCGCCGGGGATCGTATACCAGTTGGACGAAACGACGGCGATGATCCCGCAGGCGACAGAAAAAAAGCCTAAAAATAAGATAACGGAAAACAAAGAAAAATATGATTTTTTACTTTGTTCAAATGCAACAATATCTTGTGCCTGAGAAGCCGAAATCAATCCGTTTTGAACCCAGCTTGCCGTTTTACGTAAAATTGAAGCCATAATTAATCCCCGGACAACATTACTTCTGAGTTGATTCTAAAGTGTTTTTATTTTATTGTCACTAAGTGTTTTAAGTTACTTTGAAGGGATTTATCTATGAAAAAGTTTTTGGTTTCAGCGGCATTTGTCGCAGCTTTTTCCGTTTCTCAGGCTTTTGCGCTGGACAGCACGGGCTGCGGTCTGGGATCCATTATTTTTAAAGGACAGGCCGGTACGATTCAACAAATTCTGGCCGTAACAACAAACGGTTCTTTCGGCACGCAGACATTCGGTATTTCTTCTGGCACATCGGGCTGCGACCAGAACGGCCGTGTTTCCGGCGGCACCGGCAAAATCTTTGCTTTCCTGGAAAAAAATATGGAACAGTTCGCCGTTGACGCCGCACGCGGCCACGGTGAAACGATTGACACGATCGCCGCTTTGACGGGAACGTCTTCGGATAAAGTCGGCGAAGTGGTCAAAGAAAACTTTGCGTTCATTTTTGACAGCCATGATGTTTCCGCCGTTACGGTAACACTGAAAGTTTCCGAACTGCTGGCTTAATAACACAGGAAAGGCAAAAGGCTGTTTAATATGCGTATTGCCTTGATCGTATTATTGATATGGCTCTGTCCCGGCGGGCGTTCCGCTGCGGCAGAGCCGTTTTCTTTGACGGAAAATCAGCAAAAGCATCTGCTTGACCTGCAAAACAAAGCGCAGGAAAAAAAACTGGCCGACGCGCCGCAGTGGCAAAGGCTGATGCATTTTCACAACCGCCGGGGATCAAAGGAAAGTACGATTGATTCCGACGCTTTTTTTCTGTCGCCGGAGGGCAAAACCAATCCGGACAAAGAACTGCAGGCTGATCTGCGCGCTTTTTTTATGCCGGTCGATAAAGTAAAAAAAATCGAAGGAAAAGAAGACAGTTATAACCACCCGCAGTGTTTGTTCCCGGCGCGTTATGCCTGGTTGAACCGACAGCTGGGATTTGATCCACGCCTGATGCCGCCCGTTCAGTGCAAAGATTATCAGGATTTCAAATCTGCCGTCGATGCCCGGCGGGCCGCATTAATCTTTACCAGCGCCTATATGGGCAATCCGGCTTCGTTTTTCGGGCATACTTTGCTGCGTCTGGACGGCAAAGGAGAAACCCCTTTATTGTCCCATGCGTTGAATTACGGCGCGATTACCGGATCGGACGGCGGACTGTCGTTTATGTTCAAAGGTGTTTTCGGCGGTTATAACGGTATTTTTTCGGTTTATCCCTATTACGATACGGTTAACCTTTACAACAATATGGAAAACAGAGATATCTGGGAATATCGGCTGAACCTGACGCCGGAACAAATTGACCGGCTGGTGGCGCACATTTGGGAACTGGGACACAACTCCGCAAATTATTATTTCTTTTCGGAAAACTGTTCCTACATGTTGCTGGAAACGTTAAACGCCGCCCTGCCCGATCAGGATTTGACAGAACCATTTTACCGGCCGTTTTTTTCAAATTACACGATTCCCGTCGATACGGTCCGGACGGTATTGAAACAAAAAGATATTTTAAAAGAAGCCGTTTACAGACCTTCGCGCCAGTCCAAGCTGAAACACGCCTATTCTTTTCTGTCCGATGATGAAAAAGAACAGCTGCACAAACTGTTAAGATCCCCCCGCCAGGTTGATTCCGTCATGAATTCCGCCCTGACGGACGAACAAAAAGCCAATGTTCTGGTAACAGCCTATGAATATATCCAGTATGCTTTCATTGCCGGGGATATTCCTTTGGACGAAATGCGCCGGGATTCCATAAAAATTCTGACTCCTCTGAGTTCCATCAAAGAAAAATCCAATATTACAGACGTCCCCGTTCCCGAAAAACGCCCCGACGAAGGCCATTTGTCCGGAGCGGCGGCCGTATACGGCGGCAGACGAAACCACAAAGACTTTATTGATATCACACTGCGGCCGGCTTACCATACTTTAACAGACGAAACCGCGGGTTTCCTGCCGTTTGGCGCAATCACATACATGGACGCGACACTGCGCTGGTATGAAAACGACAACGATCTGCGTTTACAGAAACTTTCCTTTGTCGATATCATATCTCTGGCTCCCAGAAATAAACTTTTCAAGCCCTTTTCCTTTAAACTGAACGCCGGCGTCGAAAGTTACTTTTATCCCGATAAGAATAAAGAAGGATACGTTTTCTATGCGGGATTCGGCGGAGGCTGGTCGGGACAGCCGTGTGAAAAAGTCATCACCTATCTTATGACAAATATTTACGGCAAAGCCGGCGGGTACCTACCCCATAACGCAATGGCCGGCATCGGCATTCAAACCGGTTTTGCCGCAGACTTTGACTTTATCAGGCTGACCGGAGATATCGAAAAAATATTCTATACCGACAAAGACGCCGACCTTTGGCGTTATCAGGCGTCCGCCGGCATAACACTGACGCATGACTGGGGATTGGAAGCGTCCTTTTTATTTGAAGACAGTCGCCATGCCGATGTGCACGAAGGCCGGCTGGGACTGGTTTATCATTTTTGATCCTGCGCTGAAAAAACCGGTACTTTTCTGCCGCGGTATACAATAAAATCAACAGCGCCGCTGTCGGCGTCCGTCCCCGGAATATCAATCAGATCAACAACTTCCTGAATCGCCAGCGCAAACGAATCAAAAATCAAAACCGCCTGGGCATAAGGATAACTGTCGCGCGGACAGGAATCTTTCAATGGCAGCCGCTGTCCCTGCGTTTCAAAATATTTTTTATGAATCAGACTGGCCGGCGGAAATGAAAAATCCTCCACCCTTAAAACGCCGTCGACACGCACGGCGCCGAAAACGCTCGGTTCCGATTTAAAGACCAGATAAGAAACCATACCCGCATTCGCCGTTTCCGCAGCCGCGCTTTCAGGCACGGATACAATTTTTTTCGGTATCGGTAAAGCCGCCTGTTCCCATAATTTAGCCAGATCTATCCAGAAAATTTCCCGGCCGCTTTCCAAAACCGTACAGAAAATCAGATAATCCAGTCCTGTTCCCGTATTTTTTTCAGAAAAAGACAGCAGCTGTTCGGTATCAAATATCTGCTGCACGGGAATTAAAGCACAAAATATCCCGGACTGTACGACTAACCCGTAATTCGGGGGTTCCGCCTTTTCCTGCCCGGTAAAATTCAAAACCGGCAGCGTTAACCCTTTCCAGTAAAAAAAGGGATTTTTTTCACCGTCCTGCGTTCTGATGCCGAATTCACTTTCCCGCAAAAAAACGGTTTCGGCAACGGCGTTTAACGGCAGAGCAAACCGATTGCCGCCCTGTCCGAAGATTAAAACCCTGTCAAACAAAAACTTTTTCGGCACGGAAAAATAAAGGCAAAACCCGTTTTCAAAAACAGCGCGGATTTGACCGCCGGATTTTTCCAAAAGCTGGCCGATTGTTGTCAGACCGCGCCGTTCTTCATGAAATTTTACAGAAGAATGAAACAGATAAACCGGCAGATCATTACGGGTCAGCGTCGCACCGGCGTCAGTCAGGCCGGCCGCCTGAACGGCGTTGTACAGCTTATCAAAATCAAACGAAGCGCCGTTGTCGCAAAAGGAAACATGTATAAAAGCGCCTTCTTCCCTGGCGGAAAAACGAAGAGTCAGTTCTTTGTTTTCATCAGGAAAAGCATAATGAAAAGCATTATCTGTCAATTCGCTTAAAATTTGTTCCAAAACGGCTGCGGCATCTTTATCGATACCGCTTTCAATCTGACTGTTGATTTCCATCTGATAACGCCGCTGATATTTTTTTGCCGCTTTTTGAGCCGTTTTTTGCAAAAAGAAAGGAATTTGCATAAAAGAACGCGTTCGTATGCTGCCGACCAGATCTTTTAAAGCCGACAAACTGGCGCCGGCCTGCTGCGCAGCCCCGCGGCGCGCCAGAACGGCCAGTTCTTTTTGTATCTTTTCGGCATTGTACGGCCATGCGGCGGCTTTTAATTCCCCCCAAATAAAATCATTGCGCCGTTTTTGCTGTTCCAAAGCCTTTTGCGTGCGTTTCAGATTTTCCTTTTCGGCGTTTAAATTTTCCTGCAAAGCAATAAAGCGGGTATTAAATTCTATATGCTGTTTTTCCAGTTCTCTTTTTTCTTTCAGCATTAACTCGGTATTTTCTTTTTCAATATCCAGCCGCGATAAAGCGTCCTGATATTCTTTTTCCAAAGTTTCGTACTGAGACGACATTTTGCGATGGTCTTCGCTGATTTCGGAACGAAAATCTTCCAGCGCTTTCAAATTAATCCGCAGTTCTTCCGCCTGCCTGTGGTTTTGCTGCAATTCCCGGTACAGCTGTTCTTCACGCTGTTCACTCAGGTTTTCTTTTTCCCCCAGCAGACGGGTCAGATCCTGAATTTTTCGGCTCATTTCATTTAAAGCTTCATTTTTTGTTTCCAGCAAATGCAGCGCCTGTTCTTGCTGATTTTCCTGATCGGCCAATTTTTCCTGACAGTTTTGCAGCGCCAGCCTGGTTTCGGCCAAATGATCTTCTAAATCGGTCTGCAGCTTTTCCTGTTCGTTTAAACGTGCCATAACAGCCGCGATTTTTTCCTGAGATAACGTCTGGCGGCGTTCTTCTTCAAACAAAACGTTTTCTTTCTGCTTTAAGGCGGCGTCCTGTTCCGTCAATGCCTGTGCCCATAAAACAAGCTGTTCTTCGCGTTCGTCCAAAGCGGCTTCCTGCGCCGTCAGATCCGGCGGAACGAATACGGGCCCTTGAAAAACATTTTCGCCGGCCGCCCGATCTTCGGACCGGACGGCAGTTACCGGCAGCAGGTCGTCATCAGATTCCCGCGGTTCGCGTTTTAAATTAACGGCAGCCGCCAAAATTTTTTTAATCCGCTGAAACTTCATTAAAACAGCAGGCAAAGCCGTCATATTGCTTTTCTGGGACAAATATCCCTTTATTTCGGTCATGCCGGCATCTGATAAACGATACGCCCGCATAAAACCGACAAACGGCGCGACGGAACGGATAAAGCCGAAAAAAGAATCCAAAACAGTCCAGACCTTTTCGTCCGCCGGATTTTTTTCCAGCAGCGGGAAAAGACTTTCCAGTTCGGAAAGCCTGCTCTGCGCTTCGTCCAAAAAATCATTGACCAGATCCGACATCGGCTTCACACCTTTATTCAGCGTTTTTCATTCAACAGCATGATTAAACTTTCCCCGGCGGCAGTCATGGACAAGCGCCAGTTTTGTTCCTCCAGACATTTCAACAAAAATACCGCCGGAACCGTTTTCGGCGACAAAACACAGCTTTCATCATGATCCGCCGCTTTTTGTATTTCAGGATCAAGACGAATACTTTTCCCTTTTGCCTCAATACGTATTTCTTTATCTCCGGCGCGGGCTTTGACGGTAATTTCACCGCCGCGCGGCAGGCTTTCCGCCGCGATTTGTCCGGCCAGCAGGATCAGACGAAAAACAAAAATCGGCACTTCCTGATCCGTCTGCCATACACAGGAATACCGGACAACGCGATTTTCCAGCGTATGCAGATATTCTTCCAATATCCGGCGCGTCACGGAAATATCCGTCAACGGCCCTTCATTTCCGAAAGCCGCGCGGAAAAAACGCAGCCGCCCCATTAAAATGTCCGCGTTGCCGCAGGCCAGATCCAGCGTTTCCTTATCCGCGCCTCCCAATTCGGACAGCAAAGACAAACTGCTGGACACGGCGCCGATTACCCCGGCCAGGTCATGGCTGAAACGGGTGAATGCAGATTTTGAAAATATAAGATCATGATCCGGCACGAAAAAATCCTTTCTTTAATTTGTCGGCAGTTTATCCTGTATAAGCCTCAGTATAGTATCGACTTGCCCGTTTATTTTTTGTATACTAATTAAGTTAAACAATCTTTACCATACGGATCGGAGATGCTTTTGAAATGAAGCCGGTATCTTCTTCTACATCAGGACTGGAACTGAACACAGACCGAATTGCGGCGGCGTCAAAACAACGCCAGACGCGTGCGCCGGCGGCGCCGGAACAGAACGCCTCCGCTTTTCAGGCCGCGGCTTTCAGACGCGAAATGCCGATGACGTCCGCCGCCGAATTTGTTGAAGTTGACGGAAAAAAGTACTTTTTAAACGCTCCGCGCGGAACTTATGTCAATATAATCGTTTGAAAGGATAAAAATAATGAATAAAAGCACAAACGAAACCGGCGCCAGCATGGTTGAAATTCTAGGTGTACTGGCTGTCGTGGCGACAATCGCCGTCGGTATGTTTACAGGCATTTCCCGTATGAATCAGAAAATCAAACTGACTCAGGCGCAAACCGAAGTCACGGATATTGTCAAGGCCATGCGGACTCAGTTTTCTTCGTTTACCCCTTCTTCCATCACGTCAAAAGGATTGTATGACGTCGGCATTTTTAAAAATGTCAATGACGAAGGCAAATCCGCCAACGTATACGGGACAGAAATGCTTATGGAGCTTAAATCCGACGTGGAAAATCCTTATTTTACATTCATCTACAAAGATATTCCCACCAGTGTCTGCGCGGATCTGCTGCTGGGTGATTGGGGGAACGATCCTTCTTCGGGCTTAAGGGAAATAAAAGTGCAAGGAACGGGCAAAACGTCCATTTTCCAGTGGGCAAAAGACATACGCCCCGTTGATGAAGAAAACCCGGACGCACCGACCTCTCAGCCTTTGCTGCCGTCGCTGGAAAAAGCGATTGACGCATGCACTCTGCCGTCGGGATCGGGCATCGTTACGATTTCGTGGAGCTATTATATCTGATTATTTTTTCTTTACGACCGGCGTAACGTTTTCCCACAGCATAATGCCGCTTTTTGCTTCGGTCAAAACCAGATGCAGGTAATATTCCTGACGTTTTTTACCGCTGCGGACATAAGCGGTTCTCTGCGTTATTCTGCCTGAAATATTAATCTGGGGCGACACGTTTTTCGCGCCGGCGGAAACGACGCGGACTTTCCGGCTGGCAGCCAGATCCGCTCTGAGTTTCTGTTTGATATCCGCCGTATCGAAATTCTTTTTTGTCGTATCCACAATATGGGATATTGTCACAATGTAACGTTCCCCCGCCGGATTATCCAAAGATCCGGACCGGATCATATTGCGGACGGCCGTTTGGACGGCTCGTTTAAAATCGGCCGGCGTAATTTCATTTGTTTCCGCTGCTTTTTTCTGGACCTGCGCCGGTTGCTTTGCCGGAATGTTAACAACGGCCGGCGGCTGACCGGTTTCTTCCGCGTTTTTCGTCGCCGCGCAGGCGGAAATGCCCCCAGCAATCAAACAAAGAGCTGCTGCATAAACATAACGTTTCATTAGTGATGCTTCCTTTCCTTAACGATATCAGCGTCTGCGGATAATAATCGGGTTGTCTTTTTCGCTTTTTTCCGGTTCGGCGGGGGCAACACTGCCCTGATCCGCCGGCATCAGAGTCTGCAGTATATTTCCTGTCTGCCCCGCAGAAGAAGTCGCGGAAGATGACGACTGGCCGTCCGTACGGTAGATCGTTCTTTGCCGTTCGCGTTCGGCGGCTTCCTGTCTGGCCTTTTCGGCAGCAGCGGCGGCTTCGGCAGCTTTTTTAGCCTCTTCCTCGGCCTTTTTCTTCATTTCTTCAGCCTCGCGCTTTGCTTTTTCTTCCGCCTCAATTTTAGCGTTTTTCCTGGCGACGGCGTCTGTCGTTTTTTGATGAATCGATTTGATCTTGTCCAAAACGACTTCGGCCTGCGCACGCAAAACCGTTAACTCTTCCAATTTAATGCCATCACTTTCCGATTGCGCCTGAATACCTTTCAACGGGTCGATTTCTTTCATAATCTCGCTGACATTCTGTGCTATTTCGGGCAGATCCGAATGAGTCGTCTGCAGTTTGGCTTCCTGTCTTAAAATTTCGTTTGCCTGATTTAACGCGTCAAACACCGTTCCCTTAATCCCGACAATCATTGCGGTATCATAACCGGCATTAATTTCGGCCTCTTTGTCAAAATAATTTTCTTTGGCTCTTTTTTCCAGCTCGGCGACGGCCGCGTCTGTCAGAACGCCGTTCCCGCCGGAAACGGTTTTCTGAATGTCGACATTCAATCTTCCCAGCGTCCGGGCGGCATTGTTCAACGCCAGCAGGTATTTTTCAACCTGATATACTTTCTGAGCCAGCGGTTGAACCGCCGCAATTTTTTTAGCCAGTTCCGCGGAAGCCATCGTCAGCTGTTCATCAAGTTTATTTAACCTTTCGACACGAGCGGCCCGCGCTTTTTCCTGCGCTTCGATTTCCTGCCGGCGCTGCTGTTCTTGCTGCTGCTGCGCCTCTTCTTTCATTTTATTTTTAACGGCGACGACTTCATCAACGACCGCACTGATCGTTTGTTCTAAAACCGCCGGCTGTCCGGCTTTTTTGCCGACAGACAAAACAATGTTCGACACAGATTGAATCCCCGAAGGAAACGCCAACCCGGCAGATAAAATCCGATCAAGGTAATTATAAGAAAAAGCCAGCGATTTATTTTCCGCGCCGTCATAAGCAAATGAAGTCGTATCCAAAATCAAAGAACCGTTTTTCACACTGACATTGGCGGAAAAACGATTAATTTCCGTACTGCCCCGCATTGCCTGAGTTTGAATCGTTTCTTTGGAAATTTCGGGCACATGCCGCAAGTCTTCGGTCAGCTGAGCCATATTGAAACGATCCAGAGCGGCTTTGTTAAACGTCAGCGTCCCTGTTCCCGTCAACGAAGTAAACAGTTCATTGGTCGATTTGCCTTTGGCCTTCAAATTTGCGTTAAGAATTAACCCTTCGACAGCGCCGATATTTAATGTATCCGAATCAAACAGCTTTGCCGGAATGTTTAAATTCGACACACGTACCGCCGTCTGCAGATCCAACAGTCCGTCAGCCGCGGGCGTTAAATTGAAAATACCGCCGAAGTTAGCCCGATTCCACAATGAACGCCGTAAATCAATGACGATTTTGTCGGCAGACAACTTGATAATGCTGTCCACATCTGACAACACAAACGAATTAAAAAACAGTCTGTTTGTCTTCAAAGCAATCGAAGCTTCGTATTTTCCCAGAAACGAAAAATCAAACGGCTTGCGGGAAAACGACAAATCCGCGGCAAAACGGCTTAACATACCGTCTTTGGTCCATATGTCTTCCGGAACCGTTTTCTGCGTATCAACGGCAACCGTTTCCGCAAAATTAACTCTGGGCAACATACCCAGCGGCGCCAGGTCATGTGATTCCAGTTCGGCCGTAATTACGGACGAATCCGTCTGTCTGACGACTTTTATATTGCCTTTAAATTCATTTTCCCCGATCCGTGCCGCCATATCCGTCAAGTGGAACAGGTCTTTGTTTTTCAGGATCCTGCCCTGCAGATCCAAAGCGCCGGGATTAGCCAGAACCGGCCGGTAATTATCCGAAAACAAACGAACAAAATTCCGGAAATTTTCATGGTGAATATCCGCATTCATATTCCAGTCAAACACAGACGGCGCAGACTGGCGCATATCTCCCTGAACGGCGAAACGCATCGTGCCGAAATCAACGACCGTATCAAACTGCATCGCCTGAAGCGTCCCCGTCAGTTTTGCGGACAGCTGCATTTTATCCTGAACGGAAACGTTGCGCGACAAAGGAATTCCCAAAGCCTGTGTCAAAGACGACAGTTGCTGAGCATTTACATTGATCGTGAAATTACTGAATTTCGGATCCCCGCCGAACCCTTCGGCATCGCCGCGCAGCTTAACTGTGGAAGCCAGAATTTTTTCACCGGAGATTTCGTTAATTTTCATCTGTCCGCGGACAACGGCGAAATCGGCGTTTACATTTTCGGCATTAATATCCGCCCAGGAAAAAGCGGCCGTTTTTAATTTCAGGCTGATATCCGTATCATTCAAAAAAGCCAGAGAATCAAACAGGCGTTGAATTTTCTGAGTTGCGGACAATTTGGAAAATTCTTCACGTTTCTGCGCATAAAACTTGTTTTTCGCGGGAAAATACTGTGCAAGATTCATTTCCGAAAAATCGCCGGAAACACTGAGCGCTTTACGATTTCCCAAACGCAAAGCCATACCGCCGGAAAAATCCGTCTGATCCAGAATGCCTTTCATCTGCGATAAAACCAACCCGTTCTGCGCCAGTTTGAATTCCGTTTCCGCCTTGAACTGACGTAAAAGATTCTGAGGAATTTCTTCCGCCGGCGGAAAGCCCAGCCAATTTAAAACCGCACTGACATTATCCGCCTGCGCGGAAAGCTTTCCGGACAACATCACGGACTTGCCCAGTGCCAGATTTGCTTCTCCCGTTACATATGCGTTACTGGGCAAAGTTGCGGAAATATCTTTAAACGCCACCCCTTCCGGAATTGAACTGATTTTACTTTTCAGCTGGTGAATGACGTCTTTTTTATAGTTGACGGTATCAAACAGCATATCAAAGGCATACGTATCTTTTGTCCGTGAAAAATATCCCGTTTTTGACAGGAATACGACGATCGGCGTTAAATTATCAAAAAACGGATCGGCGTCCAGACGCGAAAAAATAAAGGAACCGTCAACGACTTTCGGCAGCAAATTCTGCGCCAGTTTTGTCTGCCGGACAGGCGTATTATCCAACGTCACGGGTTCGGACGGATTATTGGGATCCCTTAAAACAATCTCTTCGTCCGGCAGAATTTCTTCTTCTTCCTGCGCCTGCCGGGCGGAAGCCTCATCGGGCGACAAAGAACGCACCGACAGCCGCCCCGTTGCCGAAGACGTTCCGTACTTAAATAAAATATCCGTCATTTCCGTCGTTCTGGTCTGCGCGTTTTTCAACAGTTGCAAATTTCCGACGACAGGCTGAAAAAGAACGGAAGGCAATTTTTCCTGCGGATACAGCAGAGCAAAAAACTGATCCGGTTTACGAATATCAAATGTCAGCCCGCCCGTTAAAATTCCCCGGTCGGTTTCAGACAAGCCGTATTTTCCGGTAAAAACAAAAGAAGCTTCCGCCGGTGCGTTAATCAGACGCAGGGAAAAATCAGGCGACTGCGCGGGAACAAATTTTTCGACTTTTAAAGAAAAACCGAAGCTGGACGCCAAAGCGCCGAAGTTTCCTTCAAAGAAAAAAGGCCCGTGAATACTGTCGGCAAACAATTCGGCATTGACCCGATCCCATTTCTGCGCCGGCGTATATTTGTCCGTTTTGACTTCCGCCGCCCCGTCCGTCAGCAGCAGGCTGTCAAAACCGATCGTCGCATTTGCGGCGGCACGGTCAAAAAACGCTATTTGCCAGTTCCATTTCCCGTTCGGCATCGTTTCAAAATAGAACTGCGGCGAAAAAAGCGTAACTTTCTTGATTTTAATCTGCCTGCGGAACAAAGATCCCGTATCAAACAAAATTTCGGCGCGGGCGGCCGTCATCATCTGCGGATAAGAGGCGTCTTGAATATTTCCCAGCCGAATCTGCCCCAGTTTTAAAACAGGCGACGGCTTCATGGAAAACACCGGCTGCCCCTGCACGGTCAAAGTCAGCCCCGTCCGCGCTTTGACGGCAGCAGCCGTTTCCTGAATATATTCATTCCAATTAATGTTGGTCGGTAAAATAAAATAAACGCCCGTTCCAACCAAAACCACAAAAACGCCAAGAATGATGATAAGCTTTTTCACGAATCAAAACTCCGCACTGTTAATCTGTTTCAGTTTATCTGGTTTTTGTTCCGAACAAACGGTCCCCCGCGTCCCCCAGCCCCGGCAAAATATATCCGTGTTCGTTTAAACGTTCGTCCAGCGCCGCGACATAAACCGGCACTTTCGGGTGCAGTTTTGTAAAGACCCGCGCCCCTTCCGGCGCCGCGACCAGAGCCAAAAAGATAATTTTATCCTCTGACACGCCGTGTTTGATCAGAGTATCAACCGCGGCGGCGGCAGAATTGCCCGTTGCCAGCATCGGATCAACCAATATGAACAAACGATCGTCGACAGGGGGCAGCTTGACCAGATATTCAACCGGCTGCAACGTCGCGGGGTCGCGGTACAGACCGATATGCCCCACCCGAGCGGAAGGCACCAGCTGCAGCAATCCGTCCGCCATGCCGATTCCCGCGCGCAGAATAGGAACAACGGCCAGCTTTTTCCCCGCAATGACAGGCGCCGTCATTTTACACAAAGGCGTTTCGATTTCTTCAAACGTCAGCGGCAGATCGCGCGTAACTTCGTATCCCATCAGCAGCGCGATTTCCTTCAGCAGTTCTCTGAACGTGCGAGTCGACGTCGTTACGTCACGCATTAACGTCAGTTTATGCTGGATTAAAGGGTGTTTCAAAACATGCAGGCTGGGAAATTCGGAACTGTTCGGCATAAAAGTATCCTTTGGTTAAAACAAAAATCCTCATTTAAAGTGTTATACGGTACGACTGACAGAAAACCAACTTTATTTTTTTAATTTTGAAAGATTTTTTAACCAGCGACGACGGCAGGAAAAAAATTTTTATGGCTTGACGAAAGTTTAACCTATATCTTAGAGTGCATAAAATATATATGAAGGTGGCGTCATGAATACACTTGATGAAATGCTGCAAATGGCCCGCGCGGCAATGGAAAAGGCTTATGTTCCTTATTCCGAATTTTCCGTCGGCGCGGTCATAAAAGCGCAAAGCGGCAGGCTGTATGCCGGCTGTAACGTTGAAAATGCGGCCTATCCCGCAGGTTCCTGCGCGGAACAGGGCGCTATTTCCGCCATGATTTTGGGCGGAGACACTAAAATTCAGGAAATGGTCGTTATGGGAAACGGCGAACGTCTGGTATCGCCGTGCGGTTCGTGCCGTCAGCGGATACGCGAATTCGCAACCCCGGACGCCGTTATCCACATTTGCGACAGAAACGGCGTTCGCAAATCAATGACTCTGGACGAACTTTTACCGGTTTCGTTCGGCCCGGAAAATCTGAAACGTTAAATCGGAATGTCTTGTAAAAAAGAGGAAGTTTATGAAAGAAACTATCAACCAGGTTGCTCAGCAGATCAAAGCGAAAATCGGCGGCTATACGCCTAAAATCGGCATTATTCTGGGCAGCGGATTGGGCGGCGTTGCAGAAGCGATCGAAAACCCCGTCATCATTCCTTACGAAGAAATCGAAGGTTTCCCGAAATCAACCGTATCCGGTCATGCCGGACGTCTGGTCGTTGGAAAATTAAACGGCGTCGACGTTTTATGCATGCAGGGACGCGTTCATTTCTATGAAGGACACACACCGGCGGCTTTGGCTTTGGTGATCCGTTCCTACAAAAAGCTGGGAATCGAAAAGCTGATTTTGACGAATGCGTCAGGTTCTTTGAACATTGACATGGGTCCCGGCAGCCTGATGATCATTTCCGATCATATTAACCTGTCGGGCTGTAATCCGCTGGTCGGACCGAACGATGAAACCGTAGGGCCGCGTTTCCCGGACATGACTTATGCGTATGATCCCGAACTGCGCCAGAAACTGCTGAAAACGGCGGAACAGGAAGGCATCAATATGCGTTCGGGTGTTTATCTGATGACGTCAGGGCCCAACTTTGAAACCCCCGCCGAAATCAGAATGTTCCGTATTCTGGGGGCGGACGCCGTCGGCATGTCCACGGTATCCGAAACTTTGTGCGGCGTTCATTGCGGCATGAAAGTCGTCGGCGTTTCCGTTATTACCAACTACGGCGCCGGCATGGTCGCGGACAAGCAGACGCATGACGAAACGATTGCGCAGGCTAACGAAGCCGGTAAAAAACTGCAGCGCATCTTAACACGTTTTGTTACGGAGATTTAAAATGAAAGAAGTCGCTCAAAGAGCTTTATCATTGCTGGATCTGACCAGCTTAAACGACAATGACACCGCGGAAACGGTTGTCGCCCTGTGCGCGAAAGCGCACGGTGATTTCGGTAAAACGGCCGCCGTCTGCATCTGGCCGCGTTTTGTTAAAACGGCAAAAAAAGAACTGGAAGGCACCGGCGTTAAAGTGGCGACCGTCGTTAATTTTCCGCACGGCGGCACGGATATCGAAGCAACCGTCGCCGAAACCAAACAGGCCGTTGCCGACGGCGCCGATGAAATTGACGTTGTTCTGCCATACAAAGCCTTTATGGACGGCGACAAGGATACGGCGGCGGCTTTGTTGACGGCGACGCGCGAAGCCTGCAAAGGAAAAGTGATGAAAGTGATCATCGAAAGCGGCGTTTTGGCACACGCGGCTTTGATTGCCGAAGCGTCCCGTCTGTCAATCGAATGCGGCGCGGATTTTATTAAAACGTCAACCGGCAAAACGCCCGTTTCCGCAACACTGGAAGCGGCCAACGCCATGTTGGAAGTTATCCGTGAATCCGGCAAACCCGTCGGTTTTAAAGCTTCCGGCGGCGTGCGCACGACGGAACAGGCCGCGGATTACCTGACGCTGGCCGATAAAATCATGGGACCGAAATGGGCGAACGTCAAAACGTTCCGCTTCGGCGCCAGCGGTTTGCGCGACAGCCTGTTGGCTTCAATGGGGTATGCGGCCGCACCCGCGGAAAACAAAGGATATTAAAATATGCTGGCGCAGGAAGTCATTCGTCATAAACGCGACGGCCAAAAGCTGACAAAAGAAGAAATTGAATTCTTCATCAAAGGAGCGGTCGACTGGTCCGTTTCCGAATGTCAGATTGCGGCTTTCACCATGGCGGTCTACCTGCGCGGCATGGATCCGGAAGAAACAACCGCTTTGACACGCGCCATGATGCGGTCGGGCGAAGTCATGAATTGGGCCGATAAAGATTTGAACGGTCCGGTTTTGGACAAACATTCGTCCGGCGGCGTCGGCGACAGCGTCAGTTTGATTTTGGCTCCGTTGCTGGCGGCGTGCGGCGCATATGTTCCGATGATCGCGGGACGCGGTTTGGGGCATACGGGCGGTACGTTAGACAAGATCGAATCCATTCCGGGATATACGACGATTCCGTCGCTGGATCAGTTTTACAAAGTCACAAAAGAAATCGGCTGCGCGATTATCGGCCAGACCGGCGATCTGGTTCCGGCAGACAAACGGTTTTATGCGATACGCGACGTAACGGCGACAATCGAATCGGCGCCGCTGATTACGGCTTCGATTCTGTCAAAAAAACTGTCGGCCGGATTAGACGCGCTGATCATGGACTTAAAATGCGGCAACGGCGCATTCATGGCCAGCCGGGACGAAGCGCGCAGCCTGGCCGAAACAATGGTCAGCGTCGCCGTCGGCGCGGGAATATCCGCGCGCGCCCTGCTGACCAACATGGATCAGGTGCTGGGCGACTGTGTGGGGAACGCTCTTGAAGTCGGCGAAGCCATCGCCTATCTTAAAGGTGAAAGACGCAACCCGCGTTTAAACGAACTGGTTATGACTTTGTGCAGCGAGGCATTAATGTTGAAAAATCTGGCCGCCGATGAACAAGAAGCGCGCACAAAATTACAGCAGGCTTTGGATTGCGGCAAAGCTGCGGAATGTTTTGCCAAAATGACCGCGGCGCTGGGCGGACCGTCGGATCTGTTGGAAGATCCGTGGAAATATTTGCCGAAAGCCGCCGTTATTCGTCCCGTTTATACGGATAAAACCGGTTATGTCAGCGCCATGGACACTTATAAAATCGGCACGACAATGATTATTCTGGGCGGCCAGCGCAAAAACTTTGACCAGCGGCTGGATCATTCCGTCGGTTTTACCGACTTTATCCAGATCGGCGACAGGGTGGAAACGGGAAAACCGATTGCCGTTATTCACGCAGCAAACGAAGACACTTTTGCCGCGGCGGAAAAACAGCTGCGGTCATCTATTCAAACCAGTGAGGAAAAACCGGTTGAAACACCGATTGTGTACGAAACTGTAACGGCTTAATTTTTTACGAGGTGAACACAATGAAACGGGCAATTATTCTGATGATGGATTCTTTCGGCTGCGGAGAAGCGCCGGACGCCGAAGCTTTCGGCGACGCGGGTGCGAACACGCTGGGCCATATCGCCGCCGCCTGTGCGCAGGGACAGGCCGAAAACGGACGGACAGGCCCGTTAAAACTTCCGAACCTGTGCAAACTGGGCTTAGGCGAGCTTTATAAACAATGTAACGGCGAATACGCCCCCAATCTGGAAATTCCCGTTTCCGAAATTACGGGCGTTTACGGCTTTTCCAAAGAAATCAGCAAAGGAAAAGACACCACGTCGGGGCATTGGGAAATGGCCGGCGTTCCCGTTACGTTTAAATGGGGATACTTCCCGGCGGAATATCCCAGCTTTCCGGCGGACATTATTGACGAATTCATTGCCAAGGCAAAAATTCCGGGTGTTTTGGGCAACAAAGCAGCTTCCGGTACGGCCATTCTGGAAGAACTGGGCGAAGAATGCGTCAAAACGGGCAAGCCGATCGTTTACACTTCGGCAGACAGCGTTTTCCAGATCTGCGCCCACGAAAAACATTTCGGGCTGGAACGCTTGTATGAAATCTGCCACATTGCCCGCGATATTTTAAACGAACACACGGAAAACGGCGTGATCGCCCGTGTAATCGCCCGTCCGTTTGACGGCGAAACCAAAGAAACGTTCAAACGCACCGGCGGACGTCATGACTATTCCGTTTTGCCGCCCGCTCCGACGGTTCTGGATAAAATGAAAGCAGCCGGCGGCAACGTCGTTTCGATCGGAAAAATCAGCGATATTTTTGCCGCGCAGGGTATTACGCAGGCGTTGCCCGCCGTCGGATTGGAACAGCTGTTTGACCGCACGCTGGAACAAATCAGAACGGCGCCGGACAATACGATTATTTTCCCGAACTTTGTCAATTTTGACATGGATTGGGGCCACCGCCGCAACGTATCCGGTTATGCGGCCGGTTTGGAATACTTTGACAGCCGTCTGCCCGAACTGTTCGCCGAAATGAAAGAAGGCGACATTTACTTCATCACGGCGGACCACGGCTGCGATCCGACGTTCAAAGGAACAGACCACACGCGCGAACACGTTCCCGTTATCATGTTCGGCAAAGGCATCGCGCCGCGTTATATCGGCAGACGCGAAACATACGCAGACATCGGCCAGACGATCGCGGATTATTTCGGGCTGGAACCGTTTGAAAACGGCAAATCGTTTTTAAAATAAACCTTTATAAAAAGGGCATTCGGCAGAATGCCCTTTTTCTGCTTTTACAGGGAATACATTATGCTGCCGCAGGATATCATTCGCAAAAAACGTGACGGAGAAACCTTAACCAAACAGGAAATCGAAGAATTTGTTCAAGGCATTGATGATTGGTCAATCGCCGACGGGCAAATTTCCGCTTTGTTAATGGCCGCATTAATCAACGGATTAAACAACGATGAAATTATCGCTTTCGTTAACGCGATTGTTGAAACGGGCATTATTTTAGATTGGAACAGCGTTGATTTAAACGGCCCCGTGGCCTCTGTTTACACGATGTTCGGAGTCGGCGACAAATCCGAAATTATCGCAGCGCCGTTATTGGCCGCATGCGGCATTTATGTCCCCATGATCTGTGAAAGAATACAATACCATGCCGGCGGCACGTTGGACAAACTGGACAGCATCAAGGGCTTTACTTCGCGTCCGACTTTAGCACGGTTTAAAAAGACGCTGCGTGAAAGCGGTTGCGCTTTTATGTCGCCGACGGAACAAATCGCGCCGGCGGATCTGCGCATACAGTCAATCCGAGATGTGACGGCGACGGTCAGCAGTATTCCTTTGATGATAATGTCGCTGCTGGTGAAAAAGATTGCCAGCGGCATCAAAAACCTGACTGTCGACGTCAAAGTCGGCAGCGGTTCTTTTACGCCTTCGCTGCAGGAAGCCGAAACATGCGCACAAAAAATCAAAGAATGCGCTCCGGCTTTTGGCATTACGACGGACATCACGTTATCGCAGATGGATCATATCGTCGGCCAGAATATCGGCAACGCGTTGGAAATTTATGAAATCTGGGCTTATCTGACGGGAACGGGTCCCCGCGATCCGGAATTGCATGAACTGGTTGTCAATATTTGTTCCACCGTTTTAATTCAAAATAAAATCGTTGAAAATCAGGAACAGGCCGCCGAAAAAATCGAACGGGCTTTGGGATCGGGACGGGCGGCCGAATGTTTCAGCCGCATGTTATACGAACAGGGCGTTTTGCCGAACTTTATTTCCAATCCGGCAGCTTTTCTGCCGACGGCCCCGGTAATTCAGCCTGTTTATCCGGACAAAGAAGGATACGTTTCCAAGATGAATTTGCGCTGGATCGGTCTGGCCGTTTTGGAAATGGGCGCAGGCAGACTGTATCAGGAACAGCGGATTGACTATTCGGCCGGTTACAGCAACGTCTGTCGGCCGGGAATGTACGTTTCCGCGCGCGTGCCTTTGGCTTTCGTCCATGCGGAAGACGCCAAAACCGCCGAGCTGGCGGCCGTTCATTTAAAAGGCGCCGTAACGATATCAGAACAGCCGGTATGAAGCGGCCCGATCGGCGGTCTGTTCAATCAGACGGCGCAAAGCTTCTTTATTTTCGACAGAACAAAAACGACACATCAGCCGAATCGTCGAAGCCGACATATTTTCCCAGCCGGCCCCCGCATCTTCAGAACACAAAGACAACACAACGGACAGCAGCGTCCATAACCGGTAAGCCTGAGTTAAAATCTGCCCTGCCTGCGGTTCAATCAAGCCATGCTCAACGGCTTTGGTTAAAACGGGGACGACCGCTTTTTGCAATAAATCAGGATATTGTCCGGCATATTTCAGCTGCAAATACTGAGCGGAAAATTCAATGTCAATCATTCCGCCGCCGCCGTATTTGATTTGATCCGTAACGGACAAAACGCGAAACTGATTTCGGATTTTTTCCCGCATGGCGCAGACGTCCTGCTTTAACTTGTCAGGATCACGCCAACGGCAGAGCTGTTTTTGAATTTCAGCCGTCATTTTTTCCGTTTCACCCCAGACGACTCTGGCTTTTGTCAATGCCATCAGTTCCCATGTCCAGGCGGAATCGGTATAGTAATGTGTAAAAGAATCGAACGAAGCCGCGGCCGGGCCGGCATTGCCCGACGGACGCAAACGCATGTCAACCGGCCAGAGAATGCCTTCTTTGGTGTTTGCGGTCAGGGCATTGACAAACCGCTGCGCCAGCCGGGCGTAATAAACGCCGGCGGACAAAGACGAAACGCCGCCGGCCGAACCGGCGTCACCGTCATGAACATCATAAACAAACAAAATATCCAGATCCGAAGAAAAAGTCATTTCCGCACTGCCGGCTTTTCCCAACAGCACGAAAGAAAAAGACGACTGCGCAAAACGGCCGTAACGCTTTTCAAAGCCGCGCAGGACAACAGGACACAAAGCCTGCAAAACGGCCGTTACCAGATTGCTCAGGTTCTGCCCCAGATCTTCTTTATTCATCAATCCCTGCAAAAACAGTACGGCGCACCGGAATTTTTTTTCACGCACGAAACGCCGCACGGCGTCCAACGCCTGTTCGTCGTCTTCCGCCAATTCCAGCAAAGCTTCCGCTTCTTCCCGCAGATCGGCCGCACCGGGAAAAGCAGAAAAGAAGGAAGGACTTAGAACCGCGTCAAACAACTCATTGTGATACGTCAGTTCCCGCGATAAAACGGGCGCGGTGGAAATCAATCCGGCCAGCAGATCCAACAGCGCCGGCCGCGATTGAAACAGCGAAAACAACTGTACGCCGGCGGGCAGTCCCCTGAGGAATTCATCAAAAGCCAAAAATGACGCGTCCTGGTTTTCATTTTTTCCCAAAGCATTAAAAATCAGGATCAACAGATCGGCCATTAATTCGCGCGCTCTGTCACTACGCAAAGCCCGATAACGCCCCGACAGCCACCCGCGTACCGTTTCGCCGATTTGGTCAATATTCTCAAATCCCAGATTTTTCAGGTATTCTACCGTTTGAGCCGGAACGTCCGTCCCGCTGAAGGAAAGCGTCCGCGATATTTCCTGATCGTCCTGTGCGAACAAAGAATCATAAATCCGGCGCACACGACCGCAATGATCCGTCAAAACGCGTAAAAAATCCTGCCGGTTGTCAAAGCCGTCAAACCGAGCCAAAGCGTCCAGCTCTTCGACAGATTTCGGCAAAGTCTGCGTCTGCTGATCATCAATCATCTGCAGACGATGTTCCAGCCGGCGCAGGAAAGCATAAGCATTGCTCAAATCCTGCCTGTCCTGCGGTTTTACCCAGCCGGCTTTTGTCAAAGCGTTCAAAGCGACCAGCGTCCCTCTGGCTCGCAGGCGCGGATCCCGGCCGCCCCATAACAGCTGCTGCAGCTGGGTAAAAAATTCGATTTCGCGAATACCGCCCTGCCCCAGCTTGACGTTAAAGCCGGCTTTATCGGGCGTTTCGGTGCTTCTGGCGCCCAAAGACCGCTTTATTTCGCTGATCTGACGCAGCGCGTAAAAATCCGTTGTCCGCCGCCAGACGAAAGGTTTTATTTCCTTTAAAAAAGCATTTCCCGCGGCCTTGTCCCCGGCAATGACGCGCGCTTTGATAAACGCGGCGCGTTCCCAGTTCTGGGCGAAACTTTCATAATAACAGGCCGCCGCCTGCGTGCTGAGCGCGACCGGAGTCGATCCCGGATCCGGCCGCAGGCGCAGATCCGTCCTAAAGACATATCCGTAAGCCGTTTTATCGTCAAGCAGCGCGATGATTTCCTGTGTCAGGCGGACAAAAAACGAACCGATTTCTCTTTTTCCCGCATAAGGAACCTTTTCTTCGTCAAATAAAATAATCAAATCAATATCCGACGAATAATTCAGCTCTCTGCCCCCCAGTTTGCCCATTGCGATCAGGAAAAAACCGCTGTTTTTTTCAGGTTCCGCCGGATTTGGCAAGCATAAATCACCCTTTTGATGATACCGCGTCAAAACCGCGGCGGCGGCAATACGCACACAGGCTTCGGCCAAAACGGACAAAGCATGCGTCACCCGGTTTAAATCCCATTGTCCGTCAATATCGGCCAAAGCGATCAGCAGCGCGCAGCGGCGCTTTAACAAACGCAGTTCTCTGCCGACCGTATCCATATCCTGACAACCGTACAGCCGGGAAAAAGTTTGTTTCAATACGGCGGCAAAAGCCTGCCGATATCCTTTTTGAATAATTTCCGCCAAAAATTCGCGTTCCGCCAGAATCAGACGCACCAGATAAGGCGACGTTCCGTTTAAATACCCCAGCTGGCGGCGGACAAATTCATCTGCGGCCTTCGTCCGAAAAAACAATGCCGTTTCCCGGGGCAATTCGGACAACCCTTCCGTCCATTCCCCGTACAGGAGATGATCCTTTGGCAATAAATATGTGTTTTTTTGTTCTAAATTCATCTTCTTTGTGGAAAGAATGCGGTGGTGATTCTATAGTAGATTCTGTTTTAAGGGGTTTATTCGTGTTGCGCAAGGTTTTCAGATTTTTTTTAATTTTTCTGCAAATCACCGTTGCCTGTCTGCTGGCGGCGGCCGGCGCGTTTTTCTGGCGCCTGCACAAAGGCCCGATTGATATCAACCCTTATATTCCCTATCTGGTTCATGCCGCTTCGTCGTCAGACACCGTTGCCGACATTTCCATTGAATCGGCTGAAATGCGCTGGGGCGGCATACGCCACCCGATAGATTTCGCCTTAAAAAACTTCAAAGCCTTTGATGAACAGAAACGGTTGATTCTGGCTGTGCCGCAGATGTCTTTTTCGTTCAGCCTGATCGCTTTGATGCATGGCACGATTGCCCCCAGAACAATCGCCGTTTACCGCCCGTATCTGCATCTGCAGATTGACCAGAAAGGGGAATTGCAGGAAACAGCCGAAGAAGACAAGCCGGCGTTTTCCTTAAAAACAATGCTCCGCCTGCTAAAACGCGAAGAACATTTAACCGAATTTTCTTTGGTCAAAGCCGCGATCAAAATTACAGACAACATGCATCAGGCCGAATGGTCTTTGCCGGCGGTTAATCTGACTTATTCGCGCCGTTTCAGAAAAAATCATTTAAACGGTTCTCTGGCCGTGCAGATGAAAAACAACAAACTGTTGATGATTAACCTGAACGGCAGATGGAAGGGCAAAGGAAAAAAGATCTCTCTCGATATCAATATTGACGATCTGGATCTGACAAATTCTCTGGCCGCGCAGAAATATCCGTATTTGAAAAACTTTACAACGCCCGTCAGTCTGGCAGTCAACACACAGATTGACGCTCTGCCTTTGATGAACGGCAGTTCGCTGGCCGACTGGCGCGAAGCCGTTGACAGAATTGATTTTGCAATTACCGGCGGCGAAGGCATCGTTAACCTGCCCGATCCCGTTATCGCCCGCTATAATCTCAGCCGGTTCAAACTGAACGGTTCATGGTACGGCTCGGCCAATAATTTTGATATTTCAAATTTCCGTCTGGTTTTGCAAAACGGCGGCAAAGCTTGGGGGAATTTTTCCGTTTCCGGTATCGGTGAAGCCGTCGACGACCGCAGCTGGGAAAAAATTCAGGCGACTTTAAATGCCGAAGCAACCAATATTCCCATGGACATGCTACCGGATTACTGGCCGGCCTCTATCGGTCCGAACGTCCACGCATGGGTTAAAGAAAACCTGAAAGGCGGACTGATTACAGACGCTAAATTCGCTCTGCATTTTTCCGGTTTGAAAAACGAAAGCGGCATTGACGCCGACAAAGTGGACGGAACAGTCAACGTAACAGACACACAGGTCAGCTATATGGACGGCATGCCGCCGATCAATGCCGTTTCCGGAAACGTTTATTTAACCCGTGACAAAATCACCATTACCGTTTCAAAAGGCAATACAGACAGCATTTCAATCGCCGACGGAGGGACTTTAACCTTTTTGGATTTAACGCAGCCCGTTTCTTCAGCCGCGCTTGACCTTGATTTATCTGGAAACGTCCGCGACATTCTGACCGTTTTGGACGCGCCGCCTTTGGGATTGGCCAAAGATATGGGGTTAAAACCGGATAAAACGACCGGAACGGCAACGGGTAATCTGCAGCTGTTTTTCCCGATCGGTGACGCGTTTCAAAGCGCCGATCAGATTAAAATCAAAGCAAACGCCGACGTTCGGAACGCGGATATCGGCGACATTGCTCTGGGATACGGACTGCAGGACGCAATATTGCAGCTGGAATTAAACGACAGAGATTTAACGCTGGACGGAACGGCGCTGTTTTATTCCTCTACGGCCAAATATTCCATTTTCCAAAGCTTTGACAAATCCAAAGAAACGACGTCCGACATTCGTCTGCACGTCGATTTAAACGAACGGGCCAGAGATTTTCTGGACTATCCGTTGTTCGACCCGCCGGCCGTCAAAGGCGTTTTGCCGACAGATCTGCATCTGATTACCAAAAATAACGGCTCTGGATTTCTGGAAATCACCACGGATCTGACCAACGCCGATATTGATATCCGGGAAATCGGCTGGGTCAAGCCGGCAAAAACGGCTGGAAAAGGTGTGCTGCATTTGAAAATGAACAACGGCCGGCCGCAGGACATGCCGTTGATTGAATTAACCGACGCAAACAAAACCTATATCCGCAGCAGCATTAATTTTTCCAAAACCGGACAACTGGATAAAATAGAAGTCAATCCGATTCGGACCGGACGGACGAATGCCCGTCTGAACGTGCGTTTCCGACCCGACAAGACAATTTCTTTTGACCTGAGCGGCTCTGAATTAGATCTTTCCGGCCTGTTAAGCAAAGGAGTATCTTTTTCCGACAGCGTTCAGGAACAGACGGACGCCTCCGCTCCCGATATGTTTTTCCAAGCCGCTATTGATAAACTCTGGCTCAGCCGCGCCGGTTTTTCGGAAAACAACGCCTTTTCCGCCCACTATCAGTCCGGCTGGAAAAAAATGGAAGTCGCCGGCTATATCGGCCAGCAAAAGGTTCCTCTGCTGTTATCCCTTACCCCGACGGCGGAAAAAAACAAATATGCCGTTTCCATGACGTCGCAAGACGCCGGATATACTTTAAAAGCTCTGGACTATATTTCAACCGTCAAAGGCGGCAAATTAAAACTGGACGGCATTTATACCTTCCCCACCGGATCGCGCGGAACCGTCAAAATCTCCGATTTCTATTTGGAAGAACAGCAAATTCTGACACGCCTTTTGATGTTAACGTCATTAACCGGCATTATCGACACTCTGCGCGGCGAAGGGTTGTTTTTCGACAAAGCGGATATTCCCTATACGACAGACAAAGAAAGCCTGACCGTTTATGACGCCGTTATATCGGGAGCGTCGCTGGGAATTACATTAAACGGCAAATATTACCGCCAGACCGGATATCTGAACCTGCGCGGTTCACTGATTCCGTTTTATACTTTAAACAGTTTGTTGGGAAAAATTCCTTTAATCGGCAAAATTTTTTCCGGAGAAAAAGGCGGCGGCCTTATTGCGCCGACATATACAATCAAAGGAAAACTGCCCGCGCCGGATATATCCGTCAATGCTTTTTCGGCTTTGGCGCCGGGAGCAATCCGCTCTTTGTTCGGAAAACTGTCGGATAACGATCAGGATATGAGTCAGCCGGAACCGCAGGAAAACACACAGCCGGCTCCCTGGCAGAAAAAATATAAACCGTTGGATCCTTCCCGGGAAACAGAATTTACGGACGTTCTGCATCATGAACCGGCAGCCCGCTGACATGCCGTAAAATAAAATCCGCCGCCGCCTGCGCCGACATTATCGCCGTATCGCAGATCAGACGGTTGTCCGTGCGCCGTTCATAGCGCCGTTCAACAACGTCCCGCCATGACGGCAAAATAAATCCCGGCAAATTGCACGTTCTGTTTTCGACGCGATACCGGTGCTGTACCGGATCTGAACAAATAAATTCCACGTTCAGAAAAGCCGTTCCGGCACGTTCGGCAGCCTGCCGCCAAGATTGGCGCGTTATTTCCAGCGGGTTGACGCAATCGGCAATGACATATTGCCCCAGCCGCAGATTTTCCTCGGCCAAAGCGTATGCGGCAGCATATCCGGCGTCATTTATCGCCGTTTTTTCAATATACTTACCGGCCAGAGCATGTTCGATCGTATCAATGCGCAGATAAACCGCCCGCAGTGACCGAGCCAAGATCTCCGCCGTTGTTGTTTTTCCCGTCCCCGGCAGCCCGCCAAAAATAATCAGCATATTTCCTCCGACAAAAAAAAACGCCGGAAAGACTCCGGCGTTTTTATAAAAATCAGATATTACTCAGCCGCTTTGGCGCCGGCGGCCTTTTCACGAATAGCTTTGACATTAACGTCCAGCTCATCGCCCATCATTGCCCCCGGAGAAATGAAATCACCGATAATGAAATTCGGGATTCCCCGGAATTCCAAACGATTGGCCAAAATGCGGTTCGCATTCAAGATCTTGTCCAGCGACTTGTCTTTTCTGTCTTTTTCAAACTTTTCCATATCCAGACCGGAAGATTTCGCATACGTCAGAATATCTTCTTCGGTCAGCTGGCCGTCATGCGTAATCATCGCCTGATGCATTTCAAAATATTTGCCCTGTTTTTCGGCAGCCAGACCGGCGCGCGCGGCCAGATCGGACGTTTCGCTTAACGAAGGCATATCTTTCAGCACCCAGCGGATATTTCCGTCATTTTGAACGTATTCCCATACTTTCGGGAACATCAGCTTGCAATAGCCGCAGTTGTAATCAAAAAATTCAACAATTGTGATATCACCGTCGGGGTTTCCCAAAACCGGCGTATTCGGATCGCGTTCCAAAGCCGTTCGGCTGGTTTTCAATTTGCCGACCATAGCCTGTCTTCTGGCTTCTTCTTCTTTTAAAATATAATTATCCAGAGCTTCTTTAACGATTTCAGGATTATTCAGCAGATATTCCTTCACGACGTTTTTAACTTCATCTTCATTCAGACCGAACTGAAAGAACTTGGCCTGCGCCGCAGAAGGCAAAGCAACAGCAGCCAATAAGAACAAAACAAATACTTTACGCAGCATTTTAATACCCTTCTTCAGTGAAAAACTAAAGTAGGATAATAAATCAAAAACGATCTTCTGAAAACACTTATTTATCAATCTGCTTTTTTCCGGCGCGAATACCGTAAAGAATATCCTGGGCGCGCATATAAGCGGGCAGACCGTCGGGCAGCAGCGACACAGCGCGTTTCGCGAACATTTCCGCCTGTTTCGTATTGCCCGACATAACGTTATATTCCGCCAGAGCATAAGCCGCCAACCCCGGCTGTCCGGTTCGGCCATAAACAATCGCCTGCAGCCGCCAGATTAATGGAATTTCATGTCCGGTATTGGCAAAGGCCGATAATTCTTTTTGTGCCAAAGCCAAACTTTCGGGATCGTCTTTTTCAATCTGCGCCTGAATCAATCCCACCCGCATCAAAACCGAATCCGGCAGCAGTCCGACCGCTTTTTGATACGGTTTCACCGCTTCGGCCGCACGGCCCGTTTCAAACAGAATCTGCCCTTTCAGTTCGTAAAAATAAGGATCGGACGGATAATCCGCTATTAAAGCGTCAATTTGTTCCAAAGCTTTTTTAAAATACCCGTCTTTATAAAAAGCAACCGTTCTGGCGTAACGGGCCGGCAGACTCACGTCCTGTTCGGGATAACGTTCCAGCGTTTTTTTTGAAGGATATAAAAAACCGTACAGTTTTGCACGTACTCGTTCAAATAAAGCGTTTTCCGCCGCGATACGCTGAGGATCAACGGAAAACCCGGTCTTTTCTTTTTTCTGCTGCGCCAAAATAAAGCTTAACCGCTCCCTGACCGCGGGGTGAGAACGCCATAACGCGAAATCATCGGTCAGCTGATAATCTTCCTGCGTCTGCAATTTGCGCATAATCGTTTCAAAACCCGAAAAATCATGCCCCGTGCGTGCCAGCAAAGAAACGGCGATCTGATCCGCGGCATTTTCTTCACTGCGGCGGTATGCGGCAAAAACACTCTGCATCGAATTAACGCCGCCCAACATTGCGCCGACCGCGGCGTCTGCTCCGCCGCCGGCGGCAGCCGCCACCGCGCCTAAGACCATTGATACCAGCATACTGCGCTGCGCAATGCGCATGTTTTCATACAACCGCACAACATGACCGCCCGCGATATGCCCGGTTTCATGAGCCAGAACGGCAATTACTTCCTGCGCGTTATCGGCTTTTAAAAGCAGTCCCGTATGAATGAAAACATGCAGCCCTTTTGCGGCAAAAGCATTAATCGACTCATCTTTGACCAGATGAATGTTCATGTTATGAACGTCCAGTCCGGCCTTTTCAAATAAAGGAGTCAGGTAAAAAGAAACGGCGCGTTCAACTTCTTCGTCGCGCACCAAAGAAAGACTTTGCGCACGCGCCGCCCCGATACTCAGCCAGAAAACAAGCCCGATGATCAGAACGGCGCGACGCATCGTTTTACAACGAATAATACATTTTGTATTCAAGCGGGTGCGGCGTTTTATCAAACTCCTTCAATTCAGCCCGTTTGATTTCCAGATATGAATCGATCAGATCGTCGGTAAAGACGTCGCCTTTTTTCAAAAAAGCGCGGTCCGTATCCAAAGCGTCCAAAGCCTGACGCAGATCAATCGCAACGGAAGGAACGTTTTTCAGTTCTTCCGGCGGCAGATCGTACAGGTTTTTATCCATCGGTTCGCCCGGGTGAATTTTATTTTCAATCCCGTCCAGTCCGGCCATCATCAGCGCCGCAAAAGCCAGATAAGGATTGGCTGTCGGATCGGGGAACCTGATTTCGACGCGTTTTGATTTCGGGCTGGAACCGAAGGGAATCCGGCAGGACGCCGAACGGTTACGCGCCGAATACGCCAGCAAAACAGGCGCTTCAAACCCCGGAACCAGACGTTTATAACTGTTGGTTGTCGGATTCGTAAAGGCATTCACGGCATGCGCATGTCTGATCACGCCGCCGATAAAATACAGCGCCTTGTCAGACAAATCGGCATATCCCGTTCCGGCGAACAAAGGTTTATCGCCTTTCCACAGCGACATGTGCGTATGCATTCCCGAACCGTTGTCGCCCATAACGGGTTTTGGCATAAACGTAGCCGTTTTGCCGTATTCATCGGCGACATTGCGGACGACATATTTATATAATTGCAGATTATCCGCCGTTTGAACCATCTTATCAAAAGCAAAGCCCAATTCATGCTGCGAAGCCGCAACTTCGTGATGATGTTTATCGACAGGCATGCCCAGTTGCGCCATAACCGTCAGCATTTCGGCCCGCAGATCATTTGCCGAATCAACAGGAGGTAAAGGGAAATAACCGCCTTTGATTCCCGGACGATGGCCTGAATTACCGCCGGCGATATCCTTGTCTGCCATGCCGTCGCTTTCAATCGAAGAAATTTCAAAGGAAATTTTTTCAGGCGAAACGCATGTCTTAACATCGTCAAAAACGAAAAATTCGGCTTCTGCCCCGACATAAACGGAATCCGCGATTCCCGTCGAAGCCAAATAAGCTTCGGCTTTTTTAGCCGTCGAACGCGGATCGCGCAGATACGGCTGCCCCGTAATCGGATCGGAAATATTGCAGATGACAAACGCCGTTTTTTGGGCCGCGAAAGGATCCAGCCCCGTTGTCGAATAATCCGGTTTTAACAGCATATCGGATTCATTAATCGTGCACCACCCCGGCAAAGAAGACCCGTCGAACATCAAACCGTCTTCCAGGAAATCTTCGTTTAAAACGGAATGATGATAGCTGACGTGGTGCCATTTTCCTTTATAATCCGTAAAACGAAAATCAACGTAAACGATTGATTCTTCTGCTACAAACTGCAGCAGGCCTTCAGCATCCTTGATGTCTTTAACCATGTTTTTTTCCCTTTTTAAAAAAGCGGCTGGTTTTATGGTATAACAGCCTTGATTATAATGCATCGTCTCCGCGTTCCAATGTACGAATACGGATAACGTCCTCTACCGGTGTGATAAAAATTTTTCCATCGCCGATTTTTCCGGTACGCGCCGTTTGAACAATCGTTTCCACCACCGGTTCGCAGCGTTCGTCTTCGACAACGATTTCCAGTTTGACCTTTGGTACAAAATCAACGACGTATTCCGCCCCGCGGTATAATTCCGCATGTCCTTTCTGGCGGCCGTATCCTTTGACTTCGGTAACGGTAATGCCCTGCACGTCTATTTCCTGCAGCGCTTCTTTGACTTCGTCCAGCTTAAACGGTTTAATAATGGCTTCGATTTTTTTCATTCCAACGCCTCCGCAAGGAAAGTACACCAAAACGGCGCATAGGAAAACAAAGAAATACGGATTTTTCCGAAAATAAAAATAACCTATTGACACTTTTTAATAAAAACAGTAGATAGGAAAGGCTGGTGGCGAAAGTAGCTCAGTTGGTTAGAGCGTCGGATTGTGGTTCCGGATGTCGTGAGTTCGAATCTCATCTTTCGCCCCATTTTTTATGCCTGAAATAAATTATTCCCGGCCTTTCTGTTTTTTCCGATAATCCACGCCGCATACAGAGCCGACAAACAACCGGCCAGCATATAGGAAAAAGTATCTGACAAACCAAAACCGATATCCTGATGCAGGATATAACTGGTCACGACAAAGAAATAAAATGTCCCGGGAATTAAAACAAGCAAAAACGTTTTTCTTTGTTCAATCAGATATAACGCCGCGATCGTAAACGTAAAAACGGCAATGGTTTGATTACTCCAGGCGAAATAACGCCACAGTTTGATAAAGTCGTCCCCGTTTAACTTGGCGAAATACAGCAAAAACGCCACTCCCGCCAGCATAACCAAAGTAATGGCCAAACGGTTTTTCTTCGGCCTTTGGTCAATGTTCAGATTTTCGGCAATAATCAGACGCATCGCGCGCAAAGCCGTATCGCCTGACGTAATCGGCAGAATAATCATGCCGAAAATGGCAATCGTTCCGGCCAGAACGCCCAACAGATCTTTGGCTACCAATCCGACAACCGCCGGCTTGCCGACATGTTCCGGCGCTATTCCTTTGTTATACAGCCCCATGGCCGCCGCAGCCCAAATCATGGCGACGACTCCTTCCGCCACCATCATACCGTAAAAAACAAAGCGTCCCTGCTTTTCCGATTTCAGTGTTCTGGATATCAAAGTCGTCTGGCTGGCATGAAAACCCGACACAATTCCGCACGCTACCGTTACGAAAAACATCGGCACCAAAGCATCTCCGTTCGGATATAAGCCCTTCCAATTCAAAAAACTCAGTTCATCAAGCAGATATCCTTCGACAAACAGCCCGACTCCTATCGCGACGGAAGAAAACAGCAACAATCCGCCGAAAACCGGATACAGTCTGCCGATAATTTTATCAATGGGAAACAACATGGCGATCAGATAATAAATAAAAATAACGCCATACACTTCCCACAACAATGGTTCGGAAACGACGGCTTTCCTGCCCATTACCTGCTCAACAAACAAATCCCCCGGCAGATACAAAAACACAGCGCCGACCAGAAACAAAGTCAGACATAAAAATATGTTGTATATATTAAAGATTTTCGCGCCCAGATACTTTTTCACCAACTGCGGCATTTGTTCGCCGTTATTGCGCATGGAAATCATTCCGCAAAAATAATCATGCACGGCGCCGGCAAATATATTTCCCAAAGGAATTAAAATAAAAGCAACCGGACCGAATAAAATACCCAGAATAGGCCCTAAAATAGGTCCTGTTCCCGCAATATTCAAAAACTGAATCAAAGCGTTGCGGCTTTCGTCCATCGGAACGAAATCAACGCCGTTTTCCATAGTATATGCCGGCGTCGGACGGTCGTCCGGAGCAAAAATCCGTTCAACGCGACGCGAATAAAATACGCCGCCGATCAATAAAATAAAAAGCCCCGCAAAAAATGTAATCATTTTTTCCTCTGAAACAGTCCGTTTTAAAACGTTTTCCGCAGCGTTAAAATGTTTTTAAAATCTTTATATTCATATGCGACAGAAGTCATCAGCCGCTTTACTATAAATATCCCCAGACGGCCGATATCCCTGTTTTCAATATCGCAGGAAATATCAGGATCCGCCGTTTCCAGCGGATTAAACGGCCGCCCCGAATCCATAAACGTCAAAGTAATCGTTTCCGGTCCGCCGCCCGGACAAACCAGTACGGAAACGCAGCCTTTGACTTCACGATAAGCGTACCGAACAATATTAGAATAAATTTCGTCAATGACTATTCCGATTTCCGATATAGCCCGGCTGGAAAAATTATGCCGCTTCATCAGATTAAAAACAAAGTCACAAACAGTTTCCTGATTTTCCGCCATTGCGGAAACATCTATCCGGTAATCATTAAAACAAAATTCCGACATCGTTAAACCTGCTTAATTCTTGTTTCACCCAAATCGGCAATTATTCCGAAAAACCGAAAAATGCGGCGCGACCAGACGGACAACATCTTTATTTCCGCCCCAATTAACGGATATCCAGAAAATCTTTCAATCCTGTTATCTCCAAAACATACATGACGTCAGAATTTACATTGCGCAAAATCAGCAGACCGTCAACAGCTTTTATCTTTTTTGAAGCCAACAATAATGTTCGTATGCCGGAAGACGCCATATATTCAACGCCTGAAAAATCCAAAATCAATTTATTGTCGTCATTAAGAACTGAATCTATTGCGGTTTCCAAATCAGCCGCGGTTGTAGAAACCAACCTGCCCGTAATATTTAAAACCGTCACTCCGTTTTCTATCGTTTTTTGTATCCGCATCTTATAATCCTTTTTCAAAATACGGCAGAATACCTGCTTACCGGATTATAATACAGAAATATCAAAACAAAAAAAAGACCCCACAAAAGCGGGGTCTTTCTTTAACTTGGCTAACGGCCGCCCGTCATAATCCGCAAGGCGGCAACTCTGGCTGCGGCATCGTTTTTCGCAGTCTCTTTTTTATCGGCGGCGGGCTGGGCTTTTACCGGTTCGGCCGCTTTTTCGTCTTTGGCCGGCAGATCATTGTGAACCATACCGCCGCTCGGGTTGCCGAAACGAGCGTATGTTTCCTTGACTTCCTGCCAATAAGATTTCTTTTCTTCTTTCGCGGGTTCCGCCTTCGGCGCCGCAGCACCGGACGCCGCGGCTTCCGCAGTCATCGGCATCTGAACCAAACCACCGCTGGGCTGGCCGTAACCGGCTGCGAATAATTTGGCGACGTCTTCTTTGTATTCAGCTTTTTCAGCGGCTTTTAAAGGAGCTTCAATTTCTTTTTTCAACAGTTTCAAAGCCAGCTGAGCGTGTTTAACCGTAGCATATTCCCGCGCCTGTTTTTTCTGATCAGGCGTTTTAGATGCCGACAATTCAGCCGCGGCGGTTTTTGCCGCTTTGGTTACCGTATAGGCCGCGACCGCCGTTAAAATGGTCGCCGACAAAGCCTGCGGATCAGCCGCCGCAATCGGGGCAAGCATTGACGTGGCAACAGCGCCGACTCCCATAGAAACAACATCGGAAATATCAGAAACATCAGCGTCGGAAGCGTAATTGACTTTTGCCCTTAATCCAAAAGAAGAAGCTTTTTCCTGCAGATTTTTTTCCTTTGCCTCAACAACTTTTAAAGCATCGGGAGAATCTTTCAAAGCCTGAATATCCGCCTGCTGATAATAGTCCTGAATAACTTTTTTCGCTTCGGCTTTTGATTTACCGGAGCTCAGCTGAACAGCGCCGTTCAAATACGCTCTCAGCATTTTGCGCGTGGCCATATCGCCGACGGGGCGTTCGGATTTTTCGCTTTTCCGGGGTCTGGAAACCTTGATATAAACCGTCATTACACTTCTCCTTTTAAAAACTGTTAGTATTAACATAGAATCGATTCGTTTTTTTGTCAAATAGTTTCCAAAAAAACAGCTTCTTTTTTTGCCTGTTTTCCAAACATAACGCAAAAAAACAGAAAAAGACGGCTTTCTCTTTTTTGTCAAAAAATAGATCAAAAAAAGATTTTTTTCATTTTTTGACAACAAATCGAAAAACAACCGCCGTGGAAAATACGGCCGCGGCTCCGGATCAAAAACGAAAGGCGTATTTAAAAAACACGCCTTTCCCTATCGCTAAATTAAAAAAAACAGATCACACCTTAACGGCGACTTCGTATGCCCGTTCAATCGTATCCATGATTTCGCTTTGCGCCGCTTCCTGATCGGGTTCTTCTGACTTAATATAAGCAGACAAGGCCTTGTCCAAAACATCAATGCTTTTTAAAACATTTGTTTCGATGACTAATATTTTTTTCACACCGGCCAAAGCCTGCATCGTCGTTTCGTCAATTTCGGTCAACAGGATATCCCCGTCGGCCGAACGTTGAAAATGCAGCGTTTTGTCATCTTTCTTAGATAAAACAGGCGTTGCGGGTTCGCCTTCAAAAGCAGGCAAAAAAACCGAAATTAAACCGGCTTCGTTTATGACAAACTGCGGAGAAGGCAATTCATTAATATCCATTTTTTCAGCACCTTATGTTATTAAACTTAGCGTTATTATACAGATTTTTTTTAAAATTTCAATCCGTTAACGGAAATCAGGTCGGCAGGCGCCCCGGAAAATAAAAAAACCGCCGAAGATCTTCCCCGGCGGTTTCTTTTTTTATCAGGAATATTTCTAAGCTTCGCTTGAAACTTCCGCTGCCGGCAAAGCCGCCGGAGCTTCCGTTGTTTCCAGATTTTCCTTGTCGCGCTGAGCGGCCAAAGCACGCAGACGGTTGATGACCGATCCCGTACCGGCCGGAATCAAACGGCCGACAATAACGTTTTCTTTCAACCCGATCAAATCGTCGGTTCTGCCGGAAACGGCGGATTCCGTCAACACACGGGTTGTTTCCTGGAACGAAGCCGCGGAAATAAACGAATTTGTCTGCAGGCTGGCCTTCGTAATCCCCAGCAAAATCGGCGAAGCTTCCGCAGGCCGTCCGCCCGCAGCAACAGCCTTGGCGTTTTCTTTTTCCAATGTCGCCTGATCGATCTGTTCACCCTGCAGCAACGTTGTATCGCCGGCGTCCGTGACTTCCAGCTTTTGCAGCATCTGGCGGGCAATGACTTCAATGTGTTTATCATTGATCTTCACACCCTGCAGACGATAAACGTCCTGAATTTCCTTCACCAGATAATGCGCCAGCTTTTCTACGCCCATAACGCGCAGAATGTCGTGCGGAACCAGCGCGCCGTCAACCAGAATATCGCCTTTGTTGACGAAATCGCCTTCCTGAACGGTTACCAGCTTGCCTTTCGGCAGCAGATATTCGCGTTCCTGTCCTTCAGCGTTTTTAACGATAATACGGCGCTTGGCCTTATAATCGCGGCCGAATTCGACAACGCCGTCAATTTCGGAAATAATCGCGCAATCTTTGGGTTTACGGGCTTCAAACAATTCCGCAACACGCGGCAGACCGCCGGTAATATCACGGGTTTTGGAGCTTTCACGCGGAATACGCGCCAAAACGTCGCCGACGCGCACTTTCTGCCCCGGTTCAACCGACAAAATCGAATCCACGGCCAAGAAGAAGCGGGCTTCCATACCATTGGCAAAGCGGATCACTTCACCGCTGTCGTCCGTCAAAGCAATATGCGGTTTGCGTTCTGCCGCACGGGAATGCTGTTTCCAGTCCATAACGACTTTCGACGTCAAACCGGTCGCTTCATCAACAACCTCGCGCATCGTTTCGCCGTCAACCAGATCTTCGTACTTAACAATCCCTTCCTTGTCCGTAATGACGGGCAGAGTGTACGGATCCCATTCGGCAATGCGGTCGCCTTTGGCAATTTTCTGGCCGTCTTCGACTTTCAGATGCGATCCGTAAGGAATACGGTGGCGTGCTTTTTCACGGCCGTTCGCGTCAATTAAAGCAACTTCGCAGTTACGGGTCAGAACAATCGCCATATTTTCAGAGTTCAATACGGGCGTATAGTTCAACACTTTGACCGTCGCGTCAAAAGCGGAATCAATACCGGATTGTTCGGCTCCGCGCTGCGCCGCACCGCCGATGTGGAAGGTACGCATCGTCAGCTGAGTCCCCGGTTCGCCAATGGACTGCGCCGCAATAACGCCGACGGCTTCGCCAACGTTGACAGCCGTTCCGCGCGCCAGATCGCGTCCGTAACATTTCGCGCAGATTCCGTCTTTGCATTCGCAGGTCAGCGGAGAACGAATATAGACCTTGTCCACGCCGGCCGCTTCAATCTTTTCGACGTCAACTTCGTCAATCAGTTTGCCGCGTTCAACGATAACGGCCCCTGTCGCCGGATCCAAAACGTCTTCCTGCGCCGTACGGCCCAGAACACGTTCCCCGATCGTCGCAACGACGTTACCGCCTTCAACAACGGCGGAAACTGTAATTCCCTGTGTCGTGCCGCAGTCTTCTTCGGTCACAATGGCGTCCTGCGCCACGTCAACCAGACGGCGGGTCAGATAACCGGAGTTAGCCGTTTTCAAAGCCGTATCCGCCAAACCTTTACGCGCCCCGTGGGTCGAATTGAAATATTCGGCCACCGTCAGACCTTCTTTAAAGTTGGAAATAATCGGCGTTTCGATAATTTCACCCGACGGTTTAGCCATCAGTCCGCGCATACCGGCCAGCTGTTTCATCTGCGCGGCGGAACCGCGGGCCCCGGAATGAGCCATCATGTAAACAGAGTTTACCGGTTTTTCCGGATCGGTTTTTGAAATTTCTTTCATCATTTCTTCGGCGACCCGGTCAGTACAGACAGACCACGCGTCAACGACTTTATTGTACTTTTCACCCTGCGTAATCAGACCGTCCTGATACTGCTGTTCAAATTCCTTTACTTTCGCTTCGGTTTCTTTGATCAGCTTCTGTTTCGTTTTCGGAATGATCATGTCGTCCTTACCGAACGAAACGCCGGAAATCGCCGCGTATTTATATCCCATGTTTTTAATACGGTCGGCAAAAATACATGTTTCTTTCTGGCCGCAGTAACGATAAACCTGATCAATAATATCGGTAATTTCCTTTTTACGCAGCAAACGGTTGAACAGACTGAACGGAATTTTCGGGTGCTTCGGCACAACCTGCGACAACAGCACGCGTCCCGGCGTCGTTTCAATCGTTTTGCGAATGATCTTGCCGTCTTCGCCCATGAATTCCAGGCGGCATTCAATAATCGAATGGTAATTGACCAGATGGTTATTCAAAGCCATTTCGACTTCTTCAATGCTGCCGAAGCGAAGCATATGTTCTTCTTCGTACGTTTTGCGCACAAAATCGCGGAAGTCGTCCATGCTTTTGAATTCATGATGATATTCGTCAGCCCACTTTTTGCGATCGGCTTCCGTCATGTTTTTGATCGCTTCCAGCTCTTCTTTGGTACATTCGCGCTTGCCGCCCGGCTGATTCGGACGTGCCATCGTAATGTAATACAGTCCCAAAATCATGTCCTGTGTCGGCACGATAATCGGTTTGCCGTTGGCCGGCGACAAAATATTGTTTGTCGACATCATCAAAACGCGGGCTTCCAGCTGCGCTTCCAAAGACAGCGGAACGTGAACCGCCATTTGGTCGCCGTCAAAGTCAGCGTTAAACGCCGTGCAGACCAGCGGGTGCAGCTGAATGGCCTTGCCTTCGATCAGCACCGGTTCAAACGCCTGAATCCCCAGTCGGTGCAAAGTCGGCGCACGGTTGAGCAATACAGGGTGTTCGCGGATCACTTCTTCCAGAATATCCCAGACTTCCGGACGTTCTTTTTCGACCATGCGCTTGGCGGCTTTGATCGTCGTCGCCATGCCGTACAGTTCCAGCTTGGAATAAACAAACGGCTTGAACAGTTCCAGCGCCATTTTCTTGGGGATACCGCACTGATGCAGTTTCAGTTCGGGCCCAACAACAATCACGGAACGGCCGGAATAGTCAACACGTTTACCCAACAGGTTCTGACGGAAACGTCCCTGTTTGCCTTTGAGCATATCGGCCAGAGATTTCAGCGGGCGTTTGTTGGCCCCTGTAATCGCGCGGCCGCGCCGTCCGTTATCAAACAAAGCGTCCACGGATTCCTGCAGCATACGCTTTTCGTTGCGGATAATGATTTCCGGCGCGCGCAGTTCGATCAGGCGTTTCAAACGGTTGTTGCGGTTAATGACGCGGCGGTACAGATCGTTTAAATCCGACGTCGCGAAACGGCCGCCGTCCAGAGGAACCAAAGGACGCAGTTCGGGCGGAATGACCGGAATAACGTCCAGGATCATCCATTCCGGCTTAGAACCGGATTCCAAAAACGCTTCAACCAGTTTCAAACGCTTAACCAGCTTTTTGCGGCGCGCTTCCGAAGAAGTGGAACGCAATTCGGCCCGGATTGTTTCGGCTTCCTGTTCCAGATCAATCGCGGACAGGATTTCCTTTAACGCTTCGGCGCCGATACCGGCGCGGAAAGAATCTTCGCCGTATTCTTCAATCGCGCGCTGATACTGTTCTTCGGTCAGCAGTTCGTTAACCTTCAACGGCGTCAGCCCCGGCTCGATCACGATGTATTTTTCAAAATACAGAACGGATTCCAAATCTTTCAGCATAATATCGACCAACAGACCGATACGGCTGGGCAGAGATTTCAAAAACCAGATATGCGCGACCGGCGCGGCCAGTTCGATGTGGCCCATGCGTTCGCGGCGGACTTTGGACAAAGTGACTTCCACGCCGCATTTTTCGCAGACGATCCCGCGAAATTTCATACGTTTGTATTTTCCGCACAAACATTCATAATCCTTCACCGGACCAAAAATGCGGGCGCAGAACAAACCGTCTCTTTCCGGTTTGAAAGTACGGTAGTTAATCGTTTCAGGCTTTTTCACTTCCCCGTAAGACCAAGAACGAATCCGTTCCGGAGACGCCAGAGAAATCTGAATCTGATCAAAAGACTGTGTCCCCGACACAGGCCCAAAAACTTTCATAAGTTCGTTCATTACTTTCCTCTTTCCTTCAAGAGATGTTTTTAGAATTCACGCTGATTCAATTCGACGTTCAAGCACAAAGAACGCATTTCTTTGACCAAAACGTTGAACGATTCGGGAATACCGGCTTCAAACTTATCATCGCCGCGCACAATGGATTCGTAAACCTTTGTACGGCCGGAAACGTCGTCCGATTTAACGGTCAGAATTTCCTGCAGCGTATAAGCGGAACCGTAAGCTTCCAAAGCCCAGACTTCCATTTCACCGAAACGCTGTCCGCCGAACTGCGCCTTACCGCCTAACGGCTGCTGCGTTACCAGAGAATACGGGCCGATCGAACGGGCGTGGATCTTTTCGTCAACCAAATGGTGCAGTTTCAGCATGTACGTCACGCCGACGGTCACCGGACGTTCAAACGCTTCGCCCGTACGGCCGTCATATAACGTCACTTGACCCGATCTGGGCAGCCCCGCCTTATCCAGCATTTCGTTGATGTCGCTTTCGCGCGCACCGTCAAAAACAGGCGTCGCGATCGGCAGCCCCGATTTCATATTGTCGGCCAGTTCCAGCACTTCGTCGTCGGTCAGTTTGGAAATATTGTCCTTATATTCCTTCTTGCCGTAAACGTCTTCCAACTTAGCGCGCAATTCGTCGACGGAAGCTTTTTTCGCTTCGACCTGTTCATACAAATTATGCACCTGCTTGCCCAGTTCGCGGCATGCCCAGCCTAAATGACATTCCAGAATTTGCCCGACGTTCATACGCGACGGCACGCCCAGCGGGTTCAACACGATATCAACCGGCGTTCCGTCCGCGATATGCGGCATGTCTTCAATCGGCAGAATACGGGAAACAACACCTTTGTTGCCGTGACGGCCGGCCATCTTGTCACCCGGCTGCAGCTTGCGCTTCACCGCGATAAAGACCTTGACCATCTTTAAAACACCCGGAGGCATTTCATCGCCGCGCTGCAGTTTTTCCACTTTGTTTTCAAAGCGTTCCTGCAACTGTTCGATACTGGCGTCAAAGACTTTCGTCATCTGTTCGATTTCCGTCATGACCTTATCGTCTTCAACGGAAATCTTGCGCCACTGAGACGCCGGCATGCCGTCCAGAATTTCCTCGCTCAGCACCGTTCCGGCTTCGACGCGCTTAATACCCGCCGTCGCCTTCTGCCCGATCAAAGCCTGTTTCAAACGATCGTAGAAAGATCCTTCCAAAATCGCTTTTTCGGCATCGCGATCTTTGGCCAAAGCTTCGATTTCCGACTGTTCAATCGCCATCGCGCGCTGATCTTTGTCAACGCCGCGGCGCGAAAAGACGCGGACTTCCACGACCGTACCGGAAATGCCGGGCGGAACGCGCAAAGACGTATCGCGCACGTCGGCGGCCTTTTCGCCGAAAATCGCGCGCAGCAGCTTTTCTTCCGGCGTCATCGGCGATTCGCCTTTCGGCGTCACCTTGCCGACCAGAATATCGCCCGCCTTGACTTCTGCGCCGATATAAACGACGCCGGCTTCGTCCAACTGTTTTAAAGCTTCTTCACCGACGTTCGGAATATCGCGCGTAATTTCTTCCTGTCCCAGTTTTGTATCGCGCGCCATAACTTCAAATTCGTCAATATGAATTGACGTAAATACGTCGTCACGGGCAATGCGTTCGGAAATCAGGATAGCGTCTTCGTAGTTATAGCCGTTCCAGGGCATATAGGCGACCAGAACGTTGCGTCCCAAAGCCAATTCACCCAGCTGGGTCGAAGAACCGTCGGCAATGATATCGCCTTCGGCCACGATGTCGCCGACCTTTACCAAAGGACGCTGTGTAATGCAGGTCGACTGGTTGGAACGCTGGAATTTGTGCAGCTTGTAAATGTCAACGCCGGATTCGTCGGCTTTGACTTTACCTGTCGCGCGCACAACGATCCGCATACCGTCAACGGATTGTACGACGCCGGCACGCTTGGCGATAATCGAAGCGCCGGAGTCGCGGGCGACGGAAGCTTCCATGCCCGTGCCGACCAGCGGCGCGTCCGCCTGCAGCAAAGGAACAGCCTGACGTTGCATGTTCGATCCCATCAAAGCGCGGTTCGCGTCGTCGTTTTCCAAGAACGGAATCAACGCCGCCGCAACGGAAACCAGCTGCTTCGGCGAAACGTCGATCAGCGTGATTTCTTCGGGCGGACATAACACGAATTCACCGTTTTTACGGCAAGCGACCAGCTTGTCTTTCACAAAACAGTCTTTGCTGTCCAGCTCCGCGTTCGCCTGGGCGATAACATGCTTGTTTTCTTCCATGGCGGACAGGTAAACGACTTCTTTTGTCACTTTGCCGTCAACGACTTTGCGGTACGGACTTTCGATAAAGCCGTAACGGTTGACACGGGCATAAGTGGCCAAAGAGTTGATCAGACCGATATTCGGACCTTCCGGCGTTTCAATCGGACAGATACGGCCGTAATGCGTCGGGTGAACGTCGCGGACTTCAAAACCGGCGCGGTCGCGCGTCAGACCGCCGGGGCCCAAAGCGGACAGGCGGCGCTTATGCGTTACTTCTGCCAGCGGGTTGTTCTGATCCATAAACTGCGAGAGCTGAGAAGAACCGAAAAATTCACGGATCGCAACGGCAGCCGGTTTCGCATTGATCAGATCATGCGGCATAACCGTATCAATATCGACGGAACTCATGCGTTCACGAATCGCTCTTTCCATGCGCAAAAGACCGATTCTGTATTGGTTTTCCATCAGTTCGCCAACCGAACGGACACGGCGGTTGCCCAAGTTGTCAATATCGTCAATCTCACCGCGGCCGTCTTTTAATTCAACCAGAACGCGGACGATTTCCAGAATGTCTTCCTTGCGCAGAACACGGATCGTATCGGGCACCTGTTCTTTGTCAAAGTCCAGACGCGCATTCATTTTCACGCGGCCGACGGCAGACAGGTCATAGCGTTCCAGATCAAAGAATAATCCGCGGAACAGAGCGTCGGCCGATTCGACGGTAGGCGGTTCGCCCGGCCGCATAACTTTGTAAATATCGACCAGAGCGTCTTCGCGCGACATGTTTTTATCGGCCGCCAGCGTATTGCGGATATACGGTCCGACGTTTACATGGTCAATGCGCAGAACGGCAAATTCTTTAATTTTGTTTTTGCCGAACATCGTTAAAACGTCTTCGGTGATTTCCTGACCGGCTTCGACCAGAATTTCACCCGTTTTTTCATTGATCATGTCTTCGGCCAGATAAGAACCGATCAGTTCTTCTTTCGTAACGTGAATTTCGTTCAGGCCGTCTTTTTTCAATTTGTTCAGCTTGCCGGCCGTCGCTTTCTGTCCGGCTTCAATCAACACTTCGCCGGACGCTGCGTCAACCAGATCATAACGCAGTTTCATTCCTTTCAGATATTCGGGAACAAAAGGCGTTTTCCACCCTTTCTTATCAGCCGTGTAAACAACTTTGTCATAGAAGTAATTCAGGATTTCTTCCTGGCTCATGCCGCGAACTTCCAGCAGGCTGACGTCGCGCCCTTCGGCTTCGCGCTGTTTGCGCAGTTCTTCGGTTTCTTTGGATTCCAAAGCATACAGCAGCGTCGTTACCGGCAGTTTGCGGCGACGATCAATACGCACATAAACCAAATCTTTGGCGTCAAACTCAAAGTCCAGCCAGGAACCGCGGTACGGAATAACACGCGCGGCAAATAAATATTTACCGGAAGAATGCGTTTTTCCTTTATCGTGGTCAAAGAACACACCCGGAGAACGGTGCATCTGGGAAACGATAACGCGTTCTGTGCCGTTGACGACAAACGTTCCCGTTTCCGTCATCAAAGGCATATCGCCCATATAGACGTCCTGTTCTTTGATATCGCGGATAGAACGGGCGCCCGTTTCTTCATCAACGTCCCAGACAACCAGACGCAGCGTCACCCGCAAAGGAGCCGAATACGTCATACCGCGCTGAATACATTCGTCAACGTCATATTTGGGTTCGTCCAGTTCATATTTAACGTATTCCAATTCACCGCGTCCGGAAAAATCCTTAATCGGGAAGATTGATTTTAAAACTTCCTGCAAACCGGTTTCGGTTCTTTTTGCGGCCGGCACACCCAGCTGAAGAAATTGGCTATAAGAGCTTTTCTGCACCTCGATAAGATTGGGCATAGGCGCTACGGAAGGAATTCTTCCAAAGTTTTTGCGTACACGTTTCCGGCCTGTAAAAGATTTGACCATAACAGCTCCCCATTCCTGAAAAAGATAAAATTCTTAACGCCTTTGAAAATAAAACGAATGTCCCAAGGCGCGAAAGACACTCAAGACGACCTCAAGGATCGGTCGAAAAAGCCGTTTTCAGCCTTTCGTCCGATCCCTAAAATCGACAGATCAAAGCAATTACTTAACTTCGACCTTAGCGCCGGCAGCTTCAAGCTGCTTTTTGAATTTTTCGGCATCTTCTTTGGAAACGCCTTCTTTAACCGTCTTCGGCGCACCTTCAACCAGGTCTTTCGCTTCTTTCAGGCCCAGACCGGTAATTGCGCGGACTTCCTTAATGACGTTGATCTTGTTCGCGCCGGCTTCGGCCAGAACAACATCAAATTCCGTCTTTTCTTCCGCGGGAGCGGCACCGGCGGCACCGGCAGCGGCGACGGCAACCGGGGCAGCGGCGGAAACGCCCCATTTTTCTTCCAGCATTTTGGACAGTTCAGCAGCTTCCAACACTGTCAAAGCAGACAATTCATCAACGATTTTGGCGAGATCAGCCATTTTATTTAACTCCGTTTAATAGTTTTTAAGACATGTGCCTTGCGGCACCGATTTTTTCAAGCGGGGAAAAATTCCCCCGTGACAAGCAAATTATTACGCAGCCTGTTCCTTGTCGGCATAAGCCTTGAACACACGAGCGATCTGAGCCGCAGGCGCCTGAATCAAACCGACCAGTTTGCCGCGCAGCTGATCCATGGACGGCAGTTCGCCCAAAGCCTTAATTTCAGCTACGGACAAAACTTTTCCGTTCATGATGCCGCCGCGAATGATCAGTTTTTCATTCTTTTTGGCGAATTCGACAACCGCTTTGGCAGCCGCAATCGGATCAACGGAATAAGAAATCGCCGTCGGACCGACCATCAGATCTGCCAGCTGTTCATACTGTGTTCCAGCAAGAGCAAGACGAGTAATACGGTTTTTTGTCACGCGAAACTTTGCGTCCTGTTTGCGAACGGCATCACGCAAAGCCGACATTTCGGCAACCGTCAATCCCGAATAATGGGTAACGACAACCAAACCGGCTTCGCTGAAATCTTCGTTCATTTTGGAACGCAATTCAGCTTTTTGTTCACGTTTCACTTTTGTATCCTCTTCATTCCTTCCGTCCAAACAAAGAACGGAAGTTCAGTTACTCTCAAGCTTTCAGCCCCATGCTGAAAGCCGTTCCTGTCCAAAAGCTCAAGCCATAAACCATTCCAACGGAGCGGCTAAAAAACTTGTACCTCTGTCTATGCAGGCGGCCTTTATCCTTTAAACGATAATACCCGAAAGTAAAACCGCACCTACAGTCTTGGACAGGTGAAGGGAAAGCCGGAAATCCGGTTTTCCCTCGCCCCGGCCGTTTCCGACCGGTATCCTTTAATTAGTTTCCGCTTGCCAAAGAAGCAAGATTGGAAACGGAAACTTTTACGCCGACGCCTTGAGTCGTGCTCAAAGCGACGCGTTTTAAATACGTTCCTTTGACGCTGGCCGGTTTGGCTTTCAAAACGGCCTGCGCAAAAGTCAAAATGTTTTCTTTGATCTGGGCTTCGGTAAAGCTGACCTTGCCGACGCCGGCATGGATCTGGCCGGCCGCTTCAACACGGTATTCGACCTGTCCGGCCTTAACGGCTTTGACGGCATTCGCAACGTCCATCGTCACGGTTCCCAGCTTCGGGTTCGGCATCAGACCGCGGGGGCCCAAAACTTTACCCAGACGGCCGACGACACCCATCATATCGGGCGTCGCAATGCAGCGGTCAAATTCAATCGTTCCCTTTAAAACGGTTTCCATCAAATCTTCCGCTCCGACGACATCGGCGCCGGCTTTTTTCGCTTCTTCGGCTTTCGGGCCTTTGGCGAAAACGGCGACACGTACGGTTTTGCCCGTTCCGTTCGGCAGACCGACGACACCGCGAATCATCTGATCCGCCTGACGCGGGTCAACGTTTAATCCCATAACGATTTCGACGGTTTCGTCAAACTTGGCTTTCGGAGCCGCTTTTAAAACGGCGATGGCTTCATCAAGATCATAAGCTTTTAAATTATCAACGGTTTTATACGCACTCGTTAAGCGTTTACCTAATTTTGCCATTATCCGTTACTCCACGACTTCAATGCCCATAGAACGAGCCTGGCCCATCACCATATTCATGGCGGATTCAACCGTTGAACAGTTCAAATCCGGCATTTTCTTTTCAGCGATTTCCTGAACCTGCGCCTTGGTAATTTTACCGACTTTGGAACGGCCGGGTTCTTTTGAGCCTTTCGACAGACCGGAAGCTTTAATAATAAAATAGCTTACGGGCGGCATTTTTGTAATGAAAGAAAACGTACGGTCGGCATAGGCCGTAATCACGACGGGAATCGGCATACCCGGTTCCATTTTCTGCGTTGCGGCGTTAAAAGCCTTGCAGAATTCCATGATGTTCAGGCCGCGCTGCCCCAGCGCAGGACCGACAGGGGGAGAAGGATTCGCTTTTCCCGCCGGGATTTGCAATTTAATATACCCGACAATTTTTTTTGCCATTGTGTACCTCTGTTAATAAAAAGTTCGATTCGTTTTAAGGCTTGCGGTGCGATAATGGCTTATCTTCCGCAAAGGCGCTGACCGGAACGAATCGACTGCCGGGTTCAGCGCCGAAAATCGTTTAAACTTTTTCGACCTGAGAATATTCCAGTTCAACCGGAGTCGAACGGCCGAAAATGGAAACGGAAACTTTCAGACGCGCTTTTTCATCGTCCGTTTCTTCAACAAAACCGATAAAGGACGCAAACGGGCCGTCGACAACGCGCACCTGTTCGCCCACATCGTAAGAAACAGAATTTTTGGGACGTTCAACGCCTTCGCTGACCTGATGCAAAATACGCTGCGCTTCGGCTTCGGAAATCGGAGTCGGACGTTCCCGTCCGCCCAGAAAACCAGTTACTTTCGGCGTATTTTTAACCAAATGCCACGTTTCGTCCGTCATTTCCATTTTCACCAGCACATAGCCCGGAAAAAATTTGCGTTCAGAATTAACTTTTGCGCCACGGCGGACTTCGACGACTTCTTCCGTCGGAACCAAAACTTGTTCAAAAGAATCGGACATACCCTTTTGGGCAGCGAATTCCTGAATCGACTCGGCGACTTTTTTTTCAAAACCTGAATATACGTGTAAAACATACCAACGGGCGGCCATAGCCTAACCTCCCAAACCGAGGATCAGTTTCATGATATAAGCAATCACCTGATCAACAACAAAAAAGAACAGCGTCGCACATACCGTAAACAACACGACCATCATTGTGGACATCATTGTTTCTTTGCGCGTCGGCCAAACGACCTTGCCGACTTCCTGCCGGACTTGACGTAAAAACAATACGGGATGAACTTTTGCCATAAAAAATTTCCTAAACTAGGCGGTTGGCAGGGGCAGTAGGAATCGAACCCGCAACCCCCGGTTTTGGAGACCGGTGCTCTACCAATTGAGCTATACCCCTAAACCGCATCAGATAATCCCTTTGTCCAAAATAAAAGGGACGAGTAAAACTACCCGTCCCTTTATAAAAAATCAAGTAGAAAATTTGAAAAATTTCAAATTATTACTCAATAATTTTAGCGACGACGCCGGCGCCGACGGTCCGTCCGCCTTCGCG
>URSF01000008.1 GCA_900550445.1 uncultured Rhodospirillaceae bacterium | reverse complement strand
TAAATGCCTGTTTACTAAATTAGAGTATACATCTTTTCTTTCTAACAATGTCGGCTAAATACGGCATTTGCCTAATAGGCCGAGCCGGTATTTCTTACGGTTTTCGAACATCCGCCCACTTTTTCGGTGGGCTTTTGTTTATTTAATGCAAAAGGAATGTTCGAACATGAAAAAACTTTTAATTTTAATCGCCATAACGGAACTGATTTGCGCGCCGGCAAAAGCGCAGGAACAAACCGCGTCCCTTTTTAATGAAATCAGCCCGTTTATCGGCCTTGAATTAACAAAAAACGACTTAAGCATGACAGACGGATTAGATCAGATCGCCAAAGATTCTTATTCTTCTTTTTCCGTTTCCGCCGGCGCTGAGTTCAAAACAAACCTGCCCGTTTCCTTATCTTTGTTTTACCAGAAATCCGACGAAGAAGACAAAACGACAAACGTTTCCGGCTATCCCTATAAAACGACGGGTGAATTTGACGCGTTCGGCATTGACGCCGCGGTACATTTTCCCCTTGCCGATAAATTTGAATTGTTCGGCGGCGTCGGTTTCGGCCGGTATGAATTCGACATGTCGGACAACATCGGATTTATGAACGGTACGGAAAAACACACCGGCATACGTTACGCGGCCGGATTGGAATATAAACTGACGCATCGGCTTTCTTTTGATGCGTTCATGCGTTATGTCGATTTTGATTATGATTCCGCGGAAGACTTCGTCGAAGATTTGGCCGAAATCGGTATCGGATTAAAAATATCCTTTTAAAAACAAAAGCCCGTTTAAACAACGGGCTTTTCCTTTTTATTCCGCTTGCTTTATGAATATTTTGCTTTCCGGATCCGGATCGTCATGAGGAATACACCCCGCTTCCTTTGTCCAGGCCAGACAGTCATAACGACATATTTTCCGATCATGATCCCAGACGCCGCCGTGCTCTAAACAATATCCGGCGTCATCAAAAACAAGATATACAAATATCGCCGCAATCGGCAAAAGGAGCAAAACAAACAGCACGAAAAGAAATTTAATAATCGCCAAACAAACGGTTTTTATTATATTTTTCTTTACAGACCCGCTTTGCCGTCCGCCAGGCGGGGAGCAATCTTTTTTTTCGTCCTTGTTTCGATCCATACGCATTGACTTTTTAATCGGTTCTTTTATTTCACCTGCCGGCCGTCGCTGTAAACGGCAATGATATTGTCTTTGTTCATCAGATATAAAGCGCGTTCAAAACGTTCTTTGACCGACAGCTTTTTCGCCGACGGCGGCAAAGACACGTCGTCAACGACAACCGCGTGCAGTTTGTCGCCTTTGGCAAAACCGTCGCCGGCGCCAAAAAATTTTGCTCCGCCGGTCGTCCCCAGATAAAACGCTTCGGCCACCGTTAAAAAGTCATCACCCCAATTTGTTTCAATCCGCTTGGCTTTGGACGCGCGGATCGCCGCCGTGACGACTTGATTCATCGCCAGCAAAGCGCCGCCGGCGATATCGGATCCCAGCGTTACGCGCACCCCTTCGTTCATCATCTTGCGCACCGGCGCCGTGCCGCTGATTAAATTGATGTTGGAATCCGGACAATGCGCCACCCATACGCCGTTATCTTTCATGGCTTTGCGTTCGCGTTCGTCGGAATGGACGCAATGCGCCATAACGGTTTTATCGTTAAACAGGCCGAATTTTTTATAACTTTCCCAATACTGCGAACAATCGGGGTGTAGCTCTTTAACCCAGGCGATCTCCGAAGTATTTTCCGATAAATGCGACTGCACGGGCAGATTTTTTTCCTGCGCCAGCCGCCCCAGAAAAGCCATTAATGCGTCAGAACAGGTCGGCGTAAAACGCGGCGTTAAAATCGGCTTGATATGTTCAAACTTATCCGCCGCTTCGTCCAGCCAGCGTTCCGTTTCGCGTATGGATTCTTCGGTCGTTTCGGTTAATACGTCGCCGGAATTGCGGTCCATATTGACTTTGCCGACACAGCCGGTCATGCCGGCTTTTTCAAATTCTTCCATTAAAATCATCGTTGATTCGCGGTGCAGCGAAGAAAAAGCGCACACCCGCGTCGTTCCGTTGGCGATCATTTCCCGCGCCAGCTTTTGGTAAACGCCGCGGGCATAGTCCGTATCTTTAAACGCGGCTTCCGTCTTGAACGTATACGTGTTCAGCCAATCCAGCAAAGGCAGATCCATACCCATGCCCAGCATGGCATACTGCGGCGCGTGCATATGCATATCGGCAAAAGAGGGCATAATCAGCCGGTCGCCGTAATCGACGGACGCGGCGGATTGATAGGGTTCCGGGACTTCGGCGAATACGCCGTCGATTTTACCGTTGTTTAAAACGATGCAGCCGTTTTCCAAAACGTCCAGCCGGCCGAAAGACGGCGCGTGCACAATATGACCTTTAATAACCTGAACACTCATTCGCTTTTTCCTTTTCAAGACATAAAAAAATGCCCGACCGCCGCCGCGGCAGCGCTTCGAACACTCATAGCAGAACACGGACTTTGTTCAGTAGAAACTTCCCCCACAACGCGGCGGAATTATATGAGCCGTTTTTGATTTTATAAGGGCGGATTGTTCAAATGTCAAGACAGCGCTTTTGCCGCGACGGCGTCGACAAAAGCGCAGGGGCCGAAATAATCTTCTTCGGTTTCCGTAACGGCGGCGGTTTCAAAAGCGGATAAAATGTCCTTCATATATTCCGGGCGGAAAAAATGGCGTGTCAGATCGTCGGAAAAAATATCTTCGCCGATTTGTTCTCCGATACCGTAAAAGCGGTCTTTAACGGACTTACACCGGATAAAAAACAATCCGCCCGGCCGCAAAGCCCGATATATTTTGCCGATGATCCGCCGCGTCTGCAAATCGCCGAAATAATGCAGGGACAAACACGCGAAAACGGCGTCATACTTTTCAACGCCCAATTCGGTGACTGCAATATCCGCGCACACCGTCGTTATTTTCGGGTGGCGCAGACGATCGACCGTTTCCAGCGCTTCGTCCGAAATATCCATTGCCGTGACATTCAGACCGTTCGCGGCAAAAAACAAACTGTTGCGCCCTTTGCCGCACCCCAGATCCAAAACGTCGTGCAGATCTTTTATTTTGATCAGCTTCAAAGCCTTTTGCGCGAACGGCGAAGGCGTAAAATCCTCCTGCCAGGCGGCCCAGTTAGCGTTCCAGAACTGCTTATCCTGCATATTTTTTCCTTTTAATCATGGCGGTAATTTCCGGTTCGACCAATACCGCCCCGCAAATAATCAAAGCGCCGACCGTCTGCGAAAACGTAATACCTTCGCCCAGCCAGACAAAAGCGATCAGAGCCGTGCAGAACGGCGTAAAGTATTCGGACAGACTCAGCAGCGCCAAAGAAATATAGTTTTGCGCCGCGTTCCAGGCATAAAAAGCCACCGCCGCCGGAAAAGCCGCGAAGTACCCGACCAAAGCCCAGGCATACGGCGATTTCGGCCAGATCATCGCTTCATAATCCGCGATGTCGATCACCAGCAACCATAACGCCCCGAACAGCATCGTCCACGCCGTGAATTTATACGCTCCGACCCGCATGATCACGGGACGACCCAAAACGGAATACAACGACCAACACAAAGACGAACACAGAATCAAAAAATCCCCGAACTGATAGGATTCCAAAAAGAACCCGTCAAACGTCAGAACTTTTAAAACCATCAGACACCCGCCGAACCCGAACAGCAGCCCGGCGGCCTGCCACGCGGAAAATCGCCGCGTCAGACACAGGTTTAAAATAAAAATCAACAACGGCGATAAAGCTTCGATCATCGACGAATTAACCGATGAAATCGTCTTTTGCGCCGTAAATAAAAAGATCGCCATCAGCGCCGTTCCCAACAGCCCCAGCAAAGCCAGACAAATACCGTCCTTAACCGAAAAGCGAAACAGCCCGCGCAGCTTTAAAAACGGCCCGAACGCCAACATCAGCACACCGCCCAGACCGAAACGCAACATACCCAGCGTAACCGGATCAATCATATGATTTGAAATCAGCGTCCGCCCGACCGGAAAAGAACTGGCCCATAAAACCATACTCAACCCTGCCCAAAAAACGCCTTTAAATTTATCGTCTTTCATTATAAATTCTTTCATCAGCCAAAACGCGGCGCAGTATAACGCCGGACACAGGAAAAAACAAACGGAGAAAACATGGAAACGCTCGCTTTGCCACATACCGTCAAAATTTACGAATGCGACCGCAAAAAACAACTGCGCCTGCACTGTTTATTCAACCTGTTTCAGGACGCCGCGGACATGCACGCGGACGCGCTGGGCGTCGGATACGAATACTGCCTGTCCCACGGGATCGGCTGGGTCGGCGCGAATTATCATTTAAAGACCACCCGCCTGCCGTTATGGCAGGAAAAAATCGTTTTAACGACATGGGCGTCGGGGAAAACGGCCGTCAGCGGTATCCGCGATTTTAAGGCGGAAACCGAAAACGGCGAACTTTTGTTTTTCGCGTCCAGCCAATGGGCTTTGATCAGCCTGGAAACGCTGCGCCCCGTTGCCGTCGCTAAAAATCTGCCCGGCTATACGCTGCATAACGAACGCATGATCGACACGGTTTTCCCGGCCATTCCCCTACCCGAAAACGAAGATTCCGCAGCGCCGTTCGCCGTACGTTACGACGATATCGACATCAACGACCACGTCAACAACGCCGTTTATCCCTTATGGGCGGCGGAAAGTGTTTCCCATGATTTCAGAAAAGCGCACGAGATTGCCGAAATGGAAATTGCCTTTAAAAAACCGGCCGTGTTTGACGATGATATTACAGTGTTTACACAGACGGACGGCTTAACGACAACGCACAGAATAGCCTCTCCGGACAAGAGCAAAGACTTCTCACGCGTGCGGATTCACTGGAAAAAAGAAGAATAAAACACCTTAAGCGTTCCTTAAGTTCACCGTGTTGAACTGAAATCATCACGAAGGCACAATAACTTGATTTAAGGAGAAACAAAATGAAAAAATTTGCAGCCGTAACCTCTTTGGCATTAATTTTCGGTTTATCCGGCAACGCTTTGGCGCAGCAGCCCCGCGGCGGCTTTCAGGGCCCCGGCCTGCCCGTCATGACGGTTGCGGAAGCTTTAAAGGTTTCAGACGACACCCCCGTCAAACTGGCCGGGAAAATCGAAAAAAGCCTGGGCAATGAAAAATACCTTTTCAAAGACGCAACCGGAACAATCACGATTGAAATCGACGACGATGACTGGAGAGGCGTCACCGCCACTCCCGACAGCGAACTGATTATCGAAGGCGAAGTCGATAAAGACATGTTCAGAGATACGGAAATCGACGTTGACGTCGTAACACTGAAAAAATAAATGCGTATATTACTGATTGAGGACGACAGCCTGATCGGCGACGGCATTAAAAACGGCCTGGAAAAACTGGGCTTTACCGTCGACTGGTTTTCCGACGGCAACGACGGGCACGAAGCCCTGCTGCAAACCGAATACGATGCGGTCGTCCTCGATCTGGGTCTGCCGGGCCGCGACGGACTTTCGATTTTAAAGGACTGGCGCGCCCGCGGATATATGACGCCGGTTTTGATTTTAACCGCCCGCGGCGACGTGGACGAAAGGATCACCGGACTGAATAACGGCGCGGACGATTACCTCGGCAAACCTTTTTCACTCAAAGAAGTCCAAGCCCGCCTGAACGCTCTGATCCGCCGCTGCAGCGGCGTCAGCGCGCCCGAAATCAGGTACCGGGAAATCACTTTCAACCCGCAGACCCGCAAAACGTTTCTTAACGGCCGGGAAATCACTTTATCCCCCAGAGAAACGGCGCTTTTGGAACTTTTGCTGTTCAACCGCAACAAAGTCCTGTCCCGCGAATCCATCGAAAACAAAATTTATTCCTGGGACGATGACGTTTCCAGCAACGCCGTAGAAGTTCATATTCATCATCTGCGCAAAAAGCTCGGCAAAGATATTGTCAAAACGATCAATAAAATCGGCTATATCATAGAGGATTGAACGATATGAAAAAACTCAATCTGCGTTTCAGGCTGATTATCTTTTCCGCGCTGATTTCGCTGACCGTTTTTACGGCGGCGGGCGTTTTGTCCTGGAAAGAATGCCGCGAAAAAGTTGACGAATTTTTCGATACTTACCAGATCGCCCTGGCACGCCAGCTGTCAACGGCGGACTGGACTCATATCGTTCCGGAAATACAAACAATCAGCGACAAACTGATCGAGGACATTCCCAATGCGGAAAATGAAGAAGAATCAATCGGTTTTGCCGTTTTCAACAATGCCGGCAAACGTATTCTTCATGACGGGGAAAAAGGACGGGATTTTCCTCCGTTCGGCAAAACGGGCAGCTTTGGAACCGAACGGATCGACGACGAAGACTGGCGTGTCATCAGACTGATGTCGACGGATAAACAATATATTGTCGCCGTCGGCCAGGAATTGGATTTCCGCAACGACATTGTCGAAGAAATGTTTGAAGAATTCATGGCGCCCTGGGGAATCGGATTGGCAGTCCTGCTGGCGGCGATTATTCTGATGCTGACAAAAGAATTTTCTTCTTTAAACCGCCTTGCGGCACAGCTGAAAACCCGCGCTGCCGATGATCTGTCTCCGATAGACGAAACGAATATCCCGGCGGAAGTCACTCCCTTAACCCGCGAAGTCAATCTGCTTTTCGGCAGAATCGAAAACATGCTGCAAAGAGAACGCAATTTTATCGCCGATTCCGCCCATGAACTGCGCAGCCCTCTGACCGCTTTAAAAGTCCAGCTGGAAGTCGCGCAAATGTCCGCGGACAATCCCGCGGCAATCAAAGAATCACTGCATAAACTGGAACAAGGCATTGACCGTTCGACACACCTGGTCGAACAGCTGCTGGCTTTTTCCCGGATTGAAACCGGTCTTAACGCTTTGCCCCGCGATAACGTCCTTTTGGACTGGCGCCAAATCGCCGCTCAGATCAAAGACGAATGCGCTCCGACAGCCGCCGCAAAACAAATAACGGTTTGCGAAGAAATCTCAGGCCCGCCTCCGTTTCAAAACGGCAATCCGGTCTGGGCCGCTTTGATGTTGCGCAATCTGGTTGACAACGCCGTCAAATACAGTCCGGCCGGCGCAAACGTCACCATTACGATAAAAGACGGCGAAATCAGCGTCTGCAACTCTGATACAACCGTTGATCCCGAACAGTTAAAACATTTGGGACAAAGATTTTACCGCCCTGCCGGCCAAAAGATTGACGGCAGCGGACTGGGACTGTCCATTGTCGCGAAAATCGCTTCGGTTTACCACTGCCGGACGGACTGCGCCAACACGCGGGACGGATTTTGCGTAACGATCCGTCCGCAAACAAAATAAATTAAAAACCGAAAATATTTCCGGCAGATTTTTTTAACATTGCCGACCTGTTTTTATTAAAAAAAAATAATATATTTTCTCTTTTTAATAGTTTTTTTGAACAAAAAAACAAACCGCATTTTTCTTCATTTCGCATACGCGAATATAAAACATACCGACATCAGAATATATCTGTTCGGCTAAAACAGAAAAATATAATCATTCATAAGTTCTATGTCCTTTTTTCAGCGGTTTTCGCAAGTTAAAAACAAGAAAACGAAAAACAGCATAACCGATTGAAAAAAAATAAATAATTTATCAATAAAAAGCACTTTTCAAAAAACAACCTCTTTTTTACCGGACAATTAATAATGACTTGTCTTTTTATGAAAAATAAAGTACATTTTTTTGCCATAAACAGATTGTAAAGGAAACGATCGTTTTATACAACTGTTTATTTAAAATGCTTTTGCTGGTTTATTCATATAAATCAATGGGATAGAAAAAGGAAATTATAGTGATCAATCAATTGCATAATGCCGTCACAATAATTCCTTATCGGCTGCGGAAAACGGAAAAAATTAACTGTTATGAACGGGAAGCTCCGGTTATGTCCAGGGTTGCAGATCTAAAGGCCGGGGAAAACATTAAAAGTGTATTTTTCAGTATCTTCCCGTTCGCTTTGTTTTGGAGACGCTCATGATACCGTTTCTTGATTTGGCAAAAGTAAACAATCGTTTCCGTTTGGGAATTGATACCCGTTTTGCCCGTATTTTGGACAAGGGGAATTATCTGCAGGGCGAACAAAACGAATTGTTTTGCGAACATTTTGCTCAATTTTGCGGCACAAAGTTTGCTGTCGGCGTTGCGAACGGGCTGGACGCGCTGAACCTGATCATTCGGGCGCACGGCTATGGCGCGGGCGATGAAATCATCGTTCCGGCGAACACCTATATTGCGACGATATTGGCGATTTCCGAAAACGGCTGCACACCTGTTTTGGTTGAACCGGACATCAACACTTACAACATCGACCCCGATAAAATTGAAGCGGCGATCACGCCGAAGACAAAAGCGATTATGGTCGTTCATCTGTACGGCCAGGCCGTTCAGATGCAAAAGGTTTGGGAAATCGCCAAAAAATACGGTTTGAAAGTATTTGAAGACTGCGCGCAGGCGCACGGGGCGTTTTATCAGAACAAACGCGTCGGCAATTTGTCGGACGCGGGGGCGTTTTCGTTTTATCCGGGTAAAAATCTCGGCTGCATGGGCGACGGCGGCGCAGTCGTGACAAACGATGAAAACGTGTATAAAAAAGTCAAAGCTTTGGCGAATTACGGCTCGGACAGAAAATATCACCACATTTACAAAGGCACGAACAGCCGTTTAGACGAACTGCAGGCGGCGGTGCTGGACGTCAAACTGCCGCATTTGGACGCGGACAACGCGCGCCGCCGCGAAATCGCGTCGTATTACAGAAAAAATATTACCAATCCGCTGATTATCCTGCCGCAAACTTATGATGAAAAAGCCGCAGTGTGGCATGTTTTTGTCGTACGCACACGGGAACGTGAGCGTTTTCAGCAGTACCTGACCGACAAAGGCGTACAGACGATCATTCATTACCCGACTCCGCCGCATAAACAAGAAGCCTATGCCGAATGGAACGACCGGTCTTACCCGATCAGCGAAGAAATTCACCGGACAATTATTTCTTTGCCGATATCCCCCGTCATGACCGGCGCGGAAATAAAAGAAATCGTAAGGATTGTCAATGAATACAGATAACCCATACCGATCCGGCAAACCAATAATGAACATATTTAATCTGTTTCGTTCAAAAAACGTCAGACGTTACGGTCATATCCAGTCTTTGGGATATAACTGTGAACCGTCGTTTCAGTTTTTCCAGCAGTACAGATTTGTGGAATCCGGCCTTTTTTCCTGGACGAACAATACAAATATCTCCACTTTAACCCGGGCTTTAAAAGATTTTGACAGGATCGGCACAGGCGAATGGGAAGCCGTTCCCCCGATGTGGAAAGACCTGAATTCGTCCGTATTTTTTCACGGCCGCACTCAAATGACAGATACGACAGACATTGAAACTTTGAACGCGGACAAAGCCGATTTAACAACCAGAACGGCTTATTTAAAAGAAAAGTTTAAAACCATAGGCCGGGACGGCAAAAAAAATCTCTATATTTACAAATATTCAATTCATGACGAAACCGATGAAAACGTTTTTTGCCGGCAGGTAACGGAACTGTATGAAACGCTTAAACAGCAAATTAAAAATGAATTTGATTTGTTGATTGTGCTGCAGAAATCAACTTTTGCGGAATTGACGGAAAGTAAATTTGCGAACGGACATATTTTTATCCGGCGGGTCGATTTTTTTACGCCCGAAAACAAAGTAACGGACAAGAAAAACGACAGAAAAGCCTGGAAAAAAATTTTTAAAGAATTCGCGCCGGCATTCAAACTCAAAAAAACAAAAAAATATAAGTTCGAGGAAGATTAAACATGGATCTGGTTTCCGTAACGATATCCGCTTACAACCATGAACGATACATCGAAGAATGTATCCGCTCCATTATCGCGCAGACTTATGAAAACATCGAATTGCTGGTCATTGACGACGGGTCAACAGACAGGACTTTTGAGATTTTGCAATCTCTGAAACCCGAATGTGAAAAACGGTTTGTCAGGGTCGTTTTTGAAACGCAAAAAAATCAAGGAACAAAAATCACCGGCAATAAATTGATAGATATGGCGCGGGGAAAATATATTTTCACGATAGCGTCTGACGACGTTGCAAAACCGCATGCGATAGAAACGCTTTGCACTTTTTTGATGAAGAATCCGGATTATGTTCTGGCTGTCGGAGACAACGAAATCATAGATGCGGATTCAAAACGTGTTTATTGGGGAAAAAACAGAGAAATCGTACTCGAAAATCAGGCCGTCTATAAAACATTTGGAGACGAATTGCATATCAATCCCGATGATAACAGACATCCGCAGTTCGGTTCTTACGCGGACTTGTTAAAAGGGAATTACATTCCGAACGGATATTTATATTCAAGGCAAGCGATGCTTGACGCCGGTAAATTTGATGAAAGCATTTTTTTGGAAGATTGGTATATGCATCTTCAGCTGACCAAGATCGGCAAATATAAATATATTCCCGAAATTTTGTTTTCTTATCGCTGGCACGGAAACAATACAGTTTCCAATCCCGAATTTAAAGCCAAAACATTAGAAATTTATCATCAAATTTACAAGCATGAAAAAGAATATTGCTTTACTCACGGATATAAAAAGCAGTGGAAGCGGCAGTGGTGCAAACGTTTCGGTTGGCGCGCCAAATGGAAAAAAGTACGTAATTTTATCCGGGGAAAAAAATGAGTATTTTCATCCATTCTTTGTCAGATGTTCAATCTGAAAATATTGGGGACAGCACTAAGATCTGGCAATATTGCGTCGTTTTGCCAAATGCGCGGATAGGTTCGGGCTGTAATATTTGTTCGCATTGTTTTATAGAAAATGACGTTTTGATCGGCAACAACGTAACGGTCAAATGCGGCGTTCAGTTGTGGAACGGCATTACATTGGAAGACAACGTTTTTATCGGATCAAACGTCACTTTTTGCAATGACAGATATCCCCGTTCCGGTAACAGTCACTTTCTGTTAGAAAGGACTTTGATAAAAAAAGGGGCGTCGATCGGCGCGAACGCGACCATTCTTCCCGGATTAACAATCGGGGAAAATTCAATTATCGGCGCCGGATCCGTTGTTACGAAAAACGTTCCTGCCGATGCGGTTGTCATAGGCAATACAATTCAATTTTCTCAAAAGAAAACTGCCCCCAAAGTCTCTTTAATGTCCTTAGACGTTCATGGCGATGATCGCGGTTCATTGATTGCATTGGAAAACGGGAAAAATCTGCCGTTTAACGTCAAACGCGTTTATTATATCTTTGACACAAAAACAGGTGTGTCTCGAGGCAAACACGCTCATCGGGATTTAAAGCAGCTTTTGATCGCCGTTTCCGGCGGCGTAAAAATCAAATGCGAGTACAAAAATAAAACAGAAGAATTTTTACTGGATCATCCGGCAAAGGGACTGTTTATTGAAGGTCTTGTCTGGCGGGAAATGCACGACTTTTCATCAGATTGCGTATTGCTGGTTCTGGCGTCTGATTATTACAGCGAAGCTGATTACATACGGGATTATCAAACTTTTCTAAACGAGGAACTTCATGATTAAAAATACGCATGATTTCAAACCGATCGAAGGAAAGTACGTTAATCTGCGCGAAGTAACCATTGACGACGCGGCTTTTATCTTGCAGCTGCGCACTACAGGTAAAGCGGTAAAATTTCTTCATAAAACAGAAAATAATTTACAAAAGCAAATTGATTATATCAAACGATATCTGACTTTGGACAATGAATACTATTTTATCATAGAACGCAAAGACGGAACGCCTTTGGGGACAGTTTCCATATATAATATTCATGAAGATGAATTTACCAGCGGTCGTTGGTGTATGGTTGAACATTCTTTACCGGAAGAAGTTCTGGAAAGCTCTATTCTCGGATGGAACTACGCTTTTAACGTTCTGAATTTGCGTAAAGATTACTATGACGTCCGAAAAAACAATAAAAAAGTACTGCGCTACCATGAAATATGGGGAACTCGTTATATCAAAGAAGGTAAAGAAGATATCTTTTTTGAAATGACGCGTGACATGTTTAATCAAAACAAACAGCGGTTTTTAGACCTTTTATAAAAAAAAGGAGAAAAAAATGAAACAAATTCAATTGTTTGTTCCTACTTTCAGAACAGAAGAATGTTTAGAAGAAATTCGAGAATGCTTAGAAAAAGGATGGACCGGATTAGGTTTTAAAACCATTCAGTTGGAAGAAAAATGGAAAGAATATACTGGTTTGCCCCATGCTCATTATTTAAATTCCGCAACTGTCGGATTAGACTTGGCTGTTAATGTTTTAAAAGAACAAAACGGTTGGCAGGACGGTGACGAAATCATATCGACACCAATGACATTCGTTTCGACGAATCATGCTATTTTATATAACAAGATGAAAGTCGTTTTTGCAGATGTTGACGAATACCTGTGTTTAGACCCGAAATCCGTTGAAGAACGAATTACCGCCAAAACAAAGGCCGTTATGTTCGTTGGTTTAGGCGGAAATACCAGACGCTACGCCGATATTGCAAAAATTTGTAAAGAACGGGGTTTAAAACTAATTTTGGATGCGGCTCATATGGCGGGAACACGCTATACGGACGGTTCTTTGCCCGGAACAGATGCCGATGTTATTATATATTCATATCAGGCTGTTAAAAATTGTCCGACAGGCGATAGCGGTATGATCTGTTTTAAAGACGCCGAAAATGATGAAATTGTGCGTAAAAAATCATGGCTGGGTATTAACAAAGATACTTTTGCTCGATCTGCCGGCGGCGGTGCATATAAATGGAAATACGATGTTGAATATATCGGACATAAAGATCACGGTAATTCTATAATGGCTTCAATCGGTTTGGTTTCATTAAAATATTTGGACAGAGATAATGCTTATCGCCGCACGATGGCTGGTTGGTATGATGCAGCCTTTGAAAACTGCAACAAAGTTCGTTCTATTCCGTGCGCTCCAAATTGTGAATCCTCACGTCATTTATATCAGATTTTAGTTGAAAACAGAGACGAATTATTGCTTTCTTTGAATGAAGTCGGCATTTTCCCTGGCGTTCATTATCGTGATAACACTGAATACAAAATGTACGCTTATGCCAAAGGAACCTGTCCGAATTCTTTGCACGCTTCCGAACATACTTTGTCGTTACCCCTGCATATGCGTTTAACACATGACGATGTGACATATGTCGCTGAAATGGTTAAAAAATACGCAAAATGAGAGGGCTTGATGTTTGCGTCTGAAAACCCGAAACAATATGATGCGGTTATTTCGTCGGGACAAGCTTGCCCGACTGCAGCAATGTTGGTTTTGAAGTTAAGAAAAAAAGCCGGACCTTTTGATTGGTTATGGGGTGACGGCGGTATTCAAAAAAGAATCAATTTTATTCCGGCGGATTTTAGATTTTTTAATCCCCGATACCGATTGAATCATAAATTGACAGGTTGAAAATGAAAACTTTACAAAAGCCGGAAACATTACAAGGAAAATTTGTCAATCTTCGTTTGGCTACACAACAAGATGCCGAATTTATGTTGGCTTTAAGAAATAATCCCAAAAAAGCAAAATGTTTTTGTCACGCCGTGTTGAACGATATTGAACGACAAAAAACGTTTATCCGTAAAAGCACGGAAAGCGAATCTGAATATCTACTTATTATTGAAAACAAAAATCATGAACCGATCGGTATGACATCAATTTATAACATTGAAGGAACTTCTTATACGGGAGGTCGTTGGGCAATGCAGGACGGCAGTTCTGCAGAAGAAATGCTGGAAGCCCCCTTGTTGGGTGACGGATACGCATTCAATGTTTTGGGAATGGAAATAAAGAAGTGTGATGTTTTGAAAACAAATAAAAAAGTCATTCGATGGCATAAAATTACAGGACACGAAGTTGTCGGTGAAGATGAAAATGAAATATATTTTATTTTGAAAAAAGATATTTTTAATTCACAAAAAGAAAAATTTTTCAATTGGGTAAGGGGTGAATAAAAATGAACAAACCTCGCGTTTATGTAAATTGCTGCACGTATAATCAAGTAAATTATATTCGAGATGCCTTGGAAGGTTTCGTCATGCAAAAAACGAACTTTCCTTTTGAAGTTCATGTGAATGATGACGCTTCAACCGATGGGACTCAGGAAATTATTAAGGAATATGCCCAAAAATATCCCGACATTATTAAACCATTATTACGAACAGTAAATACAAACGCTCAGGAAAATTATTCCGATAGCTGGAAAGCCGTCGATTGTGAATATTTTGCGAATTGTGAAGGAGATGATTATTGGACTGATCCGAATAAACTGCAAATGCAGGTTGATTTTTTAGATTCCCATCCTGATTTTGCAGGCTGTTTCCATCAACATAAAACTGTTTTTTCAGATGGCTCTCATGCGGATATAGTAAAATGTCCTGAAATACCCGGGAATCCTGATGTTATTACCTTAAAAGATCTGCTGGAACAAGAAAACTTTATTTCAAATGCCAGTATTATGTATCGCTGGCGATTTAACAGGACGGACGATAAAATAGAGGACTGGTGGCCGAAACGTAATATAGATCCGGGTGATTGGTTTATGCACCTGTCACATTTGCAGAAAGGAAATTTCGGATTTATAAAAAAAGAAATGTCCGTATGGCGTGTTCAAAAAAACGGTATTTGGTTCGGTCGGCTGCTTTGTGATCCTTTTTCAACAAACCGTTTTTGGTTGCACAGAGGAGAAACATTTTTGGCTTTTCTAGATGAATGTCAGGAACGTTTCGGCATGGAAATTGATAATAAAAGAGCAGAAATTATTCATAATATTGTTTTGGCCTCTATTTATTTCGGGAAATACGACGTAATTGAAAGATTGATAAGAAATAGAGGATCTTATTATGACTGGTCAAATCGTCCTTATGATCAAGAAGATTTGTCTTCAATCGAAGAAGGACTTACATATCAAATTTTGAACAACCCAAAACTGATAAAAAAAGTATTAAAGGGAGGAAGCATTGTATATAGAATTCTTTCAATTATTACTTTTGGAAAAAAATGCAAAAAAAACAAGAAGAAATATAATCTTCTGAAAAATATGCTAAAAAAAATATGATCTTTTAAAGAGAGTTATTTTAAATGTTATTTTCATCAAAACAACGCTTTATTATAACAGGAGCTTCTTCCGGAATAGGAAAAGAAATCGCTTTGTTTCTAAATCGACTGGGAGCAACGGTTATCGGTATCGGACGGGATACAGGGCGGTTGAACGAAATGAAATCAAATGCCTTCCGTCCGGAAAATGTTTTTGTTGAGCAGAAAGATTTAACGGCGAATATTGAAGACTTATCCTCTTATGTTAAAAAGTTGAAAGAAAAATATGGTAAATTCAGCGGAATGGTTTACTGCGCGGGCGTTGTTCCAATTCAGCCTTTGGCAATAACAGATATAAACACCGTACAAAACACACTGAATATTAATTATTTGGCTCCAATTTTTTTGGCTAAGGGAATGGCCGATAAACGAAACAATATCGGTGCGGGTACTTCGATGGTTTTCTTGTCGTCTGCCGCAGCTTATATTTCAGATAAAGGGCACTTAGCCTATGCCGGCAGCAAAGCGGCTTTATGTGCGGCCGTTAAATCTATGGCTAAGGAGTATGCAAAAAATAAAATTCGGATGAACTGTATTCTGCCTTCTAATATTCGCACATCGAAATCTCCGCAGGAATATATTGATTCGCAGATACAACAATATCCGATGGGTTTCGGTGAACCGATCGATGTGGCAGAGCTGGCGGCATTTTTACTTTCTAAAGAAGCTTCTTGGATAACAGGACAAAATTACGTTCTGGATTGTTGCAGTTTTTAATGGGTGACCGTCATGACAACGACTTGTTTTGAAAATATTCAAATAAAAGGAATAAAAACTGTTATTCCGGAACACTGTGTCAATATTGATGACGAACTGGAATATTTTGACGATAATCCAAAAAAATTGGCGCGCGCAAAAAAAATGATCGGATACGGGAAACGGTATATTGCCGATCAAAACACAACCGTTACGGATATGGCGACAGACGCTGCTGTTAAGTTATTACAGGAAATGGGAATTTCTCCCGATGAAATAGATTTACTGATTTTCGTTAATCAAAATCCGGATTATCCGCGTCCCAGCGATGCCTGTATCGTTCACGGTTTGTTGGAACTGAACAAAAGCTGTACCTGTTTAAGCATCAATCTGGGCTGTTCCGGATATGTACATGCTTTGATGTGTGCATCGGGATTAATGTCGTCCGGAGCTTTTAAAACGGCTTTGTTGTTGACCGGAGATAATCCCGCTCATGACATACGGGTTCAAAACAGAAAAATAGCGCCTGTTTTCGGAGACGCCGTATCCGCGACAATTTTAAAATATGAGAAAGGAGCGCCCAAGTCATTTTTCGTCACCGGGACTGACGGAAAGAACTGGGACAAAATAATCCACCCGTTCGGCGGGCAACGTTTGCCGTACCAAAAAAAAGACTTTGATCTTTCCGTGGTAGACGGAAACGGCAACATTTGGACTGCGGATCAGGGATTGATGAAAGGAGAAGACGTTTTTAATTTCACAATGGAAGTCGCTCCCAAGTTATTGTCGGATACGATGAATGCCGCAGCTTGGACGATACAAGACGTTGATTTGTTTGCCATTCATCAGGCAAACAAACAAATTGTCGAAATGATCGTTGCGAAAGCGGGAATACCGTTTGAAAAAGCACCGACAGAAACCTTTTCAAGATATGCAAATAATTCGGTTAATTCAGTCGTGACGGTTTTATGTGATCAAGCTGTCGGAAAAACAATCGGAAACACGGTTCTTTGCACATTCGGGATCGGATTGTCATGGGGCGGAGCGGCGGTTGATTTATCAGAAATGTACAACGGAGGCATTTCAACTTACACCGTTCCGAAAAACGGAAAAACGCGATCGGAACAAATTATGAATTGGATAAACTACTTTAAAGGAGAAGAACATGACTAAAGAAGAATTTTTGGCGGAAATGCAAGATGTTTTGCAGACAGAAGAAGATTTGTCTTACGAAACGGTTTTGGAAGATTTGGATGAATGGGATTCTTTGTCCGTAATGGCAACGATGGCTTTTTTGGAAAAATCGTTCGGCGTCAAGACGACCATGAAAGATTATCATGAAGTCACAACAATCGGAGATATTGCGAAAAAGGCCGGATTATGATTAAAGCTTTGCATCATATAGGGATTGCTTCAAAAAACATTGATAAAGACATCGGCTTTTTTTCCTTATTCGGTTATATGCCCAACGGGGAAAAACGGATGGACGTGTCGTCGGAAATTCAGGTTCAATTTTTAAAAGCGGAAGGACAACCTGATTTGGAACTGGTGACTAATCTGAATAAGGAAGGGCCTGTCAGTCCTCATTTGCAGGCCAAGCGCAAAATTTTTCATTTTGCCTATATCAGTGATGATATTAATGCCGACGCAGAAAAAATGATCCGAGAAAACGGCGGAATGTTTTTAGTTCCGATCACTTATGTTGACGAAGACAATACCGATATTGCGGCATGGTGTTATCTGGCGTTTCGTAATTCGATGATCGTCGAATTGGTTCAATTAAAGGAGAAACAGTAGTGCCTACCTTCAATAACACGGATTTTTTTATTGTTACGGGGGCTTCTTCGGGAATCGGAGAAGCTGTCGCATTAACTTTGAACGCGAAAGGAGCGACGGTTGTTGGAATCGCTCGTAATGCGGCAGCTCTTGATACTGTTCGGAACAAAGCGGCTTTTCCCGAAAAGTTTTTTTGCGAACAAAAGGATTTGGCGCAAGATGTTGCGGCTTTGCCTGAATTCATGAACATGCTGAAAGACAAATACGGTAAATTCAAAGGTGTCGCCTGTTGCGCCGGCATAACGGAAACGCGTCCGTTGCGCGCATTAGATGTTGATGCGATGAAACAGCTGTTTGAGATTAATTATTTTGCCCCCGTCATGATGGCCAAAGGCTTTGCCGACAAACGCGTAAACATCGGTGCCGGTTCCAGCTTTGTTTCCATATCATCATGTGCTTACGACCGTCCGGCCAAAGCGATTATTTCTTATTCGGGATCAAAAGCGGCTTTGGTCGCCTCCATGGTGGCGATTGCCAAAGAATTTGCTCCGAAGGGTATTCGTTTTAATACGGTTTCACCGTCTGATATAGATACGCCCATGACACAAAGAATTCCTGAAATCATGGATAAAGTGCGTCAATTTTATCCGATGGGGTTTGGCGAACCGCAAGATGTCGCCAATGTTGTCGTATTTTTGTTGTCCGATAAGGCCAAATGGATTACCGGTCAGAATTATGTTGTTGACTGCGCCAGTCGTTAGGGAGTTTTTTTATGCCTAAATCCAAGTTCGAGCACGTCAAAATCACCGGCATTACCGCTGTCGTTCCGGAACATTTTATCAATATCGATGACGAAATCGAGTTCTTTAACAATGATCTTAAGTTGTTGGAACGTAATAAAAAAATTCTGGGATTGGGGACGCGTTATGTGGCCGATGAACGCACGACGAACGCGGATTTATGCGAAGCCGCCGCAAACGATTTATTTGAGCGTTTGAATATTGATAAAAATACGATTGACGCTTTGATCGTTGTTTCCGCCTCACATGATTATCATTATCCCGCGTCCGCATGCGTGTTGCACGGCAGATTGGGATTAAAAGAGGAATGCACTTGCTTTGATGTTTCCGGGTTGGCTTGTTCGGCTTACGTTCACGGATTAATGTTGGCTCATTCGATGATTTCGGCAAAAACCGCTTCGAAATGTTTGGTTTTGGCCGGCGATATTGTCAGCAGACATTCGGATCGGCGCAATCGCAATTCCAATATGTTGTTCGGCGATGCGGGGTCCGCGACGTTATTGGAATATACCGATGATGAAAACACGGCTTATTTTTATACGGGGACACGCGGAAAAGATTGGGATAAGCTGATTGCGCCCGCGGGCGGTTACGATTTGCCCGTGCGCGAAGATATTTCCTCTTTGGAAATCACAGATGCCACGGGTAATGTCTGGCATTTATGGGACGATATCATGAAGGGTATGGACGTTTTTAAGTTTACAACGGACGTCGGTCCCCGCGGTATTAACGAAATTTTGGAATATGCCGGCAAAAAAACGGAAGAGATTGATTATTTTGCGTTCCATCAGGCAAACAAACAGATTGTGCGAACTGTTGCCATGTATGCCAAACTGCCTAAGGAAAAATGGTCGACGGAAACGTTCACACAGTATGGCAATTGCAGTTCGGCTTCGGTGACGACCGACATTTGCAGACAGTTAAAGGATAATCCGGTCAACACATTATGTATGGCGACATTCGGTGTGGGATTGTCTTGGGGATTTTGCGTTGTTAATACGTCTAAAACTTATGTCGGGGGGATTCGTTTATATCAGACGCCTTCGGATAAAATGACGCGAGAAGAAAAAATCAAGTATTGGATTGATTTCTTTAAGGAAGGAAACAATGCTTAGAGGAAAAAATATTTTAATTACGGGAACGAATCGTGGAATCGGCAAAGCCATTTTAGAAAAATGCGTCGAGAACGGTGCTTCCGTATGGGCTCATGCGCGTCGGGAAACGCCCGATTTTATCAAGTTGGTTTCGGATTTGTCTGTAAAACATCAAATCGAAATTCGCCCCGTTTATTTTGATATGACGGACAAAGAAGCGGTAAAAAAAGCGATCATATCAATTCGATCTTCAAAATTGCCGGTGGACGCTTTGATAAACAATGCCGGCGTGATGCATAACGCTTCGTTTCAAATGTCCGCAGAAAAAGCTTTGAGAGATATTTTTGAAACGGACTTTTTTGCGCCGTTTTTCTTAACGCAAATGATTTCCAATTTGATGGTTCGTCAAGGACACGGCAGTATTGTGAACATAGCTTCCATGGCGGCATTGGACGGGAATCCCGGGAAAGCGATATATGGTTCGGCCAAGGCGGCTTTAATCGCGATGTCGCGCGTTATCGCCAATGAATTGGGGGCGCAAGGCATACGATCGAATTGTATTGCTCCCGGTGTGATTGAAACAGAAATCTTGCAAACGATGCCCGCTGACGAATTGGAAAAGACTAAAGATTTAACGCCGATGAAACGTTTTGGCACGCCGAAAGAAGTTGCGGACACGGCCGTTTTTTTAGCTTCGGACAGATCGTCCTTCATTAATGGCCAGGTGATTCGCATAGACGGAGGTTTATAATGGAAGATGTGACATTTGCTGAAAACATGCGTAAAAATATTCTGACGTCCGCTTTTAAAGCCGGTAATAACGGCGCGCATATTGCGCCGTCTTTATCATGTGTGGAAATACTGACGGCATTATATAACGGCATATTAAAATATAATAAATCCGATCCTTTTGACGAAGCGCGGGATCGTTTGATTTTAAGCAAAGGTCATGCCGGATTGGCTTTGTACGCCGCATTGTATGAAACCGGTTTGATTTCGCAGAAAGACTATGATTCTTTTGAAGAAAACGGAGGCGACTTTCCGGGACAACCGTCAAAAAACATTGAAAAAAGAATTGAATTTTCAGGCGGCAGTCTGGGTATGGGCTTGTCTTACGGCATCGGTTTGGCTTTGGCGGGAAGAAGGGTTTTCGTCATTTTAGGTGACGGAGAATGTAACGAAGGCAGCATTTGGGAAAGTGCCATGTTCGCCGGTCATCGGAAAATCCAAGATTTGACCGTCATTGTCGATCTGAACGGAATGCAGGCAGATGGGAAATCCGCTGACATTTTAACGTTTGATATAAAAAAAATGTGGGAAGCTTGCGGTTGGATTGTTGAAGAATGTAACGGACATGATGTGCAAGCGTTAAAAATCAAATTGTCGCAAGCACATAATCAACCGAAAGTCATTTTGGCGCATACGGTTAAAGGAAAAGGCGTTTCTTTTATGGAAAACGCCCGCGAATGGCATCACGGGAAATTAACACAAGCACAGCTAACGCAGGCGATTTCAGAAATAACGGAGGGTGGTTATGGAAATTAAACCTTCTTATTTGCGTACTTTATCCATGTTAGGGCAAAGAGGGGTTTTTGGAACAACCTTAACGCGATTGGCTGAACAAAACGAAAATATCGTCGCGTTAGCGGCGGATTTATGTAATACCTCCGGACTGGACAGATTCCAAAAGACTTTTCCGCAACGTTTTTATAATACCGGAATTGCCGAACAAAATATGATCGGAATTGCGGCCGGACTGGCTTCTTGCGGCAAAATACCGTTTGCGGCGACATTTTCAAACTTTGCGTCGTTACGTTCTTGTGAACAGGTTCGGCACTTTTTGGGATATATGCGCGAAAATGTGAAACTGGTCGGTTTTGGCGCCGGATTTTCATTTGGTATGTTCGGGACAACGCATTATGCATTGGAAGATATTGCGGCTCTTCGGGCGATCAATAATATGATCATTCTTTCTCCGGCCGACGGATTGGAAACGGAAAAGGCCGTGGAAGCGGCGGCAAAGATTTCCGCTCCCGTATACCTTCGTTTGTCGGGAACAATGAATAATCCGATCGTGTATCAAAAAGATTTCGATTTTGAAATCGGTAAAGCGATAACTTTGCGCGACGGTTCAGATGTTGTCATAATGGCGACGGGAAGTATGGTTCATAATGCGTTAAAAGCCGCTGAAAAGCTTGAAGAAAACGATATATCCGTTAAAGTGGTTGATATCCATACCATCAAGCCTTTAGACGTTCAGGCTGTTACAACCGCCTGTGATGCAAAATTGATTGTTTCCGTTGAGGAACATTCGACAATCGGGGGATTAGGCAGTGCGATTGAAGAAACGATGGCGTTAAAAAGCCAACGTCCCGCGCATTTAATAATCGGGACGAAGCCATTTTATCCGCATGCCGGAGAGTATGCTTATATGCATGACGTTCATGATCTTACGCCCGAAAAAATTGCTTTAAAAATAAAAAACACTTATGAGGAGATTTGTAAATGACAAACGAAGAAAAATACGCCAACGCATTTTGTCAGGCTTTTGATATAGAGCCTGAAACAGCCAAAAGCCTGACATTTCAAGCAATTGATGCATGGGATTCTGTCGGTCACATGGGGTTGGTCGCCCAAATTGAAGAGGCTTTCGACATTATGTTGGAACCCGACGACATCGTCGATTTAAACAGCTATGAAAAAGGGAAAGAAATCCTTGCAAAATACAATGTGGAATTTGCTTGAGTTTAAAGATAAAACAGCGGTTGTAACCGAAAACGAAGAAACATTTTCTTACGCGCAAATCGACGAAGCGGCAAAAGCTTTGGTTGCGCATATCCCTTCCCGTTGTTTGGTTTTCAACTTATGTTCCAATACAATCGGATCTTTGATCGGATATATCGCTTTTTTAAATCACGGTATTGTGCCGTTGATGTTGGATGAGCATATTGATTTAGAATTATTGAATAATTTTCTAAATCATTACAAACCCGATTATCTTTGGCTGCCTTCAGACAAAACCAAAGATTTCACAGGGGATATCATCTATTCTTCAAACGGCTACTCATTGCTTAAACGAACAGACGAGCACGTTTATCCGTTGTATGAAGAATTGGCTTTACTGCTGACGACTTCTGGGTCGACGGGATCACCCAAGTTTGTGCGCCAAAGCTATAAAAACATCAAAGCGAACACGTCATCTATCGTTGAATATTTAGCCTTGGATTCAACGGAACGCGCGATTACGACATTGCCGATGAACTACACTTACGGTTTATCGATTATCAATACGCATTTTGCGGTAGGAGCCACCATTATCCTTACTCGATCAACATTGATGCAGCGCGAGTTTTGGAATTTGTTTACGAAACAGAAAGCGACTTCTTTCGGCGGTGTGCCATATACTTACGAAATGTTGGACAAGCTAATGTTCTTTCGCAGAAAACTGCCTGATTTGCGGACAATGACCCAAGCCGGCGGTAAAATCCTGCCCGACTTGCATCAAAAATTCGCGGAATATGCTGAACGAGAAGGAAAAAAGTTCGTTGTCATGTACGGACAAGCGGAAGCAACCGCACGCATGGCATATTTGCCGGCGGATAAAGCTTTGGTGAAAAAGGGATCGATGGGCATCGCGATTCCGGGCGGCACGCTGACTTTGATTGACGACAAAGGAGAGCAAATCACGACACCTGACACGGTCGGGGAATTGCTCTATAAAGGCGATAACGTTACACTCGGCTATGCCGTTTGCGGAGAAGATTTGATTAAAGGCGACGAACGCGGCGGAATATTGCAAACAGGTGACATGGCTAAATTCGATGCTGACGGATATTTTTATATTGTCGGTCGCAAAAAGCGATTTTTAAAAATTTTCGGCAATCGCGTCAATCTTGATGAAACGGAACGGCTAATTAAAACGCATTATCCGGACTTTGATTGTGCTTGCGCAGGCAAAGACGACGCAATGAAAATTTTTATCACCGACGAAACAAAGTTAAAAGAAATTCAGTCTTTTGTAGCGGAAAAAACACATTTGAATTTTACGGCGTTTCACGTTGAATACTTGGCTGAAATTCCTAAAAACGATGCCGGTAAAACACTTTATGCGGAATTAGATGATAAATGATTTTAACGTATGGCAATATCGTAATAAGCGATGATGAAACAAAAACCGACGGTGTTTCGGTTTTGCGCATCGTCAAACCGACAAATGCCGAAACGGAGACGATATATCAGCGTCAAGGATTTTTTTTAGCCGACAGAACGGTTAAAACGGCTATCAGCCTTGCGAAATGCGAGACGGATCTGGATAAGTTTATCCGTTTGCCGATTATCGAAACGACACGATACAAAGAGGATATTCTGAAAATAGCGGTTGAATCTTTTGTTTATGATCGCCGTTTTCATATACTTCCCGATTGTTCGACAGATATTTCCGGAATGGTTTTAAAACAATGGGTAGATGAATTAGACGCGGTTTTTGTGGCTTTGTTTAAAGAATTGCCGATCGGATTTTTGGCTTTGAAAGAAACATCTGCGGATACACTGTTTGTACATTTGGCCGCCGTATCTGAAAAATACCGCATGACAGGAGCGGCAATGGCTTTATACGCCAACGCCTGTAAAGTTGCGAAACAACGCGGTTATAAAAAATTAGAAGGACGTATCAGTACGCAAAACACTGCCGTAATGAATGTTTATGCGGCTTTTGGAGCCGTTTTTTCCGAACCGCAGGATATCTTTATTAAAGAGGTAAGTCATGACGTTGAATGATTTGTTTCAATTGGCTCCTTATTCGCTTGGAGCTTCTCAAAAAGAACGGGCTTTGTCTGAAATCCTATCGGATTTGACACATTGGCATTACGCCAACTGTCCCGAATACGCTCGGATATTAAACGCTTTGTCTTTCGATGCGTCAAAAAATCATACCTGTGCAGAGCTTCCTTTTATTCCCGTCCGGTTGTTTAAAGAGTTTGAATTACGATCCGTTCCTCAAGAACAAATCACAAAGACACTGACTTCGTCAGGGACGTCCGGTCAAGCTGTGTCCAAGATTTTTTTAAGCGCGGATAACGTTCGAGCTCAAAGCAAAACACTCAATGAGATTATCTCTTCGTTTATCGGCAAACAGCGTTTGCCTTTATTGTTGCTGGACACGGAAATGATAAAAAAAGACCGGTCGATGTATTCCGCCAGAGGCGCCGGCATTATCGGTTTTTCGATTTTCGGGCGTAACAGCACTTACGCTTTGGACGCCGAAATGAATATTGATCTTGAGAAGGTTTCCTCTTTTTTTGAAGAACACAAAAACGAACCGATTTTAATGTTCGGCTACACGTATATGATTTGGCAGTTTGTTGTTCGCGCTTTGGAAGAAAAAAATATCTCATTCAATGCGCAAAACGCCGTTTTATTTCATATCGGCGGTTGGAAAAAATTAAAAGACCAAGCGGTTGACGCTTTGGAATTTAACCGCCGTGTGCAAGCAAGATTAGGAAATGTCAAAGTTTATAATTACTACGGAATGGCGGAACAACTTGGATCCGTTTTTGTCGAATGCGAACACGGGCATATGCACTGTTCCAATTATTCCGACGTAATTATTCGCCGTCCCAAAGATTTCAGTTCCGCCGATATCGGAGAAAAAGGGCTGATGGAATTATTATCCGTTTTGCCTACATCGTACCCCGGTCACGTTTTATTAACCGAAGATGAAGGTGAAATTTTAGGTATTGACAATTGTCCCTGCGGGCGTAAAGGAAAGTATTTCAAAATTCACGGGCGCATTAAAAGCGCTGAATTGAGAGGGTGCAGTGATACCTATGAAAAACGTTGATTATATTGTCGGAACGTCGGATATAAATCGGACTCCACTGCCTGTTTACAACGACAGCGTATGCGCTTTTATCGCGGAAATATCTGCGACACTGATGAAATCGCCTTTGATACGTGTTTTTCCCGATTTGTCGGCGTTGGCTTTTTGGGGACGTAAAGCCAACCTGCAAAAATTAAAATCCGATTTCGGTTCGACGGAAAGACGTTTGGGGCGCGGACTGTGTTTTCATATCGCACCGTCAAATATTCCCGTCAATTTTGCTTTTACATATGTATTCGGATTATTGGCCGGCAACGCAAACATTGTCCGTTTGCCGTCTAAAATTTTTCCGCAGGTTGACGCTTTGTGCGCAACAATAAAAGAAATATTGCAAAGATATCCGGAAATTGAAAAAAGAACGGCTTTTGTACGTTACCCCCGCAGTGACGAAATAACGGCAGAGTTTTGTAAAATCGCGGACGCGCGTATGATCTGGGGAGGAGACAAAACAATCGAAAACATTAAATCTCTGCCGGCCCTTCCCAGATGCGTTGATATTGCTTTTGCCGACCGGTACTCGATTGCGATGATTGATGCCGACGCCGTTTTAAATGCTGATGAAACGCAAATGAAACGTTTATCCGAGAACTTTTATAACGACACGTGGCTGATGGATCAGAATGCCTGTTCTTCCGCACAAACAATCTTGTGGCTGAACGACAGCAAGGCGGCTCGTGAAAAATTCTGGACGGCGGCAGAGCGTACAGCCCGAGAAAAATACACGCTGCAAGATGCTGTTGCGGTTGATAAATATACACTGTTTTGTACGGAAAGCATTTTAAACAATAATATGGAACGCTGCACGCATCATGATAATTTGCTGTATCGCGAAGAATTGAAAACATTAACGTCGGACATTGTCAATCACCGCGGCAAAGGCGGATATTTTTTCGAATACGCTTTAAAGGACGAAAAAGAATTATTCGCAGTCATTACAGAAAAATTTCAGACAATTACATATTTCGGCATTGATCCTGAAAAATTGTGCAGCGCTCTTATCGCTTCAAATACACGAGGAATTGATCGTATTGTTCCTATAGGAAAAGCTCTGAACATTGATGTGATTTGGGACGGGCATGATTTAATCAAAGAATTATCAAGGATCATAAATGTGGAAAGATAAAGAATCCGCAACCAGATTTTATAATTTGGATTTTTTAAGATTTCTGTTCGCGCTCGTCATTATAAATCATCACCTCTCCTGTTTGACGGGATTGTTTGTTGATTTTGTTCACGTGTCCCCGCTGATAGCTACAATGCGTTCATATGCCGCAAAAGGATACATGGGGGTTGAATTCTTTTTTATACTCAGTGGTGTCTGGTTGCAAAGAACTCTTAAAAGGTCGCCAAATAGTATAAATTCTTTTGTCTGGAAAAAGTTTATGCGCTTATGGCCTCTGTTATTTTTTTCCATCTTTTGTTTTTGGTGCGCTTCATTACTCGAATTGGTCGCATTTGAAAAATACAGTAATATATTAAATTTACTATTTTTACAAAACAGTGGATTGACGTTGGTTTTTGGCAATAATGCTTCGGCATGGTTTGTTTCTTCTCTGTTCTGGAGCTGTCTATTTTATTATATTTTACACTCTGTTCTTTCGGAGCGAGGATTTTTTCTGACGGTCTCTTTAATCGCTTATTTCGCTTTTGTTTTAATGGTTCATGGAAACAACGGATCCTTTAACGCTCATCTTAAACCGACATTTTACTCTTTGCTCAATTTTGGAATGTTGCGGGCTGTCTCAGAAATGGGGTTGGGATTGGGTGTGGGACATATGTATGATATTTTATCAAAACATTTTCTTTCCCCGATCAAAAAAGAAAAAATGATTTTTGGTATCATTGAAACAGTACTGTTTATCTTTGTTTTCAGGAATGTGGCTTTTCATTATTTTAAATATCAAAATGATCTGCTGATGACGCTGAGCATTGCAGCTCTGATTCTGGTATTTATGTTGAAAAAATCTTATCTGTCAAATTTTTTAGATCGCAAATTTTTTGGAAAATTAGGAGATATTTCTTACGCAACATATATAATGCAAGAAGTCTGTTTTATTTTTTTTAGAAAAGGAATTGAATTCTTTTATTCAGATTTGTCAAACTTGCCTGATATCGCAATGATGGGTATTTATATATTATGTATAATCATTACCGTAAGTGTCGGTATTATCTGTTATGCTTTTGTTGAAAAACCGATAAGGCTTTTTTTAGAAAAGATTGCAAAAGATACCCATTCTGTTTTTTAATAAAAACAATAGCATCACCGCCATTTAGGCGGTGATGCTATTTCATTACGGCATTACCGGAAATTTTATATCGTACGGAAAATTTTCTGTCGCCGTTATATCACGCAGTTGTTGGCGATAGTCTTTATAGGCTTGTTTCTTTTCTGTTGAAATCGGAAAATCTTCCAACATATATTTATCAGTCGCCTCCAATAAAGCATTTCTGTGTTTTCTGATATCAGCGGCTTTTTCCTCATCTGTTTTTTCCGGATAGTCTGCCAACTGCAACTGATCGTTATTATCAACAATCAACAATTTCCCTGCATTGTTTGCCTCTAAAGCCATTTGTGCATACAGAACAGGTTGTTCGTCAGAAATCTGTCGTAGTGTTTTCATTGATCAATCTCCCATTAATAACCGCAGGCATACCAACAGGTCGAGGAATAATTCGTTCCAGCCCAGACAATCCCTGCCGCGGTTTTTGATGTAATGGAAACAGCCTGCACTCCATAATTATTATATACAACAGGGGTACTCGTTACCGTATAATTTGTATTAGAAAAAGGCTTCGGCCAATTTAACATATTTGAATCGCCGGAAATTGAAAAGCCTTGTTCGATCCAACCGTCGGACCACAAACGATACCAAGAAGAACCGTTGACATAACTGATGATAACTGTAGCAGGACGATTTTCTGTCACATTAGAATACGTGTTTGCCCACATTGCCACACCGCGAACGGTTTTTGAAGCATATACACTTTTATCAGCTTTGTTTGCCAATGTATTTATCGCTTCTTGAGCCTTGTTTGTCGCGATTAAAGCTTTTTCCGTTGCTGTTTGGGCGGATTGTGCGGCATTATTTGCTTGTTCTGCCGACGATTGAGCATACTCGGCGGCATTGGAAACAGCAGATCTGATGCTAGGCAGTAAATCCGAAGCGGCCGTTTCGTCAAACAGATCCACCGTCACGGCTCTGTCGGCTTGTTCCTTCAACTGCTGTATTTGCATTGTTAAAGCATCAAAGTTTTTCTCCAAAGTTTCTGCTGCCAGTATTTCGTTTTCCTGATAATCGGTTTCTTGAATAAAAGGCAATTCCCGAATAATCACAATCTGAGCGTCCATCACCGGAGCCGTTTCAAAAATCAGATTGCCGTTTTGAACCGTCCAATCCGTTCTTTCTGTCTGAATGTCATTTAAAAGCTGATACACCTTTAAATGAGAAATGTCTAAATAAGGAAAAGGAATGGCAAAGCTTGTGGCAATTCCGTTTCCGATATAAGACATTTTATTTATTGTTGTGCTTACCGTCATTATTTTTTCCCATAAAAAAAGCAGGCATCATATCCTGCTTAGACAATAAGTGTATTTTCAGCATATCACATATTGTTATTATTTTTGCTAAAATGTCAAGGAATTTTTTTCTTCTTCTAAACGTTTTCATAATAAGCGGCTTTCATGTTTCTTATGATTCAAACGTGTATTTCAGAGTTAATTTAGCGGTGATTGATTTTCTCTTTTTTATTCCCAAAAAACAACTCCCCAAAAGCCCCTCTGTTATACATCTCGTGATGTATTTTAATTCAAGGGCATTTAAAGTTCCCAATGCGCCAACGGCCCTTTCAAATGTCCTGTAGATTTCTGTAGAAAGCGCAAACTTTATAGGAAAATTGTAAGGGCTCGAAAAATATGTGAAAAATCTGCCTAAATGTGTTTCCTTTTTAAAGAAGCCTCCTTTTCAGAAAGTCTTTTAAAGCTAAATGCCGTTCGTACCTACACATACAGATGGCTTAAATCCAGATCTGTTTTTCATCAGGAGAAAGACAGGTATTTCAAGAAACGTACAGAATGGCATAATTAAGAATAACCGCGATTGTACAATGTCATGACAATCGCCTGTGCGAACGAACATCGTTAGCAGCTTTATTAGTACCACTAACATTTCCCCGATCATAAAAAAGCCAAGTTCGTTTTTTCAACGACTTGGCTTTCAAAGTGGCTGGGGAACCTGGAGGTATGATTTTGATTTTTTGATGACGTTAAATGACGGATTTTTGCGGTTTTTATCAAGTCTTGAGCTCCTTTTCATAAAAAAATGTTAGCAGTTTTGTTAGCATATTTATCACGTTAAATCATACCCTTAATCTTGTAAACAGAGAAAAGGGATAAATATAAAAATCCTTAAAGATAATTATAATTGACTAACATAAAAAGCCGGAATAGCCTGTAAAGAAAACGGGAGACGCCATGACAGCTGATTTTGATGATGTTGATACCGATTTTGATTTTGTAAAAAAGAAACGCAACAGCAAACAAAAACGAAAAACGTACGGCGTTCCGAAAATCGATTTCACGAACGATAAAGTGACCGACATTTTAAAGTGGCGCATTATTGTCGAACAAATAAACCGTTACAAAACGATATTGGGCGTTTCTGCGGACGTCCTGGCCAAAGAGGCGAAACTGTCCAAGCCGACGGTTTTAAAGCTGTTGCACGGGGATACGACCGTTCAGGTCGGCAACGTTTTAAAAGTACTGAACGCCCTTGAACACAGACGAAAAAACTGGTTTAAATCGGCAGAGGAATAAACAAAACAGGCGGAACCTTAATGCCCCGCCTGCGTATTTCAGGTAAAACGACCCAGAAGTTAATCAAACCGGTATGGTCTTGATAATCCTTCTTGAACTTGCCTTCGTAGCTTAGCAATCTCGAAATCATTCCCGATCGTATGCCGATATAAAAACAGGTTTAAAGTCGATATTAAACAGGAGTGTTTTTATCAGTTTGCTTAAACATCTTTTTTTTAAAACTGTTTAAAAGCCTCAAAAACAAATTCCCAAAACAGCACTAAAAAGCTACCGCCCTGATTTTTATCAGAGCGGCTTTTTTTTAAGAATTATTGCTTTTCTTTGCGAACGCTTATAAACGGTTTGTCATCGGCCTTTTGGTCAATAAACCGCCCCGTATCGGCATCGCGTTTAACCCAACGATCTGTTTTCGGATTATAAACCTGAGACCGATCTTTGATTGCACCGTTACGGTGTCCGTCGCCCTTCGGCGGATTTGTTGCCATATATATCACCTGCCTTTCACGTCGCATAAATCTTTCTTAATTATCTGCATATGCGGACATATTGAAAACTTCCGTTATAAAAACCTTTTGGGACTTAAATAGGCCAAAGCGTTTATGTCGTCTTACCGGAATCCCATATTTACGGACACCCGATAAATGCAGAGCTGATACTATTCTTTGGTCGTAGGGGTGATTTTATACGCATAAACATAGCGTGGATAATTTCCGCCGCCCGTACCGCCTTGAAAAGGATAATTCTGCAACAAGTATCGTTCCGTGTCTCGTGCGTCCGTTTCGCTTTGGGCGTCACGATAAATCCAACGACCGTTTTTTTCGTCAACGTTGTGGTCATGAAATAAACGGGTTGATGCATCCGACGCAATTCCGACATACCAATCGGACTTGGAATCCCAACCTACGTGTTTCAAAATATCTGATGCTATTGTCATGTTCGCTGTCATACAGACCTCCGCTTAATAAAGTTTAAACCTTGACAGCGGCGGAAATAACGCGATAAAACAAAATTTGCGAAAGATTGTCGGGCGTTGTTCCGGCTGTCAAAGAGGGCGGACTTCCGCCCTCTTTTTTTAGAGATATCTTTTTGCGGCGTCGCTGTCAATAAAAAAGTGCGTTTTTTTTCTATTGTAATTTCCATCTGTTTTATCTATTCTGTTTAAAAACCTGGAGGAATTACATTGACACGACTTTGTGACATTGCCGAAATCAGAGCAGGCTATCCTTTTCGAGGAGCAGTGCCGAATATGTCGGACGGATTATATCAAGTTGTTCAGCCGAAGGACGTGATCGGCGGCGGGATTATCGCGGATGTCCCGGTTTGTTTCACTCCCAAACATTTCAAGAAGGATTATCTGTTAAAGGCAGAGGACGTTCTTCTGTCAAGCAGAGGCGAATTTAAAGCCGCACTGTATCAAGGTGCTCATGACGCCATTGCTTCCAATTTGTTGTTTGTGCTTTCCGTTCGGGACAAACATTTTTTGCCCAAGTTTCTGGTTTTTTATCTTAATTCAAAATCGGGACAAGCACAAATGTCCTCTCGCAGGAATCCCGGCACTTTGCAGGCTATTGTTCGATCGGGCATTGAAAGTTTGGATATTCCGCCGTTGCCCTTGAAACGGCAGAAACTTCTTGCGGAAACATACTTTTTGCTTTTAAAGGAAAAGGAATTGTCGCGACGTTTGGCAGAGAAAAAAGCAAAATTATTGGAATTGTCTTTAAATACGGAGATATAAAATGGCTGTTTTAACTCAAGACGAATTGAATAAACTGCTGTGGAACGCTGCGGATTCTGCGCGGGGCGTTGTGGATAGCAGTATTTTTAAGGATTATATTTTAGCGTTTTTATTCTTTAAATATATCAGCGACATCAAGCAAGCCGAAGTCAAAAAACTGAAAGACCGTTACGGTGACGACAAAGATCGCATTGCGTTGAAACTGAAAAACGCGCGCTTTGTTTTGCCTGAGGGGGCGACCTTTTCCGACATTTATGAAAACCAGAACGCGGACAATATAGGCGAACTTCTGAACATCGCGTTACATAAAATTGAAGAGGCAAACGGACCTTTGCACGATATTTTTACGGTTGATTTTAATAGCCAGTCCGTTTTGGGTCAGACATCACAACGTAACAAAATGTTGCGGGATATGATCAGTGATTTTAGCAAAGTTGACCTGTCGGAAGTTGACGGCGACCTGCTGGGTAACGCGTATATGTATCTGATCGAACGCTTTGGGTCGGATGCGGGGAAAAAGGCGGGTGAGTTCTACACCCCGAAAGTCGTTGCGTCATTGCTGGCAAAACTGGCGATGCCAAAGCCCGGGGATCGCATTTGCGACCCGACCTGCGGTTCGGGCGGTCTGCTTTTGTTGGCGGGCGAAGAAGTCGAAAAACAAGAATCCAAAGACTATGCCTTGTACGGTCAGGAAAAAACCGGAGCGACGTACAATCTGGCGCGTATGAATATGTTTTTGCACCACAAAGATTCCGCCCGTTTGGAATGGGGAGACACGCTGAACAATCCTTTGCTGAAAGAGGATGAAAAACTGATGCAGTTCGATGTGATTGTCGCAAACCCTCCTTTTTCTTTAGATAAATGGGGCGAAAAGCATTTGGAAAATGACATCTATCATCGTTTTGATCGCGGAATGCCTCCGGCCAGCAAGGGGGATTATGCGTTTATTTCGCATATGATCGCCACCGCCAAAGAAAAATCGGGGCGCGTTGCGGTAATTGTTCCGCACGGTGTTTTGTTTCGCGGCAGTTCGGAGGGGCGCATCCGCCAAGCGCTGATAAAGGAAAATCTGCTGGATGCGGTTATCGGTTTGCCGGCAGGATTGTTCCAAACGACGGGAATTCCCGTCGCCATTTTGATTTTTGACAAGTCCCGACAGGAAGGCGGTAAAAATCAAGAACGAAAAGACGTCTTGTTTATTGATGCCAGCAAAGAATTTAAGGCGGGAAAAAATCAAAACACGCTTGAACCGGAGCACATCACCAAGATATTTGAGACTTATAAAAACCGTTCGGAAATTGAAAAATTTTCGCATTTGGCAAGCTTTGACGAGATTGAAGAAAACGACTTTAACCTGAATATTCCGCGTTATGTCGATACGTTTGAGGAGGAAGAGGAAATTGACTTGTCCGCCGTCAAAGCCGAAATCGCCGATTTGGAAGCACAACTTAGTGCTGTTCAGGACAAAATGTCTGCATATCTTAAAGAATTAGAAATCTAAGAAAGGAGTTAAAATGTATTTAAGTGAAATAGAAATACGTAATTATAAATCAATTTATGATGTCGTTATCCCCATTGAGAAATACGGAGATAGTTGGACTTCTGTATTTGTCGGATTAAATGAAGCCGGAAAAAGTAATTTATTAGATGCAATTTCATTACTGTCAGAGACAATTAATAAAAAAACATATAAATTTAAAGATATAGCATATAGAGATTCAAAAGAAAAATATGTAGATTTGTATTATAGATATAAATTTAATAAAGAAGACGAATGGAAAAAAGAATTAAAAAAATATGTAAATTGTTCTCCTAAATTTGAAAAAGTATTTAAAATAACTGAATATGAAAAAAATGTCTTCTTAGAGAAAGATAAGACATCATTTTCTTCTGTCTATAATATATTGTGGGAGCCATTTGATATAAGCCAATTTTCTTTTGCTATGATACAGCAAAGCCAAAATCCAAATGAAAAATTATGCACTATAAAAGATAATGACGGAATAACAGAAGAAGAAAAAAAGTCATACACTTTATTAGATGAAGATAATTTATTTGAACTTTTGCAAAAATACGTTTTTTCAAACTTAAAAACACCTAATCAAGAATTATCAATATGGAAAGCTGAAGAAAAGTATCTAATAACAAAGTCTATTGATTTAAACGCATTTGCTGCAGATAATTCTATTTCGATTCCTTTGACAAATTTATTTGCTCTTTGTGATTTAGATACTAAAGAGAAAATTCAAGAAAAAATATCATCTCTTACACCAGCAGAAACACGTACGCTATCTCGGCAACTCAGCAAAAATGCAACTAAATATATCAATGAAGTATGGAAGGAGCATGGGGTTTCAATTGATGTAGAGATAGAAAATTCAACTAAAATATTAAATGTATATATAACGGATAAAGATAATGAAGATGAGTTTTTTGGAATGGATGAAAGGAGCCAGGGGTTTAAGCATTTTATATCTTTAATTCTCCATTTATCAATTTCAAACAAAAAAGAAAAATGTAAAGATCAAATTATTATAATTGATGAGCCAGAAAATCACCTGCATCCATCGGGAATCCGGTATATGCGAGATGAACTTATTAAGATTGGAAAAAATAATTACGTTTTTGTCGCCACTCATTCTCCTTTTATGATTGATAATAAAAATATGAGTCGCCACTTTATTGTCAAAAAATCAAAAGGGAAAACTCAGATAAAGCAAATAAGAGAAGATATCATATTAGCAGATGAAGAAGTTTTAAGAATGGGTTTTGGCATCAATGTTCTTAAAGATTTACTGACACCGTATAAAGTGTTAGTTGAAGGGAAATCTGACTTTAACCTATTAAGAAAAAGTATAAAAAAAGTTGATGTGAACTCTTGCATTGGAATTACAAATGGGCAAGGAGGAAACATTGTTCAGGTTGCCTCGTTATTAAAATATTCAGATGTTGATTGTATTGTTATTGTAGATGACGACGATGATGGAAAAAAATATAAAGAAAAAATTATAGAGTTAGGGGCTCCATTTTCACCATCCAATGTAATGACTATTAGAGACTTGTGTGGAGATATTATTGTTGGAGGGACAATAGAAGATACATTGAATCTAGAGTTCATTAAAGCGTGTCTTAATCCTCTTATCAAAAAGGAAAATGCTGAACTCAATTTTGAAGATGAAAATACATCTCGCCCTATTTTGGAAAAAATAAAAATTTTTCTTCATAAAAATGGATTGAACGATAAATCTGATGAGATTATTTATAAACTAAAAAGTGATCTGGCTGAAAAGTTTAACACATCTAGTTTTGAAACAAAACATCCTTTATTAAAAAAATTAACAGAAGCCATTATACAAAAAACAAAAGGATGTTAAAGCTAATGACAAAGATTGATCAGAAGATTCCTGAGGGGTGGAGTGTTAAAAAGCTGGGAGAGCTTTGCTTAAATAGTCCGGATTATGGTCTAAATGAATCTGCCGTCCCATTTAATAGAGATCTCCCCTTATATTTAAGAATAACAGATATTTCAGAAGATGGTAAATATATTAGCGAAGGTCGAGTGTCTGTTAAATACTATAAATTAGAAAAATTACTTTCTAAAAATAATCTTTTATTTGCAAGGACTGGAGCTACAGTCGGGAAAACATATTTGCATGGTATTACAAATGAAAAAATAGCTTTTGCAGGATACTTAATAAGATTTATCTTAGATGAAAACAAAATAAATCCATACTTTCTTTTTCTGTATAGCCACACGCAAAAATATTGGAATTGGGTAAAGGTTTATTCAATGAGAAGTGGTCAGCCAGGTATAAACTCTGAAGAATATTCCTTACTTCCAATTCTTCTTCCCCCATTAGCAGAGCAAGAGAAGATTGCGGAGATTTTAAGCTGTTGGGATGAAGGCATTGAAAAATTGTCGGCGTTGATTGAAAAAAAGAAAATTCAGAAAAAAGCCTTGATGCAACAGCTCCTTACCGGCAAACACCGCCTCAAAGGCTTCTCCACCCCTTGGTACGAAGTTAAGTTGGGGGATGTTTGTAAAACTTTTTCGGGGGGCACTCCGTCTGTAAAAAATCAGACATATTATGGAGGAAACATCCCCTTTATTCGTTCAGGTGAAATACATTTGGGTAGGACTGAACTTTTTATTACAAACAAAGCGTTAGAAAGCTCATCTGCAAAATTAGTATCCAAAGGAGATGTGCTATATGCATTATATGGGGCAACAAGTGGAGAAGTAAATATTTCAAAAATAGATGGTGCAATTAATCAGGCAATTTTATGTATTCGCAGCCAATATATAGGTTCATATTTTTTATGCTGCCTATTGCAAAATAAAAAGAAAAATATTTTAAGAAAATATTTACAGGGTGGGCAAGGAAATTTATCTGCAGAAATTATTAAATCTTTGCCTATTCAATGCCCTTGCCAGGAAGAGCAAAAGGCTATCGCGGACATTCTTTCCAAAGCCGATGAAGAAATCGAACTGTTAAACAAAAAACTGGAGGCTTTTAAACTGGAAAAAAAAGCCCTGATGCAAAAACTTCTGACCGGGAAAATCCGAGTGAAAGTGAATTAAAATGAAAACAGATGTTTATTTTTCTAAAAAAGAAAAGTATCGCTTAATCGCATATGAAAATGAAAAACGGCAAAATGTTTTTTTACAAATTGATAAATATGATTTTGCTCCGCAGATAATAAACACGACTATTTTTGATAACTCGCATGACATAGAAGATGTTATAAAAAATTATTTTGAATATGAAATAATAAAAAAAGAAAGAATGGATATAGGTATAAAAAACAAACATATCTGGAAACCGTTTTTAAATGTCAAAATCCAAGATGAGTTGGCTTTTACTACTGTCGAGCTGTGCAGAGCAAAGCGGGATTTAGGAATTCTTATCCAAAAATTACAAGAGATATTGCTTTATGTAGAACCTTCCGCAGAAGGATTAAGAACGTATAGCCATAAGATAAAAGAATTACTCATTCTTTCCTGTACGGAAATTGAAAACAGCTTTAAACTGTATAATTTAGGAAAAAATGAAAGAACATCTGACTATGTTAAATTATTGGATTTAGTTGATTTAACTAAATATAAAATATCATTAGTCGGGTATGCCAACCCGTTTAAATGTTGCCCCTTTGAAAATTGGAATGCAAAAGAACCGACTAAATCAATACCTTGGTACGATGCTTATAACAATTTAAAGCACAAAGGAAATAAGGTTTTTCATCTGGCAACGCTTGAAAATTGCCTCAATGCAATCGCCGCTAAGTTAATTCTGTTTGCCGTACGTTATTCCCCCATGTCTTTATATAACGAAATTGATACCTGTTCCCAATTAGCAAGAAGTTCCCTTGATTATAGAATAGAAAACACAAATGATTTTTATATTCCCGTCATTGAAGGAAAGCGTTCTTATTCCGGCGCCTTTACGGTTCCCTTCCATTTTCAAAATGGGAAAATTATCGATAATCTTTATGATATAGCTGAAACAAAGCCCTATATAACGCGAAATTATGATTTAATTTAATTTTATGTAACGAAAGGAAAAGCGGTCATGACTTTCTCACTTCCCGATTTTGACGAAGCGTCTTCGTCGCAGATTCCCGCTTTGCTTCAGCTGATCAATCTGGGCTATCGCTATATCCCGCGCCACAAGGTCAACGAATTACGCGACGGCAAAAATCAGTATATCCTGCGCGATATCGCGTTTAACGCCGTCCGCGCAATCAACGATGAAACCATTTCCGACAAAAGCATTCGCGAAGCGATTTTTTCTTTGGAAAAAGTTCGGCTTGACGACGGTATGATCGCCGCATCGGAAAATATATTTTCCGACCTTTTAAGCGGAAAAGCCGTGTCTGAACTGTTAAACGGGAAAAAAACTTCGCCCCAAATGCGCTTTATCAACTGGGACGATCCGACGAAAAATACTTATCACGTCGTTGCGGAATTTGAAATTTCGGAAGATCGTAATCGTCGCCCCGATATCGTCCTGTTTGTCAACGGTATTCCCTTTGCCGTTATCGAAAACAAAAAAGCCTCCGTTTCCGTGGACGAAGCGGTTTATCAGATGGTTCGCAATCAAAAACAGGGGCAAACACCTAAATTCTTTTTGTTCCCTCAGCTGTTAGTCTGTTCGAACATCAGTCAAATCAGATATGGAACGATGTTGACGCCGTTCGAATTTTATTCGCATTGGAAAGAACGGGGGGCGGACGATTCATTTACCGCCGCAGTGCTTGACAGCGTCAATCGTCCCGTAGACCCTGACATTGTCAAACAGATCGGCGCCGACCTGTTACGCGGGGCTTATTTGCAAAAACCAAAGGAAACGCCGACACAACAGGATCGCGGCATCTTTAGCATTCTGCGTCCCGAACGATTGATTGAGCTTGTGAAAAACTTTATCGTCTACGATAACGGCGTCAAAAAAATCGCACGATATCAGCAGTTCTTCGCCATAAAAAAAACAATAAAACGCGTTAAAGAACGCGACGAAAACGGCAAACGCCACGGAGGACTGATCTGGCACACGCAGGGATCGGGAAAATCGCTAACGATGGTGATGTTGGTTAAAAACCTGATCGAAACCGTTAAAAATCCGCGCATTATCGTCGTAACCGATCGCCGTGATCTTGACGTGCAAATTCGTGATACTTTCGCCGCGTGCAACATCAAAAAAGGCGTTCAGCAGGCGACGTCCTGCAACGACCTGATCGAAAAAATACGGTCAAAAACGTCGGACGTCATTACAACGTTGGTGCATAAGTTCGACCAGAAAACGGATTTTACCGACAACGATGAAAACCTGTTCGTTTTGATTGACGAAGCGCATCGTACTCAGGGCGGTGATGCCAACGGCATGATGAACCAAATCCTCCCTCGTGCATGTCAGATCGCGTTTACCGGCACGCCGTTGATGAAAAAGATAAAGACAAAAGACGGCTTCCTGACTAAATCTCAATCCATCAACAAATTTGGCGGATTGATTGACGAATATACGATTTCGGAAGCAGAAGCCGACGGAGCCGTTTTGCCTTTGATCTATCAGGGGCGCTTTGTTGAACAGACGGTCAACCCGAACGCCGATAAATTTTACGAACGCATATTCGATAAAATGACGCCGGAGCAACGCGCAGATTTCAATAAAAAATGCGTATCGGCATCCGTATTGGAAGAAACGGCGCAACGCATAGAAATGATTGCTTTGGATGTGTTTGATCATTTTATGGAAAATTTCAGAGATACGGGGCTGAAAGGTCAGCTTGTCGCGCCCAGTAAATATGCCGCCGTTATGTTCAAAAAAGCGTTTGAAATGTTGGGGGATTTGCGTTGTGAAGTCGTAATTTCGGACTCGCCTGCGGAAGATGGCGCTGACGATGCTCTTGCCGATCATAAAAAAGTCGTTACGGACTACCTTTCTGAACAAAAACACAAATACGGATCTTTGGAAACGCGCGAAAAACAAATCATTCGGGACTATAAAAAGAATCCTGAAGGATGCGAACTCTTGATCGTCGTAGACAAACTTTTGACCGGTTTCGATGCACCGCGCGACACGGTGTTGTATTTGGCAAAACAGCTAAAGGATCATAATCTGTTGCAAGCAATCGCACGTGTCAACCGCGTCTTTAACGGTGATGCGGGCAAACAATGCAAAAAAGCCGGACTGATCATCGATTATTCCAAAAACGCGAAAAATCTGAAAAACGCCCTTGAACTGTTTTCAAATTTCGATCCAAAAGATATTGAAAACGCTCTGCTGGACACGGACAGTCAAATCGAATTATTAAAAAATATCTTTGATCGCTTGGATGCCGCTTTTTCCCCCGTCACAGATAAGAATAATACGGACGCCTACGTTATGTTGTTGAAAAACGACGAACGAATTCGCGAGGCTTTTTATGAAGACGTGAATGCTTGTATCAATCAGTTTTCCGTCTGCACGTCTTTGTACGATTTTTACGATAAAGTCGACGCTGATACGTTGGAACGATACCGTTTTACTTTGAAAAAATATATCGAAATCAAAAAAACAACCCAACTGGCATGCGCGCAAACGGTCGACTTTTCAAAATACAAAGATCAGATTATCAAACTGCTGGATAAATATGTCAACGCGGGCGAGGCAGAAATCCTGTCCAAAGAAATCAGCCTGTCCGATATGCAGGAGTTTAACCGTTATATCGAAGATCAGAAAAACGGTTTGTCGGACAGATCAAAAGCTGATGCGATCTTGGCTCAGACAAAAAAGGTCATTCGGGAAAAATGGGGACAGGACGAGATCTTTTATAAAAAATTCAGCGATCTGATCGAAAAACTTCTTTCCGATTTGAAAACAGCGAAACAAGAAGACTTGAAGGCTCTGCTTAATCAAGCCAAGGCGTATCAGCAGGCCGTAGAGGATTATACGGATTCGGATATTCCCGAAATGTTCAGAACCACAAAGACCTTTCACCCCTTTTATCGCAACATCAAGCCATTTCTAAATGTGCCGGACGAAACGTACAATGCGATCATTTCTAAAATCGTCCATATTATCCAAAGTCGTAAAATCGTTGATTTTCAAAACGATTTAAGCGTCCGACGCAATGTAATCAATGATATTGAAGACTATTTGTTTGACGAGGTCGAAGAAAAATTAAACGCCGATACCGTGGAACAAATTGCGCAAACAGCCTGGAATCTTGCGGTGCAGAACAAGGATATGCTCTGATGAATATTATAAGGGAACTTCGAAAATCGATTGCGGCAGAAGTTCATCCCGATCTGTCCGTTGTGATAAAAGCACCGACAGAGGCAAGCGATACACAGATTAACGCGTTCATTAAACGCAAAGAAGCATGGATCGAAAAGCAAAAAAAATATTTTCAACAGTTCAACAGAAAAGAACCGACGGAATTTCTTTCAGGATCTTCCGTCTTGTATCTGGGGCGTCAATATCAGGTCATTATCGAAAAAGCTGCTTATAAAAACCGCGTTAAAATAACGAAAAACAGGTTGTATATTTTATCCTCAGCGCCACAAAAATCCGATGAAATCACGGCCGATTTTCAACGTTGGCTTTTGTCGCGGGCAAAAGTCGTTTTCACACAACGGCTGACGGAATGTTTAAAGTCTTTTCCGAATTTGTCGCCGCCCGAATTAAAGATCAGACGCCTGAAAAAGCGTTGGGGCAGTTACTTGAAACGACACGAAATCGTTTTGAATCCCGATCTGATTAAAGCGAGTAAGCAAGCGATTGATTACGTTATTATTCACGAACTTTGCCATACCTTTTATCCGCGGCATGATGAAGATTTTTACAGGCTCCTGTCTTCGAAAATGCCGAACTGGAAAGAAATTAAAGCAAAGTTCGAAAAGAAACTTCTCTGTTATTGATTGTTTTTAAAAGAGTAAGCCCCCTCATTTTGGTAATTGAATAATTTTATACATGAAAACCACACGGTTGTCGGGTGGTTATTTTTTACTCGCGAGGTAAAACATGTATAGAAAAAAATTCAATAACTACAGCTATGTCGGCTACGGTCAGTGCGGTATTACCGGTAAAAATAAACGGCCGCACCACACATACAATCAGCAAGAACTGAGAAAATATCTTATCCGATACCAATGGGCATATCAGAAAGGATATTACCTGCCCAAACTGCCTGAAAGTCTTTACGATATTTTCTATGAAATAAAGGGCATTTTTAATGTTGCGACGGCACCGATTTCAGAAATGCTGAGGGCGTCTAGATGGCTCAGACGTGCCACTTATGAAAGCTCAAGCTACTATCAGGAGCGACAGGAAAGAAAACGAAACACCGTCCGTCGAAACAGGAGGAAATAGCCCATGAAAAAGAATAAGACAATGAAAGAGCAGCTCCGCTCTTATATCCTAAGCCCGGAAGACAGGGATTACGCTTTTCAAAATGTTGATAAAGACAAGCTTCGTAAAGTGATTGAAGACTTTCCGAAGTATTTAAAAGGTATTCCCGTTTATCCGCCCAACACGTTTATCGACGGTATCGGAATAGAGAACAACGATGAACAGGTTATTCTTTCTGTGAACAATCTGTATAAGCTCTGGGAACGATCCGAATACTGGGTGCAAAGAAAAGGAAAGGAAACCCTGTACATTTTTGGCATGAGCTATTCAGAGGAGTTTAACTCATTTATAATCGGAGGCTATCTGCACCCCCAAGACGAGTTTGTTGCCCTGCACTGGGAACAATCGATCAGTACCATCGGGTTGTTGACCGACAGTTTGAACTATGACGAATTTCCGGAGACGGTTCGTTTGAAAAAAGATACGGCTTTATATCGATTATTTAATCTGGCGAAAACAGCTTAGGCGGAAACGACTAACATATTGAAAAACGGCAATAATTTGACAATTTGACCTGTTTTTTGTATACTATACCTACCATCGAAAAAACGGTGGTAGGTATTTTTTTTTGAGCAATCTCGCACAATTTGAAACTGTTTAACCGCTTCTTGGCGGCAGGATACTTTTGTGCGTTTTTTAAGGGGTGGGGGTTAAAGTTATGAGCCATGAAAATAAACGTCATTTTGACGAAAAAACCTTAAAAATACAGGTATTAAACGACCGGTTCAGACGAACGTTTATCGGCGGACAAGTATTCATGACCTCAGGGGTATCAAGTTTGCCTCAATCGGAGCTGATAACTTTAATGAACCTTGTCCGTACCTTTAATGAGTTTAACGGTAACAACGACCCGTACGGTGAACACGACTTCGGTAAAATTGACCTGAATGGTACGGCTTATTTTTGGAAGATTGATTACTACGATATTGATCTGGAATGTTTGTCTCCCGATCCCAGTGATGAAACTGTTACCCGTCGTGTTTTAACGGTGATGAGGGCTGATGAATATTAGGCCATATAAACAAGGGGAGCTTGACCGGCTTTGCTCCCTGTATGCTTTGATTAACGCGGTTCGGTCAACGGGATTTAAATTAACCCGCTTGCAAACGCAGGCTGTTGCGGACGATATTATTGAAAACCTGTCTTCGGCTGATTTGAAGGATCTGATGCTGAACGGAGCCGAACACAAAGAGGTAATGAAGCTTGCGCGTCGGTTAAATAAAGTTCTTCATGACGTATACGACAAGCAAATCGAAGTGATGCGACCGTACCGACACAAAACACCCGACTTTGAAACCGTACTTTTTGATATGGAACACGAACGCAGTTGCAACAACGGGGTCATTGTCCGATTTTTTTCAAATGCGCTTGACCATTATTCGGCATTCGACCGAATTGAGGCGGAACGGATAAAGCTGATCGACAGTGCTCACATGGCGAGTTTGCCGTTAAAGGAAGTTTCTGTCGGTTATCGGACAAGATACACGCTTCGAACGGACGGCATCTATTATTTGCGATTACGAAATCTGAATTAATACACATTAATTCAGATTTTTTTATTTTTTCGCAGAATCCTGCGGTTTTTAAAAACAACAAAAACAGGGGTAAAAAACGACATATTCATTAACATAAAGGATTTTTACTTTAATGAAGATTTTTGGGAGGTAACGCCATGAAACGGGGTAAAGCAAAATTGTTAACTGAAATCGACATCAAAAACTGTTTACGGTGTATTGACGACATGCCGAACGGTGAACGCAATCGAGCGATGTTTGAGTTTATGTTGAACACAGCTTTACGGGTGCACTCGGTTCAGAAGCTGACCATCGGTCAAGTTTATGATGAGGGTTGGGTGCCGCGTGACAGTTTCTTGTTACAACCCGAACAAAACAAGGGGCACAAGAAGTCGTTACAGGTTTATATAAACGACCGACTGCGCAAAGAGCTGAAACGGTATTCGAAATACCTTTCGGGTTTAAATCCGTCGGTTAGCTCTGATGACTATCTGTTTCGGTCAAACAAAGGCGGCTTTCTGTCGAAGCAACAGATCATCTATATGTTCAGGCAGGTGTTTGATGCGGTCGGACTTGATAACCAGTATCGGTGCCATAGTTTAAGAGCGACCGTGTTGACCCGACTGATGGATGCCGGATACCCGTTGCCTTTAATTCAGCAGATATCCGGACATTCGTCGGTTAGTACCTTATCCGGTTACTACCGGTCAAATCCGAAAAACATTATTCAGGCCTTGCAGTCGATTGGGTGATTGTAACTAACAGAGAAATGCAATTATAAAAACATCAAAAAATCGGTTAGTTACTAACAACGGAAATCTGGCGACATAATGAGCATGCTCATTATGAAAGTTCTTATAAAAAAATCGTCAAGATGACATAATGAGTATGCTCATTTTAAAAGCTGTTATCCAACAAAAAGTCGGCTACGTGCATTGTGCGGATCCCTTGATAGTTTCCCTTTGCAAAATCATCGGTTCTTAAAACGTATTTAGGATAGTTGTCCTGAATGTCCAACAATCGAGAGTATTCGCGCAATTCGGTTTCATGGTTGTTAATTTTCTGTGTTACCTGTACATAAATCTTTTCATTTTGCTTGGTCGCCACAAAATCAATTTCTCCCTTTAAAGTTTTTCCGACATATACGGAATATCCCCTTCTGCGAAGTTCTAAATAGATGATGTTTTCAAGCATGCCGGCCACGCTGTCCGGAGAGTACCCCAAAACCGCATAACGCAAAGTAGGGTCAGCCACATAAAATTTTTCCTGTGTTTTCAGTATCTCTTTACCCTGCAAATCATAACGGGAGCATCTGAACAAAATAAAGGCTTTTTCGAGCTTTTCCAAATAACTGTAAATTGTTTCGTTATCAATTTTTCTGTTTTCCGATTTCAAGTATTTCGCAATGGAATAAGCTGAGAATGTCTGACCGATATTGCTGAATGTATAACGCACGACACGTTCTAACAAATCTGCTTTTCTGATCTGATTGCGTTTGACGATATCGGTGTAAATTGTTGACGAATAAATATCCCGAACAATCGTATAGACTTCATCAGGGGTGTATTCCTTTAGACGTGTCGCCGGAAAACCGCCGCATTGAATATAATCAAGCAACTCCTGATGCGGGTCTTTAATCTGCGTGTATTGTTTTTTAAAGGTCAAAAATTCTGTAAAAGATAAAGGATACACTAAAAAAGAAACATACCTGCCGGTTAAGTATGTTGATATTTCAGACGATAACATTCGAGAGTTCGAACCGGTAACACAGATATCGACGTTTTCATTTTGCATTAAATCATTGACAATTTTCTCCCATGACGGGATTTCCTGAATTTCATCAAAAAACAAATACGTTTTACCGGTTTGCGCAAGTTCCGTTTTTACTCTGTCATAAAAGGCCTTTGCCGTTATATCCTCATACTCAATGTTATCAAGCTTGTACGTTATAATATTTTTCTCAGGAACACCGCGCCCCTTCAGTTCCTCAGCCAACATTTTTAATATGGTTGATTTTCCGGAACGTCGGATACCTGTCAGAATTTTAACAAACGGTGCGTCAATATACGGGGTTATTGCATTAATATAATCAGGTCTTAAAATCATATGTTCTTCTCCAAACCGCAAAAAGATAATACCGCAAAACACATCTTCAATCAAATATTTTTACGACTATAACCGTAAAAACAAATACATTATAAATATTTTTTTGGTTAAATTCTTTTTTTTAAGAGCTCATCTTAATTGATGCTTTTAAGAATTTCGACCATTTTATCACTGTATCGAAAAATCGTCGAAAAGCCGGCGCCGGTGCACATAAGATTGACCAATTTAATAGTTACCGGATACCCGTTGCCTCTAATTCAGCAGACATACAGTCATTCTTCCTTCTGCACCTTATCAATCGTGGGGGCATAATGAGCATGCTCATTATAGCTTTAATTCGGACAAAAAGGGAGAAGGAGTAGCTATTCTGTTTTTACGCAGGCACTTATTTAAGTGTGTAATATAAACTCCCTTAGAGGCTCGTGTGATTGCTTCTGCAAAAATCCTTCTTTCTTCCCGCATTTTCACCGCGCACTCTTTTTCACTCAATTTGTTCATGTTTGGAATACACGGGAAAAGACCGTCTTCGGCTCCTACGACAAAAACATATTTAAATTCCAATCCCTTTGCTTGATGAACTGTTGAAAAATAACAATTCACTTGCAAACAATTTTTATATTCCGTGCACATTTTTTTTACTCGAAATAATAAAGCAATATCCTTGTCGAGAATGCCTTTTTGACGCAACGCCTTTATCTTCTGTTTTATAAAAGAAATCTCTTCTTCTCCTTTAGAAAAGCTTAAGACCTTTATTATTCCATCAGCCTTTTTGGCAGAAGTTAAACTCTTCCTTAAAGGGTTTTGATTGTGCTTCAATAATTGATTTACCGCACAAACAATTTTTGTGGGCAAACGATAGCTTCGCGTCAAATTAAAAACTCTTAATTTTAATATCTTTATGGCGATTTCAACGTTTTTTTCGTCAATTCCATTCCAACCGTAAATGGATTGATCGGAATCTCCGACACAAAAGAGATGTGTTCGCTCGGATGTTAAACATTCTAACAGCTTCAATCTTTTCCTAGAAATGTCTTGGAACTCGTCAATATAAATGTGCGTGTACCGAGATTGAAGTTCTTTCAGAAAAACCTCATCTTTTTTTAAAACAAAAATAAGTTTCCGGATTAACTTCGCAAAATCAAATCGATGGGTTTCTTTTAAAAGAGAACCATACCTCTCATAAACAGTTCGATACGCAGGTTTAAATTTTTTTAAATATGAGGGATTCTCTCTCGCCGCCAAAACGGCTTGCACAAAATCTTCGCTTTTCCCCTTTGTTTTTGTTTCTTTCTTTGCACGAATAATCAACGCTTCCGTCTCTTCCGGAGAGAGCAGGTCTGGAACTTTTTGCATATATCGTTTTAATTCTTTCTTCGCAAACGCATGAAAGGTGCAGACAAGAACATTCCTCGGAACTTTTTTTTGAATTTCCTGCTGTATCTTTTTATTGTATGCCAAAACAAGAATATTGGAAGGTGGAACCGCCTCTTCAATCCGCTGAGCAATAGAGGTTAATATCGTACTGGTCTTACCGGTTCCTGCCCCCGCATTTATGTAAATGCGGGGTTTATTGCAAAACACGACATCGTTTTGTTCTTTAGTTAATTTATGCATTCTTCATCTCCTTACGAATTTCTTGTAAGAGACTAATGCCCTTCCCTCCGGCGAAACAGTATGCGTCTATAGGGGTGTCTTTGAAGTTTTGAATAATGGTTATCAAGTCCTTCAATGTTAGAGGTGTTCTTTTGCGAACTTTTTTCCCCTTTTTCCCCTCAACGATTTCATAGTAATTCTTCCCGCCAAAAGGGCCCTTGAAAGCATAATGAACCGCATCAATCAGCCTGCTGTACTCTTTAATTTCAAAAGGCCTTAGAATGCAGTTTTCCTCCGAATCATTCTTGATTTTCCTGCTTATCTTTTCTTTGCCTCTTTTCTTTATTTCATCAAAAAAGATCCCGTGAATATGAGGAGACACACATGTCCCGCTATTGGCAAATTTTACATTGTTGAAAAAATCAAAAGCGACGGTTGCTATATAGTCATAGCCTTCTAACCATTCCTGAACCTGCCTTCTGAAATTTGCAATTTCCTTGGATTTCCTTTCAAGGTCATCTATTCCAAATAAAAGGTCTCCTATGATAATAGTAAACATATATGCCGAATTACATCCGTACTCGTTAAGTTTTGATGTTATTCTCTTAGCAAAAGGAGCTAGTGCCCTTGGCTGAATTAAAATCTTACTATTACCTGATATGCGTTTAAGAAGCTTTCCTGCTTCTCCTGCATTTTCTTCATATTCGGTTATAGCTTTGCTTAGCTTCTTTAATTGATATTTTGCATTTTTATCAAATTCTTCTGCAAACAGTACATGACGTCTTGTTTGTTTTGATCGGTTTTTTTTCTTTATTTTAGTAATTTGAACTTTTTTCATTAGCATTCTCCATAAACAATTAAGTGTTCGTTTGATACACATTTGCACATATACACGAAACATAGCCTTACGCTTCTGTTCCCGCGTACAGCTACACAGGAGATGTTCGCTTGATACATCTTCACACCTCCATGACAGAACGTGCAATTATTCGCTTGATGCGTTTTATTCATGCATCAAGCGAACAGTCGTTAGATTTAAGAAGCGGCCTTCTCGTACGATTTTTTGGAAACCTGAACTGTTATTTCGAAACCGTTTTCCTCAAAAGTTTCGACAAATTCTTTATCCTCATCCACAACTTTTTTGAAAAGTTTCGAATGTATGGAAAAGAGTTTGTCCTTATGAGTAAAGGTCGGATATTTCGTACGATCCTCTTTGTTTCTATCCGAATATTCTTTAGAATACAGCTCATATAATTTCCGAACGGATGTAATCCCGTCATCTTGAAGCTTCTCTTTTAAGTTAGAAAATGAAGAATCTTCATTTCCATATTTCCTGTCACAATACAGATATGCGTTGTAATAGGTCATCTTCTTTTGAGAAAACGCATTTGACGTCACACTCTCATTGTCATCGCGATAAAAACAGACATAGAAGAGCTTTAAAAAGAGGCTGTTACAAACCGGTTGTTTGCCGTTTTTTGTAACCCGCTTTATGATTTCATTTGCTCTTTCCTTTAGCTCCTTTTTAGCGGTGTCAGACTTTTTTATCTGAGCCGTTTTTTGACATAAAGAAACAAGCAAATCGATCCCCGTTTCCTGATGTTTTTTATAGGAATCTTCTTCCGTTTTAATATATCCCCGGATTTCGAGAATAGCCTTATCTACGATGCTTTCCGCTTGTGTTTGATTACTGTGATTATCACCGGTATTTAAATTAAACATGCTTTGACCTTTCAGCCTTTTGGGCACAAAATTACACTGTATTGGCAAACGCATTCGCCAATATTAACGAAGTTAAGATATAGATTTATAACGTGCGCAAAGAAGCAACATGTGTTAATGCGAAATAAACACATACACACATGAAACCGTGCAACAGTTTTATCTATATATTTATGGTGATGGAGATTTTAGAATTATTGCCATTTTGGCCTCCTCTTTAGCGGGTTAACGAAGTTCAACCAACAAACGCCCGCAATTTGGAAAAAATCCATTTGTTGATTACTTAATTATATTAGCAAAAAACCACAAAAAATGGAAGAAAAAAAACTTTTTTATCCAAAAAAAAGAACAACAAAATTCTTTTTATTTTCAATATGTTAAACCGCTCAAAATTCTCAAAAAAACAGCCCATCTTCAAAAATGCCCATCAAGGCTGTTTTTGTTGTAATTGATTCATCTATAAGTTGCAAATCTGTTGCGCTGTGAAAGCAAAAGCGATTCGCTAAAATGCCGCGTTTCTTTCCTTGCTATACGTACAAATGATTTAAATCCAGACCGTCATATCGGACTTTTTCAATCATTGTCTTCTCAAGGACTTTCATGCTGATCGTCCCGTAATGGTCAGCCAAAGAAGAACCGCGCTCCCAACCGCCTAAGCGCAGAACGTGCTCATTGCTTGCATCGTTATTGCGCAACTCGGTACGAAACGTGTGTCGAAAACTGTGGAAAACATGACCTTGCCCCATTCGGTCTTTCGCCTTTAATGTCCGGTTGACGGTTTCTAAAAAACGACCGAACCAACGGGACATCTCGTCCGAATAGGCTCCTCGGGCATTAGGTTTCAGTTCCGGAAACAGTCGCTTTTCCCTTCTCATTTGCCGAACATAATCCAAAAAGCCCATCTTTATCAGCTCAGGGTGAACGGGGATTTCGCGAATGCCGGCTTTTGTCTTAACGTGTTTGTCGCCTTCATCGTTAATGCTGATAACCCAAACACCCTCCGTTTGATGAATGTCTGACGGCAATAACTGGCACAGCTCGTTACATCTGGCTCCGGTAAACAATCCTAATAACGGCACCCAAAATCGTGCGCGGCGGGGGTGAGCTTCCCCGACAATGTTATATCCCGATTTATCATCGCGACACCCCGTATATATCGGCGCGTGAAAAATTGCGTTTAATTGATTTAACGTAAAGGGAAGCCTTTTAACGCCTTCGTCATCGTTTTTCGCAACCGGTACGTCAACGCAATCAAAAGGGTTTTCCTGCAGGTACTTGAAACGCACAGCCCAGGACAACAGTTTTTTCACAATGCTGATATATTCCCCCAATGTCTTGGAAGAAATGCGTTTTGAGGGGTGTTTGCGACCCTCTGCTATGTCGTGAAATACGTTGTAGTTTCCTTGATGTGTCCGCGCAAAGCCTTTGGTGATAAAGGGGAGTTCCGCCACCGCTTTTTGCAGGTCGTCACTGGTAAGCGTGCGAATGGTCTTTTCTTTTCCGAGCAGCTCTTGCCAAACGCGAGTTTTGGCTAAGATGCGCTCCTGTGAATCCTTTGTCGCATTTTTGCGGGATTCCAGGTTGTTATACGTTTCTGCCAACTGAACCAATGTCAGGTCGGGTTTGAGCGGCTTAGCCGTTGTTGTCGTTATTCCTGATGCATAAGATCCGAACGTAATAGCCGCCGGGACACCGCTTAACAGACGTTCGGGGAAATTTTGGGTCTCCCCGGCGGCCATTTTCGCCATAAAAGAACAAAACTGCAAAACGGCACGCATAAAAGCTTCAAACAAAATATCGGCAGTTTCTTCCGAAGGAAACGGGTAGCCGTTGCGCAACAAAAACAAGCTGACCGTTTTTTCCATATCCGAATAATCCGCCAAAGAATACTTCGAACGCAACATGGCAAACTGTTGCATATAAGGTTCGGAAGTCAGCACCTTACCCGCTTGTTTGGCTTTTTCCTCATTGATGGCATTCAACAGCCATTCATAAGCGAAGGTTTCTGCCTGCTGCCTGTCAAAGTCCAAAGTATTGTCGTCTTTGTTGTAGCCCATTTTTTCACGTTTTTGATGTTTGCTTAACTCTTGATTTAAGATTTTCGATGCTACCACAATATAACGTTGTTGAGCTATTTTTTTGTCTGTCGTTCGCAAAGAAATCCAGACCTGTTTTTTACCGGAAGAATGGCAGGCGTTTCGGGAAACACGCAGTATGGCATAATAAGAATAGCCGCGATTGTACAATGTCATGACAACCGCCCGTGCTAACAAGGTTTGTTAGCAGTTTTGTTAGCACTGCTAACATTTCCCCGAGCATAAAAAAGCCAAGTTCGTTTGTTTTCAACGACTTGGCTTTCAAGGTGGCTGGGGAACCTGGACTCGAACCAAGACTAACGGAGTCAGAGTCCGCTGTTCTACCATTAAACTATTCCCCAATGAATAATTTATGATTTATATAACCCTTCACGCTTTTTTTGACAAGAGTTTTTTTGAATTTTTTTATTATGCGATCAGGCCGTGTACGCCGTCTATAATAAACTGTGACGCCATCGCGCCTAAAATAATGCCGAGCAGTTTGGAAATAACCGTGTTGATCGTCTGGCCGAACAGGCGGGCAAAGTGATTCGACAGTCTGAATAAAAAATAGGTAATTAAGCAAACGGCAATCAGCGATCCGATAACATACGCCTGTTGGCTGATGTTACCATGTCTTTCGGACATCAAAAGTATAATCGAAGCAATTGAGCCGGGGCCCGCGATTAAAGGAACCGCCAAAGGAAAAACGGATACGTCGTTTTCATACGGGTGATCAGAAGCTTCTTCAGCCGCTTTTTCTTTTTGTTCGTCAATAAAAATCATTTGCAGAGCGACAATAAACAGCATAATTCCGCCCGCAATACGAAACGCCGGTATCGATATCCCCAGCAGATTTAAAAAAGCTTCGCCGGCATAAGCGAAAAAAAACATAACGGAAAAGCCGATCAAAACAGATCGTTTGGCCATTAATAACCGATATCCCGGACGCGGGCTTTCCGTCAGGCTCATGAAAATCGGCATGTTGCCGATCGGATCCATAGTGACAAACAGCATCGTAAACGACGGAAGGAACAAATCAAAAAATGCTGTCATGTTTAAGACCCTTTTTTTAAACTTTTTAACAGGATAGCATAAATAAAACAGAAAATAAAAGAGGGGAAAAAAGATTTTGTTTAATCATACGACGGTTTCATATATGTTATTGCCAGTTGTTTGTTGAATGAAGGTTTTAAATGACGGATTTATCTCATATTCGCAATTTTTCCATTGTGGCTCATATTGACCACGGCAAATCGACTTTGGCCGACCGCCTGATCCAAAGATGCGGCGGGTTGACCGAACGCGAAATGCGCGATCAGATATTGGATTCCATGGATCTGGAACGCGAACGCGGGATTACGATTAAAGCGCAGACGGTCCGGCTGAACTATAAAGCCAAAGACGGGCGGGAATATCAGCTGAACCTGATTGACACGCCGGGGCATGTCGATTTTACGTATGAAGTCAGCCGGTCTTTGGCCGCTTGCGAAGGTTCTTTACTGGTCGTTGACGCTTCACAGGGGGTGGAAGCGCAGACTTTGGCAAACGTCTATAAAGCTTTGGACGCGAATCACGAATTGGTGACCGTTATCAACAAAATTGATCTGCCGGCGGCGCACCCGGAAGAAGTTAAAGCGCAAATTGAAGATGTGATCGGTATTGATACGTCAAATGCGGTTGAAACTTCCGCTAAAACAGGCGTTGGTATTGATGATGTTTTGGAAAGCATTGTTACACAGTTGCCCGCGCCGCAGGGTGATGCGGAAGCGCCGTTGAAAGCGATGCTAGTCGATTCCTGGTACGATCCGTATCTGGGGGTTATTATTCTGGTGAGAGTCAAAGACGGCGTTTTGAAAAAAGGCATGAAAATCAGAATGATGGCAAACGGCACGACGCATGAAGTCGAACGAGTCGGCATCTTTACGCCTAAAATGAAAGATATCGGGCAGCTGACTGCCGGAGAGCTGGGATTTATCACCGCCGGCATTAAAACGGTCGGCGATACCAAAGTCGGCGATACGATTACGGACGACAAGCGCCCCGCGGCAGAGGCTCTGCCCGGCTTCAAACCCAGTGTGCCTGTCGTATTTTGTTCGATGTTCCCTCTGGATACCAGTTATTACGAAAATCTGCGCGACGCTTTGGGCAAGCTGCAGCTGAACGACGCCAGTTTTGAATTTACGCCGGAAAAATCTGCGGCGTTGGGCCAGGGATTCAGGTGTGGTTTTCTGGGACTTTTGCATATGGAAATCATTGAAGAGCGTTTGGAACGCGAATTCGGGCTTGATTTGATTACAACGGCGCCAAGCGTTGTTTACAAAATGCATATGACGGACGGAACGTTAAAAGAATTGCATAATCCGGCGGATTTCCCGGAAGTGACGAAAATCGATTCGATTGAAGAACCCTGGGTCAACGCGTCCATTTTGGTGCCCGATGAGTATCTGGGCTCTGTTTTGCAGCTGTGTACGGAACGCCGCGGCGTGCAAAAAGATCTGACTTATGTCGGATCGCGGGCGATGTTGGTTTATGACCTGCCATTAAATGAAATCGTGTTTGATTTTTATGACCGTTTAAAATCAATTACGCGCGGTTATGCCAGTTTTGATTACGAAGTCGCCGGCTATCAGACTGGAGATCTGGTGAAAGTAACGATTTTGGTAAACGGAGAAACCGTTGACGCTTTGTCGTTTTTAGCGCACCGGTCAGACGCGGAACGTCGCGGCCGGCAGATTTGCGAGCGGTTAAAGGTTTTAATTCCGCGTCATCAATTTAAGATTCCCATTCAGGCGGCAATCGGCGGAAAAATTATTGCGCGCGAGGATATCGCGGCTTTCCGCAAGGACGTTACGTCAAAATGCTATGGCGGCGATATTACCAGAAAGCGCAAGCTGCTGGAAAAGCAGAAAGAGGGCAAGAAAAAGATGCGGCAGTTCGGTAAGGTCGAAATTCCGCAGTCAGCCTTTATTTCCGCGTTAAGAATCGGGGACGAATAAATTATTTTACCGAAAAGGAGTTTTTATATTTCTTTTTGCGGCACAGGAAAATCAGAACCAGCCCGGTCAATCCGATGCTGGCCCAGGCCGGCCAGAGCAGCAACCGTCCGGTAAACGTATCCGCGGTCTGCGGAGAAATTCCGGTAATAATGGTCAGAACGTCAGAGGTCGCCAGACTGATATATTCGCCGGTACTGAGGGCGGCGACGGCTTCGGCTGAAGCGGTGAATACAGCCAGTAAAAGAAAGGTCCACCCCAAAAGACGTCCCAAAAACATGTTTAACCTTCTGTTTTGTTTTTTTCTTTATTCAAGATAAAAAGAATATTTTTAAAAAAGATTAAAAATACAAGGAAAAAATGAACTATCAGAAGAAAAAATAAAAAAAATGTTGTTTTTTAGCAGTGAATGGGGTATTTGTACCCCTATCCGATTAAGGAGAGATGTCCGAGAGGCCGAAGGAGCTTGATTGGAAATCAAGTATAGGTGTCAAAGCCTATCAAGGGTTCGAATCCCTTTCTCTCCGCCATTTAAAAGCGCCGATAAGGCGCTTTTTTTATGGCGAGGGAGAAAGAGGAGAAGAAGCCTTGATAAAAAGGGTTCGGTCACCTTTGGTGACGACGCGCAGGACGATAGTCCGAGCGACCCCCTTGAGGGGTGAACGAAAGTGAACAATCCCTTTCTCTTAAGCCATTTAAAAGCGCCGATAAGGCGCTTTTTTTATGGCAAGGGAGAAAGAGGAGAAGAAGCCTTGATAAAAAGGAGGTGCTTACCCAATGTTCAAGGATAGAGATAATCATAAACAGTTTTCGTCCTAATCCGGACATTTTGAACAAATGATCACATTTTCGGATTTTATTTTCTTTAGCGGTTTGCCGAACTTGCATTTCACAGGCGATTCCGGCTTTTTACGGCATTCAATTATAATTGTCCTTAAAGATTTTTATAGTTTTCCTTTTTCTCCGTTTACAATCTCAAAGGCATAATTTAACGTGATAAACATACTAACAAAACTGCTAATATTTTTTATAAAAAGGGAAAAACATCTTGTTAAAAATCCCAGAAATCCGTCATTTAATATCATCAAAAAATCAAAATCATACCTCCGAGTTCCCCAGCCATAGTTAACAGCTCCCACTCCGGGGGACTGTTTTTCTTTTAAGCATCAAGCGCCCAACTGAGTTCAAATGTTGTAAATTTTAAAATTGCATTTTGGGAGAATTTTCCGAACTCGTTTACTTATACTTCTTTATTTTTTAAATTTTATTAAAAATTTAATCACTCGTTTATATCAATAATACGGCGAGGATGGAATTAAGAATATTAAAAAATTTTTTGGTTGTTGTCAGAGAGGAAAACATATCCCGGGCGGCTGAGGTTTTGCATATTGCTCAACCGGCGCTCAGCAGGCAAATGTCTCAACTCGAAGAAGAACTTGGTACGCAGCTCTTTATTCGAGGCAAACGCCTTGTTTTAACAGATGCCGGTATTATGCTGCGACAGCGCGCCGAAGAAGTAACATCTCTGATAGCGAAAATTAAAAATGAATTTGAAGAACAAACCGAAACCGGTGGAATCATTTCCATCGGCGGCGGCGGTCTGACGGCATTACAGTCTTTAACTCCTATTTTTGACAGCTTTCGCCGTAAATATCCCAAAGTGCAATATCATTTTTATACGAACAGCGCCGATTATATCAAAGAAAAGCTGGAACAGGGTTTGCTTGATTTTGGAGTATTGCTTGAACCGACAGATGTTAGCAAATTTGACTATCTTCGCATGCCGGTAAAGGAAAAATGGGGGCTTTTGTTTCAGGCGAAAAGCCCGCTTGCCGCTAAAAGAAACATTACCAAAGAAGATCTGGCATCTCTTCCGCTTATCGTGTCAGACCGTTCCGCTATTCAAAAAGAATTGGAAAGTTGGCTTGGAAAAGAATTGTCAAAGCTTGATGTTTTCGGAACCTACAATATCATTACTCATGTTGCCGCCGTCGTCGACAGCGGCGCCGTCGGGTGGTTTACCGCTCTGAAAAGCGAAAAAATCAAAGCAATCGCCGCTTACGAACCCGGCGGCAGCTTTCCGTTTGTTAAAGAAGAAAACCCAACCGCAGAAAAAACGGAATCAGGACAAGGAGAAACCGTAGAAGTTTCCGAAGCCGAACTAACTGCGTATACAAAATTTCCCATTATTATCTACTACGGCGATTTTATGGGATCGGACGACAGATATACCGAAGAACAAAAACGCTGGCATCAACGCCTGCGGATCGCCCGCCGCTGGGCGGACGCGGTTAACAAACGCGGCGGCGACGTAACGGTTGTGCACCTACCCGAAGCAGGCGTTAAAGGCAACACTCATTTTCCGTTTTCCGATTTAAACAACGTTGAAATAGCGGATCTGCTGTCCGGCTGGCTGCATGCAAAAGGACTGGATTGATTTTGAAAGGAGAAAACAATGTCAAACAATAAAACTTCTGATTTTAACCGCCGTGATTTTTTAAAAACGGGCTTTCTGGTTACCGGAAGCATGGTTCTCGGCGCGGCGGCCGGCACGGCCAAAGCGGCGGCGGTTTCCCGTATGTCCGACCGCGTTCTTTCCGATCCGCCGGTCAGCGAAGGCCAAAGGATTCTGGGCAGCGGCAAAGCGGCTTTAAAAGTTTCCGAAGTCGGATTCGGCTGTATGGGACTGAATTATCACCGCGGCGAACACCCCGAAAAAAAAGAACTGATTAAACTGCTGCATCAGGCCGTTGACCACGGCGTTACTTTTTTTGACACGGCGGAAGGCTACGGTCCCTTTACCAACGAGGAACTTGTCGGCGAAGCGCTGTCTCCTTATAAGGACAAAGTCATCATTGCGACCAAATTCGGGCACGCATATAAAGACGGCAAACGCGACCTCAGTCACGAAGACAGCCGGCCCGAACATATCCGGCAAGTCTGCGACGAATGCCTGAAACGTTTAAAAACAGATTCGATCGGCCTGTTTTACCAACACAGATTTGACGTCAACACCCCGATCGAGGACGTCGCCGGTACTGTCGGAGAACTGATCAAAGAAGGCAAAGTCCGCCATTTCGGGCTGTGCGAAATCGGCGCGGACACTTTGCGCAAAGCCCACAAAGAATACCCGGTCACAGCCGTGCAAAGCGAATATTCCCTGATGTGGCGCCGTCCGGAAAACGACCTTTTGCCGACGTTAAAAGAACTCGGCATCGGTTTTGTCCCTTACAGCCCGCTTTGCCGCGGCTTTTTAACGGGATCCATTACCGAATATACCCGTTTTGATCCTCAAAACGACAACCGGCAGACACTGCCCCGCTTTACCCCGCAGGCAATCCGCCACAATCTGCGGCTTGTCGAAAAACTCAACGCTTTCGGACGGACCAGAGGATCTACGCCCGCCCAAATTGCTTTGGGCTGGCTGATGGCGCAAAATGATCAGATTGTGCCGATCCCCGGAACAACCAAATTATCCCATCTGGAAGAAAACCTGCGCACACCCGAATTTAAACTGTCTTCTGCGGAAATCGAAGAATTAAATCAGGCCGCGGCAGACATCAAAATAATGGGCGACCGCTATGATGCCGTACAATCCGCTCTGGTCGGAAAATAAAACGACATTGTTCCGACTTATACAAGGCGGCCGTTTAACGAAACAACGGCCGCCTTTTTCGTAAACGCTTTTTTCATTTAATCCCGGCCGAAAAAACGACGTTTCGCATTTGCCGTATTTAAATTCAAAATCCCGCGGCGCCGCGGGGTTTTTTAATTGCATTTCAATATAAAAAATTTTTAAAATGAATTAAAACCTGATATGCTGAGACCGACCTGACAGAAAAGCATCTCTTATGAAAACATTCTTTTTTTATTTTTTCGGTATTGCAGCGATTCTGATTCTTACGATTCCGGTTTATTTCCGGCCGGTCATTCAGGCTGAAACGGAGATTTCAACACCTTCGTTGATCAAAGCGCAACTTTCTTATGTTCCGGCGGGAACGGACAGCCCCGTTCATCTGACAACATTTTCCGTCAAAGACCGGCAAAAACTGCGTTTTACGATACAGACGCCGGAGCTGTCCGCCATAAACATTAATTTTGAAGTGCACACCGACATGAATATCCGGGTGGGCGAATTGCATTTGCGCGGGCAGACCGAAAAGACGTTTTTTCCCGCCCCCGGCCGAACGGAAATCGTTTTTCCCGTTGAAAAAAATGAAACGTTTTCCTTTAACGAACTCTCGTTTACAGCAGACCGGCATTTTGATACCGCTTTATTCATTTTCATCTTCATATCAGCTTCGCTGCTTTTCTTTGCCCTGAAAAACAACGGGACAGCACGCCTTTTATTTGCGGCAGCCGCCGGCTACACGGGAATTTCATTAAGCTGCAATATCAACCCGGCGCAGCTGAATATGCTTTTCGGAACTTTGATTTTTGCCTTTTTGTTCTTTTTTTACAACCGCCTTTATACAAAAGAAACGCCGCTGAATTTTCCTTTGGCGACGGCCGGGATTATCTTTGGCACGGTTAATCTTTTATCTCTTTCTCTGTATCGTTTTGATTCATGGGATTTCATTGCGCAAAACGCCTTGCTTTGCACGGCGGGCGCTGTCGGACAGGGAATTTTGTTTTATGCCGTCGGCCTGTGTTTTTTTAAATTTATGTCCGACGGATTCTTTTTAAAACCGTATACGGGACGACAGTATATACCGCGTCTGATTGATTTTTACCGGCGCCATACGGTGTTATGCGCTTTTTTAATTATTCTGGCCTGCTGGCTGCCCTGGCATTTTATATATTATCCCGGTATTTTTCCCTGGGATTCCAAAGGCCAAATTAAACAGACGATGGATCTGCTGACAAAATCGCAAAGACACCCGGTATTGTCGACATTTTTGCTCAGCGCCTGTTTCCAAGCAGGCAGCCGGATCAAAGACTATAACCTCGGCATTTATTTTTATACCGCGCTGCAGTCCTGCTTCTGTGCTTTTGTTTTCGCATTATGCCTGAACCGCATAAAACAGCTGGGATTAAATTTTTACTTTCAACTGATCAGCCTGATTTTCTTTTCCATTTACCCGATCGGCGGTTTTATCGCCGTTTGGGATATGAAAGACACGCTTTACGCCGGCATGACGACCCTTTTTGTACTGCAGACACTGTCCGGTCTGCATGATCCTGAAAAATATTTCGCCGATAAAAAACAACTCTGCGCTTATGCCGTTGTTTTTCTGCTGGTCTGCCTGCTGCGGCGCAACGGAATATTCGTCGCTCTGCCGACAACCGCAGCTTTGCTGCTGTTTTCGGATATTCCCGTCAAAACGAAAAAAATAACGGCCCTTTTAACGGGAACGGCCGTCTGCTGCTTCTTTTTGCTTAATCAGGTTGTTTTTCTGTCATTAGGATATGCGCCGGGCCCGAAAAAAGAAGCCTTATCCATTCCGTTCCAACAAACGGCGCGTTACCTGAAAACCCACCCGTCCGACATTACGGCAGAAGAATACCGGATAATCAGCCGAATTTTGGACATTCCGGAAATCATACGCGATTATGCGCCGTTTACCGCGGCACATACTAAAAAAACCTATAAAATAGAAGGAGATCCCGAAGAAAACAAAAAACTGGCAGCCTATTTGAAAACCGCGGTCAAACTGTTTTTCAGACACCCGCTGACAGGTATTCAGGCGACTATGGCCAACAGCTTCGGTTATTATGCCTTTACACCGTATTTTGTCATAGAGCAGCAGGAACCTTTCGATCCTTTGTTTTGTACCGTTTTTCCCGACAAATTTGAAAATGCCAGAACGGCTGTCGGCGTGTTTTATAATAACGAAATGGCTTCCTCCCTGCTTTACACGGGCGTCAGAGCACCGGTTTATACCTGGCTTCTGGTGCTGCTCGGACTTTATGTTTACACGTCCGGCCGGCGGAAAAAACTGCTTTTCCTGACGGCGTCGGCGATGTCTGTTCTGATATGCGTCGCTTCTCCGTTAAACGGACTGTTGCGCCTGTATCTGCCGGTTATTACCGCCATGCCCGTTGTTTTTGCCTTTTGCGCCGCGCCGCAAATAAACACTGAAAAACAGGCGGAGGACCGTCAATGAAAAAACATATCGTTTTCAGCCTGATCTGCACGCTCTTTTTTATGCTGCCGATCGCTCCTTTTTACCTGACGCCGACAGTCCGCGTCAGCTTTCATGCCTTATCCGACACGGGCGCCCGAGTTTATCTGAACTATACGCAGAACGAAAATGAAAATATTCAAAAATACTTTTTAGAAAAAAACTTTTGCCCGAAAACGTCGGATTTTGTCTTTTTTGATGTTCCCGCCCAAAAACTGCACCAAATGATTTTGACGTTTTCCGTTCAGCCGCAGCAACAGATAAAGATTGACCAAATCAGGATTGAAGGGAAAACAACCCGGGTCTTGCAGCTGGAAGAAAACGACCTGATTACGCCGGACACTTTTGAACTGTCTCTGACAACGCCGTTAGACATTGAAGGAAAAACAAAGTTTTCTTTCTTTGCCGCTTTTGTTTCGGCGTTTTTTTCCTTTATCGCGTTTTATTGTCTTTTCCGGTTTAAGGCAGCTCGCGCCACGGCCGCGGCGATTGCGGGATACTTTTGCTTTTCTTTTTATTTCGATACCAATCTGGGAAAAGAAAATACCTTTTTCACTTTGCTGCTGACTGCGGGTTTATACGTTTTTTACCGTAAAGCCGAAGAAAACCGATTAAACAAAAAGGAAAAAGGCCTTCTTTTCGGTTTCAGCCTGATTTTCAGTTTATTATCCCTTTTTGCTTACAGCCTGCGTTTTTCTCTTACTTTTTCGGTTATCAAAAATAATATGCTGTTTTCTGTCGTTTCCGTTGCCGGCGAAACGGCTCTGACTTATGCGCTTTGTTCTTATCTGTTCAGGTTTTGGGATTATCTGGGAACACGGCGAAATGATTTTTCCGCCCGATGGTTCAGATTTTATCAAAAATATACTTTTGCCGTTTCCTTCTGCCTTATTCTGAGCGTATATCTGATTTTAGCCCTGATTTACTACCCCGGCCGCATCTCGCCGGATATGGTTCTGCAGCTGGCGCAAATTTCGGGTATTTCCGAACAATCCCAGCATCACCCGTTTTTATCGACTTTTTTAATGGGAATCTGTTTTAAGACCGGTCTGTTTTTAAAAGACGGCCGGCTGGGCGCTTTTCTTTATATTTTATTGCAAAGCCTTATTTGCGCCGCGGTTTTTGCCGCCTGCCAGAAAAAAATCAGACGCTGGGAATTGCCCGTGCTTTTTCAGGCGGGAACTTTAATCTTTTTTGCCGCGGTTCCTTTCGGCATATTCATGATCTGGGGAGTAAAAGACGTCCCTTACAGCGCCTTTTTCACTCTGTTTTTACTGCAGACGATATCGCTTGTCACGGAAAACGACAGAGGTCGTTTTTTCAAAAATCTGATTTCTTATATATTGACGGGATTAATGGTATGCCTGCTGCGCAACAACGGCGTTTACATTATCCTGCCGACGCTGCTTTTTTTATTTTTCCGCACTTCGCATAAAAAAACGGCAGGGATTGCTTTTTTAACGGTTTTAACCGTTTACCCCGCCCTGACACAATACGTTTTTCCCGCCATGGGATTTCCGCCCGGCAGTAAAAAAGAAATATTCTCAATTCCGTTTCAACAAACGGCGTTTTACGTAAAACGACACGGAACGGAAATCACCGCCGAAGAATACCTGACGATTGACCGCGTGCTTTCGTTCCATGAACTCGGCAGAAATTATTACCGTTATTCTTCCGACCCTGTCAAAAAAACATACAAACTGAATGACGCGGAAAAGGAAAACGCTTTTCTGGCGAATTATCTTTTCGTCTGGGCAAAGATGTTTTTCAAACACCCCGTCACTTATTTTCAGGCATTTTTAAGCCAATCGTCACAGTACTATACCTTTATTCCCAACCTGCTTTCACTGCCTTCCCGGGTCGTTGTTCTGACGGAATGGCTGAATACGTCGGAAACAGGCGGCGACGCTTTACCGCTCAAAGATATATCAGACTGGCTTTATTATTCTTTTTTATGGTATATCCCGATTTTAAATCTGTTTTACAGTTGCGCGTTTTATACAAACTTCAGCATATTGCTGTGGATTTACCTGCTATGCCGGAAAAAAGAAAAAAGCGCCGCGCCTTTTGTTCCGGTGCTGATCAATATTTTGGTCTGCGTCGCTTCGCCGGTCAATGGACTGCTGCGTTACGCCATGCCGATGATCGCCGCCGCGCCGCTGATTCTTGCCTTTGCCGTTTTTGAAAAAAAGAATCCTTTTTTACTGGATAAAAAATAAAATTCCCTATACACCTGTTCCAATCGTCGATAAGGAACAGGAAAAACAATGACGGACACAAGACGACTGCAGCTGGGAACAGACCCCATTCCCCGATTATTATGGACATTTGCTCTGCCAGCCGTAATCGGCCTGTTGATTAATGCGTCTTATAATCTGGTCGACCGTATTTTTATCGGCAACGGAATCGGGGCTTTGGGATTGGCCGGAGTTGCCGTTTCCTTTCCGACAACCGTCCTGCAAATGGCTTTCGGATTAATGGTCGGTATCGGCGGCAGCGTTAATTTTGCCGTCAGTTTGGGACAAAAAAAGATTCCCCGAGCCGAACGGATTTTTACCAACGCCGTTATGCTGATCGGACTGTTGGCAATTATTTTTATCATTATTCATTTTTTATTTTTGGAATCTCTGCTGAAACTTTACGGCGCGACGCCGACAATCATGCCGTATGCCAAAACTTATTTAAAAATCACACTGTGCGGTGCATTGTTCATGATGACGAACATGACGCTGAATAACTTTATCCGAGCCAGCGGTTTTCCCCATATCGCCATGTATACCATGCTGATCGGCGCCGTCACGAACACTATTTTGGATCCGGTTTTTATTTTCATTTTTCACTGGGGAATTGCTGGAGCCGCCTATGCTACGGTCATAGCTCAGGTTGTTTCTTTTCTCTGGGCATTTTCTTTTTTTCTGTCGTCAAAAGCCCCTTACCGGTTCAGAAAAAGATATGCCTCTTTTTCCGTTAAAATTTTGCTGATGATCTGTTTTGTCGGTACGGCTCCGTTTATGATTCAGCTGGCCAACGGATTAATGCAGACGATCATCAACAAATCGCTTGTTCTGTACGGCGGCGACATAGCCGTTTCCGCCATGGGCGCGACGATTGCCGTAACAATTCTGCTGTTTATGCCCGTGATCGGCCTGTGTGAAGGTGCTCAGCCTGTCATCAGCTTTAACCTGGGAGCGAAAAAATATGGCCGCCTGTTAAAAATCTACCGGCTGACATTGATGATTTCGACACTGTTTTTTATTATCAGCTGCAGTATTTTGCAGTTATTTTCCGTTCAAATTATACAGATATTTAACCGCAGCGATCAGGAATTGATTACGATCGGATCGAATTCTTTGAAGATTCTCAGCTTACTGTATCCGCTGATCGGCCTGCCTGTCGCAACGACGTTTCTGCTGCAAGCGACCAGATGCCCCCGCACGGCGACGTTTTTAGCACTCAGCCGCCAGCTGATTTTTATCATTCCCGGATTGATCATTCTGCCGCGTTACTTAGGCCTGGAAGGCGTTTTTTACGCTTTTCCGGCGGCAGATTTTCTTGGCTTTCTGATTTCAATTCCGATTGCCGTCCGGCAGTTCAGAAAATACAGCCGCCTGGAAAAAGAAAGAAAAGCCGAAGAAACTACGGTTCTTTTTTCTGATCGGCCGGCACGGTCGTCAGCCCCATAGCGCCCAGAATTTTTCCGAACAAAGCCGTTTGCGGATAACTTCCCATAAAGAAAAAAGCGCCATTTCCGACGGCGGAAACAGGAATCGGCACGGCAGTCTGACCAAACGTCGAATATCCGACGCCCGCCCGCCGCGCCAGAATTTTGATCGGCGCCGTCTGTAAGGGATCATATTTTCCGTATTTATTTAAATAAGCTTCGGTTTTCGGTCGTTTTGCCGGTTCCGCCATACTGTATCGAAATGCTTCGCGTAGCGCGGACAGTTCCACAGCGTTCAAATTCATGTCCAAAGCCAGTTTGGCGTCTTCGTTTCCTTTTCCCGCCTGATTCGTCAATTCTTTTTTCTGCTCTTTGGATAACAGCCGCAATCCGAAATTTTTTTCGATCTGCGGCATAAAATTTTCCAGAGTCGCCCCGATCTGCCGACGTTTACGAAAACGGTTAACGGCAGTTTTAAACGCTTCCGCCGAAATTTTCTGACTTTTAAAAACACCGACGTTCAGATCCGCGGAATTGTCAATTCCCAGCGTCATACCGCCCGTTTCAACCGTTCCGGTAACGACGATCAAAGTTTCCTGCGGCCGTTCGCGATAAAAATCATACGCTTTTTTCACCGCCTGATCAAAAGCGTCCATTTCCCGGATCAAAGCCGCCGTATCATGCATTTCCGCCGCCTGATTCATTTTTCCGGCGATTGTGATTAAAACGAAACCTTTTTCCGTTTTGAATTTTTCAACGGCTTTTTCAACGAAACCGGCCAAAGACGGAGAATCCGGCTTTGCGTCAATGGCGAAAGGAATATTTTTAAACGCCGCGACGACTTTGCCCGCAGGCAACTTTTCCTGCCCCTTCAGCGAAGAAATCTGTTTATACCCGCCTGATTTCAAAACGACGCTTAAATCTTCTTTTTTGAACGATTTCTGACGTTTAAAAGCCTGCCCCATCATCAAAGCAACGCCGCTGTCTTTGGCTTGAACGGCGATGTCGTAATAATTCTGTTTTTTGGCAGAATGAGCGTAAAAAGACGCGGGAACAACGCCGTCCAGAGAAGAATCCGTAATAATGCCGACGGCATAACCGTTTTGCACGGCGACGGACGTTATTAACGGAACGGCGGGATCATTTTCTCCCAGCATGGAAACCATTCCTTCTTTTCCCAGCTTTCCGGAAGCCAGCGCCCCGGCCGAAGCCGCCGTATCCGCCAGATTCGACTGGACGGCCGCCGTCGTTGCACTGCCTTGAATCGGCAGCGTATTGATAAACAGCCGGTCCCCGCCGGCCAGTTCGGTTAAACGCCGTTGCGCGTACGAAGCCCCGTCGCCGATAAAAAAGAAAACATATTTCGCAAGTTTTTCTTCTTTACATGCGTTAAGGATAAAACATAAGGCGAAGAAAAAACATAAGGAAAACAATCCTTTAATTTTTTTCCCTTTAAAGAAAGAATGAAACATCGTTGACTCTTTACAATGGAATAAGATAACGTTGACTTTGGACGTATTAAAAAACAATGTCAAACAAAAAGAACCTTTTTCCTTTTCGACGGAATAACGGGATAATGAAAATTTACTTTTTGATCTTTTTAGTTTTCGCGGGGTTTTGTACGACAGCGGCGGCAGATCCGTTTGACGTTGAAAAAACGGTGCCGGTTTTGCCGACTGCTCCGGTTTGTTCTTCGTCAAACATTACGGCCGAAAAACTGCGTTTGGCAGACGTTATCAATCTGGCATTATGCCAAAATCCGCAAACCCGCCAACTTTATATGGGCGCTTTGGCCTCGGCTGCCGAATACGGACAAGCCAAAGCGGACTATCTGCCGACAATAGATTTATCGGCCGGCATACGCCAGACGGACACCCATGTCCGGCACGGCAGGGATTCAAATGCTTCTCCGGTGACGGCGGGCGTATCTTTGGACTGGCTGCTGTACGACTTCGGCGGGCGGGAAGCGTCAACGGAAATTGTCAGACAATCCCTGAACGCCGCTTTGGCAACGCGTTCCGACACCCTGCAAAGCCTGATATTCGACGCGGCGGAAGCTTACTATCTGGTTTTCGCCGCACAGGAAGAATATAAAAATTCCAACGCGACTTTGGAATCCGCACTGTCCGCTTACGAAGCGGCGTCCAAGCGTTATGAACTGGGACTGGCGGCCCTGTCAGACAAGCTGCAGGCGGAAACGTCTTATTCCGAAGCGCAGCTGAGCGTTACCAAAGCCGAGGAAGCTTTGGAATTGGCCAAAGGACGACTGGCCGTTTTACTCAACTTCACCCCGGATCAGCAGCTGGAACTGTACGAAGAAAAATATTCCATGGATTATTTTTCCCTGCCGCAGGACATTGACGCTCTGTTTCAAACGGCTTTGAACAATCGCGCCGATATTCTGTCCCAAAAAGCCGCAATCAAACAAGCCGAATCGACAATAGAGCTGCAAAAATCAAAAAACGCGCCGTCTTTCGCCGTGTCGGCCGGTCTGAACGCCGACGACGAATTGACAAAGGGCGGACAACGCTCTTACTCCAGTTCCGTCGGACTGACGATGACGGTGCCGCTGTTTACGGGATTTAAAAACCAATATCAGATTTCTCAGGCGCGTTATCAGCTGGAACAGAAAAAAGCGGAACTCAAGCAGCTGGAAAACGATATCAGGCATGAAGTCTGGACAACTTTTCAAAACTTTTTCACCGCCAAGAAAACCTATGAAATTTCTTTAACCATGTTTGCTTCCGCGGATCAAAATGCCAAAGTCGCCTTAGGCGCGTACAAAGCCGGCAAAGGAAGCATTCTGACCGTTTTAGACGCGCAGTCAAGGCTGGCCGACGTTCGTTCGACCAGAAGCCGTTCTTTTTATGAACTCTTGATTGCCAAGACAAATATTATCAGGAAAATCGGGCTGATTGATCCCTTCAGAACGAAAAAAGGATTTTAACCCATGAAAAAAGCGTTTGTTATTCTTATCGTTTTGGCTTTGGCCGGTGCCGGTCTTTATTACAAACATTTCGGTAAAAAATCCGATATCGTTTACGATACGACGACGGTTTCCCGCGGTCCGATCCGCGTTGACGTAACAGCTTCCGGTACAATTCAGCCGGTCAATATCGTCAGCGTCGGCACGCAGGTGTCCGGCATTATTGAAAAAGTATTCGTCGATTATAATTCCATCGTAAAAAAAGGCGACCTGATCGCTCAGCTGGAAACGTTTACGCTGGCCGAAGACTTAAAAGAAGCGCAGGCGGCCGTAACAGACGCCAAAGCAAAACTGGATTACGCGAAATTAAACGCAAAACGCAATAAAGAATTGTACGAACAAAACTTTATCGCCCGTTACGAATGGGAAGAAGCCGATCTGGACGTTGTCAACGCGCAGGCGACTTACGATAAAGCAATAGCGCAGGCCAAAAAAGCAAAACGCAACCTGGGGTACGCGAACATCATTTCGCCCGTCAACGGCATTATCGTCACCAAAGAAGTCGAAGAAGGCCAGACCGTCGCGTCCAGTTTCCAGACGCCCGAACTGTTTACAATCGCGGAAGATCTGACCAAAATGCAGATTGAAGCCGAAATTTCCGAAGCCGATATCGGTCAGATCAAACCGGGGCTTTTGGTTAACTTTACGGTTGACACCTTCCCTGCCGATATTTTCAAAGGAACCGTTTCTCAGGTTCGTCTGCAGCCGACAGAAGATTCAAACGTCGTCATGTATACGGTCGTTATTTCCATATCGAACGATGATCTGCGTCTTTTGCCGGGCATGACGGCCTATGTCACCATTACGGTTGAAGAAAAACCCAGCGTTTTAAGACTGCAAAACATGGCCTTTCAATTCCGTCCCGCCAGCCAGGGCATCAAATCAACCAGAAAAATATCGAACGCCGACCGCCAGCGCCTGATTCAGGAACGCAAAACATTAAAGCCCAATCAGGAAATTGTCTACGTTCTGCAGGACAACAAACCGGTTGCCCGCAAAGTAACAAAAGGCATTTCCAATTTACTGGTAACGGAAATCCTTGACGGACTGACAGAAGGCGAAAAAGTAATTCTGGAAGACCTGTCAACAACCGCTTCGGCCAAACGCGGAGGGCCTCCATGAGCAAAAAGGTCATAGAGATCAAAGACGTCTGTAAAACCTACTTTATGGGCGGCGGCATGAAACAGGACGTATTAAAAAACGTCAACATGACCGTGGAAGAAGGGGAATTCGTTGCCATTATGGGGCCTTCCGGGGCCGGCAAATCGACATTTATGAATGTTCTGGGTTGCCTGGACCGCCCGACATCGGGAACGTATATTCTGGGCGGCAAAGAAGTTTCCGCCATGAACGACAATGAACAGGCTTATATCCGCAATCACATGATCGGTTTTGTGTTTCAGGGATTTAACCTTTTGATGCGCCGAACACTGACGGATAACGTTTCTCTGCCTTTGATTTACGCAAATGATACGACAAAAGAAGAACGCATCAAACGCGCCGTCGAAAAATTGGAACTTGTCGGATTGAAAGGCTTTACGGATCGTTTTCCCAATCAGATTTCAGGCGGTATGCAGCAGCGTGTAGCAATCGCCCGCGCTTTGATCAATAATCCGGAAATGATTTTGGCCGACGAACCGACCGGTAATCTGGACAGCAAAACCAGCGATGAAATTATGCTTTTTCTGCAACAACTTAACCGGGAACAAGGCATTACGATCGTTCTGGTAACGCATGAACCCGATATTGCCCAATATGCGCGCCGCCTGGTCAGGATTGTTGACGGACAGGTCGCTTATGACGGTGATGTTAATGCTTATATGGAACAGCAGAAATGATTAAAGCCATTTTTCATGAAGCCTGCCTGTCCATGACAGGAAACAAACTGCGGTCTTTTTTAACAACACTGGGAATTATCATCGGCGTCTGCGCGGTCGTCATGATGGTTGCCGCCGGCCAGACCGTACAGAATATCATTCAGGAACGTTTTGTCGCTATGGGCGCAAACTTGCTGATTATCCGTTCTCAACGTCCCAGGGCTGCCGTCAGGACCTCTGAACCCATGACGTCCATTACATTGGACGATGCCATCGCATTAAAAACACTGCGAGGACTTGACGTCGTTGCGCCGGTGCTCAGTACCAGCGCCCAGGCGATCAACGGCCCGTATAACTGGAGCGTTTCCATCACCGGAACGACTCCCGATTACATGAAAACGGCTAACTGGGAAATAGCCAAAGGCCGCGGGTTAGACCAGCAAGATATCCGCAAGGGAACGACAAACGTCGTTATCGGCCACGAAGTCATGACGGAACTGTATCCTTACGAAGATCCGATCGGGAAAACGATCCGCATTAAAAACCAGCCGTTCAATATCGTCGGCGTTTTAAAAGAAAAAGGCTCCAGCACGGGAGGCGCTAATCAGGACTCGGCGGTTATGATGCCGCTGCTGACCGTTCAAAGACGTTTTAACCGTTATGCCAAACTAAACGCCGTCAATCATATTGCCGTTAAATTTTCGGAAACGGAAAACTTAAACCTTGTTGAACAGCGGATTACACGCTTTTTGCGTGCCCGCCATAAAATCAAAGATGAAGACCCGGACGATTTCCGCATTTTCAACATTGCGGAATTCGTCGAAAACATCAAACTGATCGGGACGGTTTTATCAATTTTGCTGGCGGCGATTGCTTCAATTTCCCTTGTGGTCGGCGCAATCGGGATTGTCAATATGATGCTGGTTTCCGTTACGGAACGAACGCGTGAAATCGGGATCAGAAAAGCACTGGGAGCGCCAAACAATTGGATTATGCTTCAGTTTTTATTTGAAGCCGTTTTAATATCCATGATCGGCGGGACAATCGGATTGATTTTGGGTATCGGTTTTTCGCAGCTGGGCGGTCATATTTATCATGTTGACGTTCCTTTCAGCCTGTGGCCGGTTATTTTATCCTTTACCGTCGCTTTTGTCGTCGGGGTTGTTTCCGGGGTTTTCCCGGCTTATAAAGCCATGAAACTGGATCCCATTGAAGCATTGAGATATCAATAATCTTTTGGAAACTCAGTTACACAAAAAAGGCCGGATAACTCCGGCCTTTTTTATGTCTTTTATTATTCCTGCGTTTTTTCAGCTTTTCCTTCTTCTTTAGCTTTCAGCTTTAAAAACACATAAGAACAAAGCGGAACGCTGAGCAAATAAAGAACGAAAGTCGTGCTGACGGTCAACCAGGGTTTATATACCAGCGCGCCGGCATAAAAACCGGCTAAAGCCAACAGCAAAACAACGAACCGGACAGGAACGCGAAAATGCTTTAACGAAATGGTCGGCAACCTTGAAGCCATTAAAAATGCACTGATAAACAAAAAAGCTTCGACAAACGGGCCGCTGCGGAAAAATTCGTTGCCGCTGTGGAAATACAGCATAATCGGCACCAAAGCGATATAAGCGCCGCCCGGCGCCGGCAAGCCGACAAAGAAATGTTTCCAATAAGACGGTTGAGGCCCTTCGTCCAGCATAATATTGAACCGGGCCAAACGCAAAGCGCAGCAGATCGGCACCAGCAAGGCAAAAATCCAGCCGACCGGCGACGTCGTTCCCAGCGCCCAGAAATACATCAGCAGCCCGGGTGCAACGCCAAAGCAGACAACATCGGACAAAGAATCCAGTTCCGCCCCGAAATCGGACGTTCCGCGCAGCATACGCGCGACACGGCCGTCCAAAGCATCAAAAACAGAAGCCATTAAAATAGAAAAGACGGCAAATTCGAATTTGCCTTCCATTGCGAAACGAATAGACGTTACGCCGGACGACAAAGCAAATAATGTCACCAGATTGGGCGCGATCCGATTTAACGGCAGATCTTTAATTCGTTTACGGGAATCTTTTAACATATCAGACAATTTCCCCCTTGCGCGCAGGACCTGAAACAGCCATGTCCGCCAAAATCGTTTCTCCGGCGACCGCGGTCTGGCCTTCCAGAACCAACGGTGCGACGCCTTTGGGCAGATAAACGTCCAGCCGGCTGCCGAAACGAATCAAACCGAAGCGTTCTCCGGCTTTTAACTGGTCACCTTCTTTGACAAAAGTCAGAATCCGGCGCGCAACCAGTCCGGCAATTTGAACAAAAGCGATTTTTTGTCCCGTAACGGTTTCCATCGCCAATTCCTGACGTTCGTTGTTTTCACTTTCTTTATCCAAAGAAACATCAACAAAAGCCCCAGGCCTGTAAAACATTTTCGTAATTTTTCCCGTCATCGGCGCCCGGTTGACGTGAACGCTGAAAACGCTCATAAAAATGCTGATCCGCGTCATCGGTTCTTCGCCGATTTCCAGTTCTTTGGGCGGGACGACTTCGGCAATCGCGCTGACAATCCCGTCTGCCGGAGACAAAACCAGCGTATCGCCTGCGGGAACGGCCCGGCGCGGATCGCGGAAAAAGAAATAGCACCATACCGTTAAAGCCAGACAGACAACGCCGACCGGCTTGAACAACATCCACATTAAAACGGTTACGGCGGCAAAAACTCCGACAAACCGCCAACCTTCCAGGTGAATCGGAGGAAGGATAAAACGGCGCCAGGATAAATCAACTCGGGACATTAAAAGCTCCTTTTAAGTTTATTGACGGCTGTAGTTGTAAGCCAACATTTCAAGAGAAAAAAGTATTTTTTCGCCTTTCCTTTATTTTTCCGGATTAGGCGGCAAAACAAAAACCTGATTCGGATAAATCAAATCGGGATTTTTAATTTGATTTTTATTGGCCTGATAAATCGTCACATAAGCAAACCCCGTACCATATAAATGTTTTGCGATTTTCCACAGACAATCGCCTTTGACGACACGGATACGGCGGCGTTTGGCTTTTTCGATTCCTTTTTCGATTTCAAAAGGAACTTCAACGCGAGCGGTGACTTTTCCTTTTAAATCCACTTTGTCCGCCCGGATTAAATATTTCCGACCGGCTTCCAGTTTTCTGGGAACACGCAAAGACCACTCGCCGGATTCGGCCCAAATATTGCCTAAAAACAAATTATCGGCGTATAAATTAATGCGTCCGGATTCCCGAATTGTCCCCCGTATGACGAACGCGTCATTAACATAATTAACGGAACGGATATCAATATCAATCTGCACCTGCGGCGCCGGCGCCTGTAAAACGCTGACATCTTCGGCATCGGGCGACATCATGACAGCCAAAGCTTCCCCTGCGCGCTCAGGTTCGGGGACATCAACAACGACGACTTCAGATTCGTCGCGCGTGTTCATCGAATCGTCGCGCAGCCATATTTCATGCGTTCCTGAAACAAGAGGTTCCGAAGGAATATAAACCCACTCGCCGTTTTCATTGACGGTAAATTCAGTTAAAACACTTTCGCCGTCCATCAAAGAAACGACGGCGCCGGCCGTACCCTTACCGGCCGCGACCATACTGCCGTCTTTTTCGACTCGGACAATATCAAACGAAGCCTTCAAAGCCGGAACAGTCGAATCATTTTCCGCGATATTTTCAGTCGGAGTCTTTTTTTCACTGTCCGCAGACCTGCCGGGATTTTCAAACGGAATATCGGTTGTTTCACTTTGAAGGGACGGTTCGTCCGAAAAAGGAAGCACCTGATTTTCCTGAGAATCCGGGTAAAAAATAAAGAATAAAGCAGCGACAAAAAAAAGAACGGCCACAGCGACAGCGATATTTTTCTTCACGACGGCACCTAAAAAAATAAAAAAAAGATAAAACCCTCTTGCAGTATATCAAACTTCGCGCTATAAGCAATAACACTTCTTCGGAGTGTAGCTCAGCTTGGTAGAGCACTACGTTCGGGACGTAGGGGCCGGAGGTTCAAATCCTCTCACTCCGACCAATATAAAAGAAACCGCCTTATGGCGGTTTTTTTTATATAGTTTGAATCGGATTTGAACCGGAGAAGGAGGTTCGGCCGAAGCAAAGCGAAGGCAACGCCGGAACGGCGGCCCGTCAGGGCGAGCGCATGCGAGTAAATCCTCTCACTCCGACCAATAAAACTTTACTGCCGTTCCGGACCGATTAAAATTTCCAAAACATGCTTTTCTTCATCAGCGGACAAAGGTTGTGAGAAACCGATTTGTTCCTGCTGAGGAGCCATACCGATATAGATTTTTTTTAAATCGACTCCCTCCTGCAGAAAAACAGCCGCTGTATTTTTGGCTCGGTCTAAGGCTCCCAAAGCTTGATCCGAAGCGGAACCGCGATAAGACAAGCGCCCCAGCAGACAAACAAAATCTCCGTTTTCCCGCGCCTGAACGGCGGCTTCTTCCAACCGGCGTACAGCGGCTTCATTTAATTCCGCGCTGCCATATTCAAACAACACCGTCAGTCGCTGTCCCTGATTACCGGCCGGACACCCGGTATCATTATGAAAACCGGCAGAAACACAGGAATTCAAAAAAAATGCCGTTAAAAGCAAAAACTTTCTTTTCATTTGGGGTCTCCTTGTGCTAATAAGGTGTTGTCCCTTTTCGCGGATATGGTGGAATGGTAGACACAACAGACTTAAAATCTGTTGAGGCTTTGTCCTCGTGCGGGTTCAAGTCCCGCTTTCCGCACCAAT
>URSF01000007.1 GCA_900550445.1 uncultured Rhodospirillaceae bacterium | reverse complement strand
AGCTGAGGGGAACGGACAAACTCATTTGTCCGGGCCGGATCGGTTCTCCGAACCTCACCGCGCTACGCGGCAAACAGTCTGCGCTGTTTGCTGACCGCTCCGCGCCCTCTCAGGGTTCGATTCCCCACGCTTTTATTTACCCATAAAAAAACCGCCCTTGCAGGCGGATTTTTTTATGGTGGAGCTGAGGGGAACGGACAAACTCATTTGTCCGGGCCGGATCGGTTCTCCGAACCTCACCGCGCTACGCGGCAAACAGTCTGCGCTGTTTGCTGACCGCTCCGCGCCCTCTCAGGGTTCGATTCCCCACGCTTTTATTTACCCATAAAAAAACCGCCCTTGCAGGCGGATTTTTTTATGGTGGAGCTGAGGGGAATCGAACCCCTGACCTCTTGAATGCCATTCAAGCGCTCTCCCAACTGAGCTACAACCCCACGTCATTCAATACAGCGCAGAGAATATCATAAAAATCCGGCTCTGCAAGAAAAAAGTTACTTTTTGTTCTAAAAAATGTAAACTGCCGTTAATTTTAACAGGTGATCTATGGAAAATTCTTTCACAACAGACGATTTTTTAGGCGGAAAAATCAAGCTGCGGCAGCCTGTAAAAGGTTATCGGGCAACCAGCGACGCCGTATTGCTGGCCGCGGCGGCGGATCCGCAGCCGGGGCAGAAAATTCTGGACGCAGGCGCGGGAACCGCCGCCGTCGGTTTGTGTCTGGCCGCCAGATGCCCGGACGTTACGGTCGACGGAATTGAAATCCAACCTGAAATGGCCGGACTGGCCGAAGAAAATATCCGGCTGAACAATTTATCGCATCGGGTTCATGTTGCTTTGGCCGATATCCGCGCCAAAAAAATCGACGGGCTGCCGACGGGATCGTTCGACTGGGTCGTATCAAATCCGCCCTTTATTCTGGAAAACCAGCCTTCTCCCGATAAAATACGCGACGTCGCGCACAGAGAATCAAGCTGCCCTTTAAACGAATGGATTACGCACTGCCTGCGTTATGTCGCGGCGCGGGGGTACTTTGCCTTGATCAACCGCGCCGACCGGCTGCCTGAAATCATGTCTGTTTTATACGGCCGGCTGGGAGCCCTGAAAATTATCCCCGTCTGGACAAAAGAAGGCGAACCGGCCAAGCGCGTGATCATTATCGGACGCAAAGGCGTGCGTTCCGCAGCCGTCCTGACCCCCGGCATTATATTAATGCATGCCGACGGAACGCGGTCCAAAATCGCCGAAGAAATCATGCGGCAGGGGAAAGCCCTGACCTTTTAACGTTTGATAATAAAAGCGGTTCAGTATATAACAGACAGAGTTTTGCATTAGTTGGATAAAAACGCATGATAGATTTAGCCGCCCCGCCGTTCACTTTGCTGGCGGAAAGAGATATGGACCTGCTGGTCTTGGAAGAAATGTTGTCTTCAGACCCGTTTAAAAAATGGCTGGTCAGCAAACTCTATAACGGAACGCGCCAGTTCCGCCGCATGATCGGCGCCTGGCACACGCCGTCTTTGGAACCGCTGGGATCAGTTGATATCCTGTTCGTTTTTGAAGAAATCAGCGCCGGACACAAATGCGCGATCCTGATCGAAAACAAAATCGACCAACCGAAGCAAAATCTGCAGGCGCAGCGGTATTTTGAATTCGGGGAAAAAGGCGTGGAAGACGGATACTGGGACGAATATCTGACTTGTTTATTTTCTCCGCAGGCATACTTTTCCAGTCTGGAACCGTCCGAATACTTTTCCAGCTACCTGAGCTATGAAGAAATCGAAACCTGGTTTTCCAGAGCGGCCGCCGAATCGCACAGCGCGACGCCGCAAAGGTCGGCATATAAGAAAACATTGATCCGCCAGGCCATCGAACAGGGCACTGGCATGATGCGCCGCCAAATGCAGACGGCCGCGGCGGCAGCGCCTGTTTACGCGCCAGTTCCGCGTCAGCCGGCCGTTCCCGGCCGGGAAGAAGCGGCCGCCGTTCTGACGCAGGCCGACATCACGCCGCAGTCCGTTTTGCCGGAACAAACAAAGCCCGCGCCCGAACCGGTCATTCAGCCTAAAAAGAAGGCTTCGGCTTCTGACTTTCGTGTTTTTCCCGGCGGCGTGTTTAATCTGCCGGCCGGTTATCGGGAAGCCGAAGATACGATTGTTGGCAAATTTTTCGCCGACATGCAGGATTTTGCCAAACAATATTATCCGCAGCTGGGAATGAAAAAACCAACCGGCAGCGCGGAAGAAGCCGCCTGGGTTGAACTGGCCCCCGACGAATTCCCCCGCGACGTCCGCATTATTCACAAAATGCCGCAGGGATTTATGGATTTATCGTTTGCCATGACGACTTTGGCAATGATTCAACCGCCCTATCAGCCGTATATGGATAACGATATGGCTTTTAAAGAAAACGGAAAAACAGCCGTTATCAGAATCATGGTGCCGCAAATCGATCCGCAACAGGGGTTTGAACAGCAAAAAGAAATCGTCGGATTCGCTTTGCAAAAAGCCCAAAAGCTTTACCAACTGTATATGCATGTCGTCAATAACGGTTCCGCGGAAAAAGGGTTCGCACCAGAAGAACTTTATTTGTAAAAAATGTGTACAAAAAAGTTGACAAAAATATTTTTTTCCTTCATATTTCTCCTTAGTTATTTTAGGAGAAAACAATTATGGTTTTAAGTTACCACGAATTTTTAGCGGCAGGTTCCGTTTCCCGTTTTCCCAGCGGTCAGCAGGCCGCCGGTCATCGTCCGTTAGCCAAAGCCTTTAAAAAGCAAAAGGTTGATCAGTCCCCGGAAAGAATGGAACGGCTGAAAAAAATGTTGTCCGAAAGCAAAACGGGACAGCAGACGCTGGATTTTCTGGAACAGAAGGGATCGAAAATTATTTTCGAAAAGATGAACTATTACGGTTATTTTTCTCCTGACAACAATCTGGTTGCTTTAAATCCGGCGATGTCGGACGAAGATCTGGCCGTTACTTTCGTTCATGAAATGCGTCATGCATGGCAGGATTCGCAAATGGATACGACGTCTCCGGAAATGACGCCGAAATCTTTCTTTGTCAGCGGTTTCGCGATTGAAGCCGACGCGTGCGCCGCGGAAGTCATGTATGCCCATGAAATGCGCGAAAAAAATCCCAAAATCTGGGCCGCGCATCAAAAATCCGGCTATGCGCCGATGAGCACCGCTTTTGAAAAAACGTTCAAAGAAACCGGCGATACGGAAAAAGCGCGCGCAGACGCATTGTTGAAATGGTATGATCTGAAAGTAAAATCTTCCTATGCCGACACGTATGTCGATTATATGTCGCAGGTGGCAAAGGAATTGAAAAAGCAAAAGGAAATGGAACCGCAGTACTTTGCGGAAAACCGGCCGACCAAACTGATCGTTGACACGTTATGCAAAGATTATGACGGCAAACAATTCCTGAAAGACGACAAGGTCATGGAAACGCCCGAAAAGTTATTCATCAGTGAAAAACAGGCCAGAAAATTGTCACGCGCTTTGCTGCCGTACATGACAAAATACAGACGCACGGCGGAACAGCTGGGATTGGATAAAGTAACGGTCAACCGTCCTGACGGCGAAAAGACAAACTGCGCAGCCGTTTTAAAACAGGTCAAAGCGGAAAAAAACAATTCCGCAGTCAAAGCGGCCGCAGTCCGCAAAGGTTCGTCCCGTTAATCTTTTATTGTTCAAATACTCCCGCGCCGAATGAATTGCCAAACAGTTCAAAACGCGGGAGTTTTTATATGCGGATATGTCTTTTATTGCCGGCAACATTTTAACGGTATTCCGTTTCGTCGTACACCTGCCGTAAACGGAGCCGGCCAATTTAGGATAACAGGCCGACGGCGTTGTTTTATTTCGTATGATCCTTTTGCCAAACGGCCTGTAAGACATGGTTTTCAAATCCATGCCGAACGGAATGATTCCTTTAAATAACTCAAATCAGCTTCGATGTTTTAAGAAGGCCGCAAAAGAGTTTCTTGTTCATCGTTGAAAAAAGTTCTCCGGCAAAGTATTTTTCTTATATTTTCTCCTTTTACGTGTTTTATTAAATTACTTTTTTATTGTCTTTATCTTTTTCAAAGGGCCTTTTTTCGTTAGTTTCATTGTCCTTCCAAATGTTACAGTTTTGTTAAAAATATGCCCCCCCCCCCCCCATATTTTTGTAGAAGCGGATTTGGGTTCGCCGAATAATAAGAGAATAACTTTAACTTTATCAGGAGGGTAAAATGAAAAAATTCCTTTATTTCTTTTTTGTTGTACCGTGCCGATAACGGCCGGCGCATCAGATATCTTTGATTCCGCCGGCGCTTTTACCTTAGCGAAAGCGGTAAAGCTTGGTCGTTCAGCGACGTCGCTGGGCAATGCGTCTTCCGAACTGAGGGATCAGCTGGGCGGTTTGAACGGCGGCAATCAATCAAATGCTTGCCTTACAGGTTATTATAATTCGGGCGTTAACGGTTGTCAGGCTTGTTCTGACGCCATGACCGGCTGTCTGGAATGTGAATCGGCGGCGGCGTGCAAAAAATGCGATATAAGCAAAAAGTATGAATTGATCAACAATTCCTGCAAATTAGGCGTCTGTTCCTGGAATCATAACGGTTCGGTCGTTTTGGCGACGCAATGCCCTAATATTGACGGGTATGGAAGGACTTCTTCCATCACGGTGCCGGACACCAATCCGAAATACGGGACGGTTAACATTCGTTTCTGGGATAACGCTACGGTTTCCGGCGGCGCTTTTACCGCGACGAATCTGAAATCCACCGGTCATACCAGTTGGGAACTGGGCAATTTGGATTCTGTTATTACCTTTAACAATCCGGTCACCGTTACCGGGACGGTTATTTTACAGGAAGATTCTTCTGATGCGGCGAAAGGCGTAAAGATGGTCTTTAACGCCGGCTTAAAGGGCAATCCGAAATGCGTCGTTGAAAAACAGGTTGCTTCTTCGGGCTGTTCTTCCGCCAGCTGCAGCAAGTCAGTTGAAACAAACAACACTTGTACCTGCACGACCAGAGAATGTACGATAGATGCGGTTCAATCTACCTGCACCAGTTCCAACAGATTTTCTTGGAATGCCAACGGTTCGATGAGTGTTCCGTCCGGATACAGCTGTATTGACGGTTACGGTGCCAATTCAAACATCACGATGCCGTCAAGCGCTTCATTTACCGAAGTTAATATCCGTTTCTGGGATAGAGCTTCGGTTTCAGGTTCTTTTACAACATCAGCTTTGAAATCGCTGGGCCATACCAGCTGGTATTTGGACGATCTGGATACGGTTATTACGTTTAATGATCCGGTAACGGTTAACGGTACTGTTTATTTACAGGAAGCTTCATCTTCTAAAAAAGGCGCAAGAAAAGGCGTTACAATGAAATTCTCTAAAGGATTAAAAGGTTCGCCTAATTGCGTGGTTGAAAAGAAAAATGAATCTTCGGGTTGCGGATACGCCAGCTGTTCCAGTAACGCTACAACAGATGCGATTTGCGTTTGTTCTTCTACAGAATGCGTGATTAAGGATCCGATACCGAGTTGCGGAGGCGGACATTTCTATGCCGAAGCAATCGGCAACTGTGTCCAGTGTCAGCCCGGAACATATTCAACAGGCGGCAGTGCAACAAGTTGTCAGACATGTCCGACGGGGACGTATTCCGGAACGGGAGCTTCTTCCTGTACAAAAGTTCCTGCCGTTACAAACTGTTCTACGTACAGTACGACAACAGGCAAATGCACAAAATGCAATTCCGGATATACGCTCAACAATGGAAAATGCACAAAAACATCAACATCTACCACTGTTGACTGTACGCGCTGTGAATCAGGATATACAAAGAACCTGACCTCTTGCCCAAGCGGGCAAACGCTGCAACAGGGACGAATCTGCGTAGATTCCGGCTTCAGCTGCGGTAAATGCGTTGCCAAAAGTTCTTCTTCTTCCGGCGGCGGTGGCGGCGGAGGTAACAGTTCCGTAAGGAGACAACAATTTATGTCCAGGTTTGAATAAAAAAAGCTCTGCATAAAATACAGAGATCAAAGCGAAACTTGACATTTTAATACTTTACAACAGCGGCGGAGAAGTTTTCTTCTCCGCCGGTTGTTATGCAGGCACTTCTACTTTTCCAAACTATGAAAAAGCCCCTGTCATCAGGGGCTTTTTTTCTCCGTTTCCCGGTTCTTTTACAAAAAACCGGCATGGAAATAATTACAAAGGAACATTTTCGCGTTTCAACACTTTTACCATAAACCAGCTTTTCAACCGACGACCGTAATGGAACACAACAGCGCCCCATAACGCGGAAACAACCGACCCGCAGATAACGCCCAGCCGAATTTCCTGCTGCATGGCTTCACCCGGTAAAGCCAGTTTGCCGACAAACAGCGCCATTGTAAACCCGATCCCGGCAACAACAGCCACACCGTACAAATCCAGCATTGTCACGGCTTTCGGGAAAGCGGCGATTTTTAATTTAATCAATATCCATGTCGTTGCGAAAATACCGATCTGTTTACCCACAAAAAGACCGAAAATAATTCCCAAAGTCAGCGTGTGTGTAAACGTTTCCGCCGTCACGCCGCCAAAATACAATCCCGCGCTGGCAAAAGCAAACACCGGCAGAATAAAGAAATCCACCCACGGTTTTAATACTTTCATCAATCTGTTCAACGGTGATTCTTTTTCCCCGTCGACACGCATCGGATAGGCCATGGCGACAACAACGCCGGCAATCGTCGTATGAATGCCCCCGTTTAAAAAACAGAACCACAAAACAACGCCCAACAACAAATAAGGCAGGAAATAGGTTACCTGCATCTTGTTTAGCAAATACAGGGCGAATGTCGCGATACAGGCATAGCCCAGCAAAGACAGATACACGCCCTGATTATAAAACAGCGCAATGATGATAATTGCCCCCAAATCGTCAAAAATCGCGATCGCCAGCAAAAAAATCTTTGCCGCCTGAGGAACATGTTTCCCGACCAGCATCAAAACACACACGGCAAAAGCAATATCCGTCGCCGTCGGAATAGCCCAGCCGTGCATATATTGCGGGGAAGAATTATTAATAATCGCGTAAATAATCGCCGGGCAGCAGATCCCGCCCAAAGCGGCAATACAGGGAACAAAAACCTGACGGATATCCGACAAAAACCCTTCTTTCATTTCGCGTTTCAATTCCAACCCGACTTGCAGAAAGAAGAAAACCATCAGAATATCGTTCACCCACCATTCAATAGATCTGGGAAACATTTGATTCCCGATTCCCAGCGTAATCGTCGTCTGTAAAAAATGATGCACAGGTTCGCGCGCCGCCGTATTGGCGCAGATAATCGCTACAATCATGGCAAATATCATAACCAGGCCGCTGGTGGCTTCGTTGTTCAGCAGCTGTTCAAACCATGCTTTTGAAAACAGGCGAATTCTTTTCTTTTCGACAATTTTTATTTCTGCCGTTTCTTCTATAATTTCAGTCATTAGTTTTTATTCCCATCAAAATCAAACTATTAAATTACTTTTAGCAAGAATAATCAAAAAAGATCAAGTTTTTATTCCTATAACCAATAAACCATAAACCGGTTTTCCTAATTCCTGACGCAATTCAACGCCGGAAATATTCAAAACCGTCAAACCGCTTTTTTTTAATTCCCGCAAAATATAATCCCGGCCATGAACAAAACGGCCCGACGGTTCCAAAGCGTAACCGTCGGTGTCAGCCGTATTTTCGCTGACGGTAAAGATGACTCGTCCCCCCTGTTTCAACGCGGCGGATATTCCGGCAAACAATTCGGACAGATCGCCTAAATATGTAAAAACGTCCGCGGAAATGATTAAATCAAACCGTTCTTTAACCGACGGCAAAAAGGACAAAATATCACTTTGCACCAGTTCCGTATAAATTCCGCGCTGATTCGCTTTTTCCAGCATAGCCGCGGACAAATCCACGCCTGTCAAAGAATGAAATACCGCCTGTTCTTTTTGCAAAGCCGCCGCGCACAATCCCGTACCGCAGCCCAAATCAAGAATCGACGGAACAGTTGAAAATGACTGCTTTTTTACCGCTGACGCGACCAGATCCGGCGCCTGATAAGACAACCCGGCCAAAACAGAATCAAAAGAATCGGCAAAAGCGTCAAACAATTCCCGGACATATTCTGCCGACGCTCTTGTCACTTCCCGCGAATTTTTCAGCGTTTCCAGCGTATGCAGCGCCACCGGATTATCCGGAAACAATGTCAACCAGGTATCCGTCAGGCGCCACACGGCGTCCGTTTTATCCAGCAGCAGCAAATTATACAGGCACCCGCCAAGCGTAATATGAGTCGTCGGCGTTTCTTCGATTTGCAGCAGTTTCAGATATATCTCCGCCGCCGTTTCAAAATCTTCCGTTTTTTCCAGAAAAGCCGCATAAGCAAACAAATATTCGGGGTCGTTCGGCGTCAATGTCAAAAGTCGCCGATAAATTTCCGCGGCTTTGTCATATTGTCCGGTCATAACCAGAGCGTAAGCCAAATTAAACAAAACCAGCGGATCTTCAGGCGCTGTTTCCAATGCTGTCTGATAGGCCGCGACGGCTTCGTCGTATCTGTCGAGCGACGAAAGCATATTTCCGCGGTGGATATGCACATTTAAATAATCCGGCCGGCGACGCAAAGCCCGGTCACAAACCGTCAGGCCGTCGGCAAATCGGCCGGTTTCAAAATAAACGCCGGCCAGATTTGACAAAGCGATAACGTCCTGCGAGCAAAGGTCCGCCGCCTTTAAATAAGCCCGTTCCGCCGATTCAAACTGTTTCAAACCGTAATAGGCGTTTCCCGCCGCAATCCAAAGAGCATAATCGTTTTCGCCGTCTTTCAGCGCCGGCAGAGCGATATCCAGCGCGGCCTGATAAGCGGCCTGTTCATTTTCCCGGTTAATTCTGGAAATTAAATCATCGGCGGACATTACGCTTTTTTCTGCACAGCAAAAACATGACAATAGATTTCTTCCGTTTCCGTTTTTCTATACAACAGCTCTTCCGCCTGATATTTTTCATCAAGTCCTGCGGCTGTTATACATTCGGAAACGAACCGGGATCCCTGTTTAAACCGGCCGTAAATATCCAAATCAAAATCGCGGCCGCCCTCTGCCGCCCGGACCGTAAAAACAAAAATCCCGCCGGGTTTCAAAGCAGTCTTGACCGCCGTTAAAACAGGCGTTAAATCGCCAAAATAGAATAAAGAATCCAACCCGGCTATCAAATCGTATTTTTCGGGATCGGCTGAACAAAAAGAAATCAAATCCGCTTCTTCCAATTCATTATACACCTGTTTATCAGCCGCAAAATCCAAAGCGATATCAGAAACATCTATCCCGGTCAGCGTTCCTGCAGGACGGCTGAAATCACTCAGAATATCAGCCGCGGCGCCGGATCCGCAGCCGATATCCAATACGTTCATCGAACGTCCGATCGGCAGCTTAAGCGCCTGAACAGCCCGATCCAGAATCTCCGGGCCAAAGTATTTCTTCCGATCAGCGGCCCGTTCGGCCTGTTCGACGGCATAAACCTCGTTGATCAGTCTGACAAAAGACAGTGGCGCCGACTCGTTCGTTTTTTCCCCCAAAAAAGCCGTACATAAATAATTGACGTCCTGATTTTCCGGGCGCATGGAACGCCAGAAAACAGCCTTTTCTCGCGCCTCGTTTCCCCGTCCGGTCCGCCGCATTGCAAACAGCACGTCACGCATTAACAAAAACAAAGTATCGGAAAAATCAGAAATCTGATTCAACAAATCAAAAGCCTGTTCAAATTTCTGTTCCTCAATCAGGACATTCGCCCAGTTTAATCTGATATCATCGGATATTTCCGTTAACCGGGACAACGTTTCATATGCTTCGCCGGCCGCCTCATTCTGTCCCAAAACGGTATACGCATTTCCCAACGCCAGCCAAACCACGGGATTGTTTTCTCTGTCGTCCAGAGCTTTCACCCCGAAAGAAACAATCTTTTCTTCCTGATTTTTCGCCGCCAGACTGATATAAAAGAAATTATTCTGCAAAACGGAATATTTGTTTATCTTTAACGCTTTTTTTAAAAAATAATCAGCCTGTTCCATATTCCAAAACAATACCGCATAAAACGCCGCAAAACACAAAACCCGTTCATCGCGTTTCAAACGGGGATAAAATGAACAAATGAATTGATATAACTCCTCTGAGCGGCCCGAAATATCCAGCAGGCGCGCTTTCAACAGGCAGGCGTCAACATTATCAGGTTCCGATTCCAGCGCTTTATTGACAAAAACCAATGCTTCCTCATGGCGTTCCAGATTATACAAAACATCGGCCAGACATAAATACCCCTGCGCCGGCAGACGACTGATCTGCTGCAGCATATCATTGAAAAAAGCGGCATCAGGTTCGGAATACTGCAAAACGCAAATCATTTTATTGACCCAGAAAGCAATATTATCCGGGGCCTGCCGCAGCAGATCGTCATAAACCGCGGCCGCTTCGTTATAACGCTTTAAAAGAAACAGACCGACGGCGCGGGATTGCCCCGCCCCGTCGGCATTGTCGTTGTTTAAAACGTTTTCTTCCGTCATCAGCTGCACATTACCAGTAAAATACCGGCCGCAACAGCCGATCCGATCACGCCGGAAACGTTCGGCCCCATTGCGTGCATCAAAATAAAGTTTGTCGGATCAGCTTCTTTGGCGACTCTGTCAGCAACGCGCGCCGCCATCGGAACGGCGGAAACACCGGCCGCGCCGATCAACGGATTCATTTTTTCCTTGCTGAAAACATTCATCAGCTTGGCCATTAAAACGCCCGCGGCCGTCGCGATTGAAAAAGCGATCAGCCCCAAAACCAAAATGCCCAACGTTTCTTTTGCCAAGAACTTGTCCGCGGACAATTTCGATCCCACCGTCAAACCGATAAAAATCGTCACAATGTTGCACAAATCGTTCGCCGCCGTTTTGGCCAGACGATCAACGACTTTACATTCCTTGAGCAAATTGCCGAACATCAACATTCCCATCAAGGGCGCGGCGGACGGCACGAACACAATGCAAAGCAAAACAACCAAAAAGACAAAGATAATCTTTTCTTTGCGTGATACTTCACGCAGCTGCTTCATTTTGATTTTACGTTCTTCCACCGTTGTCAGCGCGCGCATGATCGGCGGCTGAATAATCGGCACCAAAGCCATATACGAATACGCGGCGACCACAATCGCCCCCATCAGTTCCGGCGCCAAACGGCCGGTCAAAAAGATCGCCGTCGGGCCGTCGGCTCCGCCGATAATACCGATCGAAGCCGCCTGTTTCAGCGTAAAGTCCACCAATCCCATATCAGTCAGCGCCAAAGCGCCCAGCACCGTCGCAAAAATACCGAACTGCGCCGCGCCGCCCAGTAAAGCGACTTTCGGATTGGCAATCATCGGACCGAAATCGGTCATTGCTCCGACGCCCATGAAAATAATCAGCGGGAAAATACTGGGCGGAGCAACCCCCATATTATAAATATACAGTAAAAATCCCGTCACGCCGTCCAGGACTTCGGCAACGCCGGCACCGGGCGCGTTCGACAGCAGCCCGCCGAAACCGATCGGAATCAGCAAAAGCGGTTCAAACCCTTTGGCAATCGCCAAATAAATCAGAACAAGGCTGACGCCGATCATAATCAGCTGGCCCAGTCCCATGGAAACCAGCATTTCTTTGCCCGTTGCGGAAACCGTCGTTCCCGTATCGGCGAAAAAGCCGTACAGTCCCGTCGATTTGATCAGCAGCGCAAAGGATTCATGATTGTTCATATATCCGGCAAACGCCTGTCCGATTCGTCCGCCGGACGCCGCCGCCAAAATGTTGATCAAGGAAAACAAAGCGCACAAAGCGACTACCGTCCACATAATGAACTTATGGCGTCTTTGCGCTTTAAAAATCTGCATATCGGAATCCATCTGGCCCCCCCCCCCCTTTATTTCAGTGTCATCAAAAGCTGGCCGGTGACAACCTGGTCTCCCTGATGCACCGCGATTTTTCCGACAACGCCGTCAGCCGGCGAAGGCACGGGGTTTTCCATTTTCATGACTTCCAGAATAGCGATCGGCTGGGCTTTTGCGACATGATCGCCTTCATTGACCAGCATTTTGATCACCGTTCCCGGAACGGGCGAAGTAATTTCCGTTTCCGCTCCGCCGGCAGAAGCCGCAACAGGCTTCGCCGCCGTTTTCCCAGATGCGCCGACGGTAATGTTAAACGCTTTGCCGTTCACGACGACCGTATCGCCGTTCAAAGAAGCCTTGTAGTTTTTGCCGTCTACGGTGACATCGAAATCACCGGACGTCGCGCGGGGTTTTTCTTTGTAACGGACGCCGATTTTGCCTTCGCCTTTCAGGAAAGCGATGCCTTTATCTCCGCATGCCGCGGCAATAAAGATATTTTCATCGGTTTCGGGCAGATTGTTTTCTTTTAACATATCGCGGAACCACGCAATCTGTTTTTTCGGATTGCGGTCGTTAATTGCCAAAGGCGATTCTTTTGTCGGTTCCAGCCCCAGCTGTTCGGAAGCGATTTTAACGACTTCGGGATCAGGTTCATGCGGCGTGCGGCCGAAATACCCCAAAACCATTTTGCCGTATCCTTCCGCGATTTTTTTCCAGGGCCCCTGCATGACGTTGTTAAACGCCTGCTGGAAATAGAACTGAGATACCGGCGTAACGGACGTGCCGTAACCGCCCTTGCGCACAACTTCCTCCATCGCTTTGACGATTTCGGGGAACTTGTCCATAATGCCGTTGTCGCGCAACATCTGCGTATTTGCCGTCAAAGCGCCGCCGGGCAGCGGAGACCAGGGAACGCGCGGTTCCACTTTTGTTGCTTCGGGCGGCAGCAGATAATCGCTTAAAGCGTTTTTCAAAAATTCTTCGGTTTCCAGAATCTTCTGCGGATCAACGTCCAAAACGTAATCCGTTCCGCGCAAAGCGTGCCACATCGTTAAAACGTCGGGCGAACAAGTGCCGCCGGAAACGGGCGCCAAAGACAAATCGACCGTGTCCGCGCCGGCTTCGATCGCCGACATGCAGCACAGAACGGACGTTCCCGCCGTTTCATGCGTATGGAAAGAAATCGGTTTATCCGTCAGTTTGCGCATGCGTTTAATCGTTTCATGCACAATCGCCGGCGTGCAGGTTCCCGAAGCGTCCTTCAGGCACAAAGAATCAAACGGGACGCCCGCGTCCAAGACCGCGCGCAGACGCTGTTCATAAAAATCAGGATCATGAGCGCCTTCGCAGCCGGGAGGCAAAGACATAATCGTAATCGTCATCTGATGCTGCAATCCGGCGTCCTTAATCGCCTGGCCGGAAACAATCAGATTGTTCGGATCGTTCAGCGCGTCAAAGTTGCGAATCGTCGTCATGCCGTGCTTTTTAAACAATTTAGCATGCAGTTTGATCAGATCCGTGGACATGGAATCCAGCCCGACCACGTTAATGCCGCGGGCCAGCGTCTGCAGATTGGCGTCCGGGCCGGCCACTTCGCGGAATTTATCCATCACGTCGAAAGCGTTTTCGTTACAGTAAAAAAAGGCTGACTGGAAAGCCGCGCCGCCCCCGGCTTCAAAATACCGGATACCTGCGTCGCGCGCCATTTCAATTGCCGGAAAATAATCTTTGGGAAGAACACGCATTCCGAAGACGGACTGAAATCCGTCGCGAAAAGCCGTACACATAAAATTTACAACTTTTTTAGCCATTTCCATTCACCTTACCGTTTAGCCGTTTTTCAGTTTGACCGCGATTGCCGCCGCAACCAGAGCTTCGTCCCCGCCGGTTGTTTTTTCGGTTTCGTCCGATATGCCCAGATATTGAAAAATCGCCGCCTGCGCATACATTGATGCAATTAACAGCAGCAGAAATAAAAAAACGCCAGACATGCCGATCAGCGTTAATTCCAATCCTTCCACAAACATGCAAACCTCTGTTTTAAATTACAACTACCCCTTATTTTTTACTTTATATAATGAACAAAAGAATTTTTCAAAATATTTCCGTTTCGGATTAACTTTTTATCCCCGTCTGAAAATAAGAGAAATCTTCCGGTTTTTCTTTTTTACTGGACACCGGAGAAAGATACGGGCAAATCTACATAAAACCGCGTCGTTATTAATTTCGGGACAGTAAAAATGCCAAAAGGAACTCTGGAAGTCATCGCCGGCCCCATGTTTGCAGGAAAAACGTCCGCTTTACTGAAAAAAGCACGTTCTTTTGACGGAGAAATGATCTTGATCAAACCGTCGTTTGACACCCGGTACGGTATTTGCGAAATCAAAACGCATGACGGCGTGGCGGCCGAAGCGTTCAATCTGACAAACACCAGCGAAATTCTGGAATCCGACGCCGTGGAAAAAGCGCAAGCCGTTTTTTTTGATGAAATCCAGTTTTTTACGGAACCTTATTTCGGCGGCGACGTTATCGCCTGTATCAGCACGCTGATGAACAGAGGGCTGAATGTCGTTTGCTGCGGACTGGACATGAATTGGAAAGGCGAACAGTTTGAAATTATTTCAAAATTAAAAACGATTGCCGACCGCTATACCGCTTTGCAGGCCAGATGCGCCGTCTGTAACGAACCAGCGATCTTTACATACAAACGCGGCGGGTCAAATTCGGATATAGAGCTTGGCGCCGCGGATATTTACGAACCCAGATGCGCCCGGCATTATCCGTTCAGTTCCGTTTACGAACCGCGGGAAACGGAAGGCAATATTGATTTAAGGCAAGGAGATCTCTTTGATTTTTAAGAACTTTTCGACTAAAAAGTTTTCTGAACTTTATCTTCGGCACGAATATGTTTTCGCCTTTTGTTTCGTTTTAATATGGCAGGTTTACCTGATCTGTCAGTCACAGGCAACATTATCGGAAACGGATAACTTCACGCACGCTTTGCGTCTGGCGGATTTCATTTCGTCGGGATCGTGGGCGGAAACAATGTATATGCATGATAACTGGCCTTTCGGACAGATGTTGCATTTCACACGGATTACTGACATGTTTTTGTTCGCGGCCAGTCTGCCGTTTCTGCCTTTTACGGACGTCAAACAGGCCGTCTTTTACGGGTGTTTTTTATACCAGCCTTTGATCGCGGGATTATCTGCCGCCGGATTAATCTGGGCGGGAAAGGCTTTTTTCGGTCCGGCTCTGCGGATCTTGGCCATGACGCTTTATTTCTGCCAGTTTCCGATCCTGTCGTTATTCACGGCGGGGCGCGCGGATCATCACGTTTTATTGAACCTGCTGATTATTATTACCCTCGGCGGCTTGATGCACGGTTTTAAAACAGGGCGTTCCGCTTTTTTTAAAACGGCGGGAATATTCGCCGGATTATCCGTATGGGCGACGCCGGAAGGGTTTCTGGCCGCCGTAGCAACTACGGCGGGAATGGTTTTAAGCTGGCTGTTTAAATATCAAAATATGAGGCAGATCCGAATCTTTTGCCAATATTTTTTCCTGACTTCCGCCGTTTGTCTGATCGTTAATCCGCCGATGCAGGGAATATTGTTTCCCGACAACGGCCGGTTATCCGTACTGCTGGTAGTTATTTCGGGATTGATGGCTCTTTCTTTTTATATGGAAGAATTATTAGAAAAAGAAAAATTTATTTCCTCCTTTATCGGCCGGTTTCTGACCATTTCTTTGCTGTCCCTGTTTTCTTTGGGGTTCGCGTTATTCTTATTCGGCGCCGGAAAAGTGTTCGGTTCGCCGATTCCGCCGGAACTTTATGAAATATGGGCAAAACATATTACAGAGCTGCAGCCTGCTTTTTTATCAAACAGCGCCATTGCCAAATTTGACGGCCTTCCTTTACTGGCCTGCGTGCTGGGGCTGGCGGCTTTTCCGTTTGCCTCGCCGCGGTATAAAAAACTGATCATGACCGTCGGCGCGCCGGTTCTGTTTTTCGCGTTCATGACGCTGCTCAGCCGCCGTTTCGGACGAACGGTTTCGGTTTTTGCCGCGCTGATGACAGTCGCGGCTTTAAACGTTTTTTACGATAAAGTCGCTTTCTTGCAAAAACAACGCGTCCGCATATTTTTGGTCATTCCCGCAATATTCTATCTGTTATGCAGTTTTTTATATTTAACCGCGGTATCTTACGATATCCAAAACGGATCTCAAATGACCATAACAAGACCGGAAGAATATCTGCCCTATATTTCCAAAGAAAAGGGAAGTATTCTGACTTCTTCTTCTCGCGGGCCGGAAACGGCATGGGGCGCAGGGATTCCCGTGATCGGGTCGCCTTATCATTCCAATGCGGAAGGGATTAGCGACACTTATAATATCCTGTACGGCACAGATCCGATTGAAGTGCAAAAATTATTGAAAAAACATCAGGTTAAAACCATTCTGCTGGACAATCCTTATTATTACCTGCCGCAGCAGCTGAAAGAAAAGCTGGTTTTTAATCCGTTAACTTTTGTCGGAAAGCTTTTAACTCAAAAATATGAGCCGTGCTTTTTAAAGCAAATCCGTGATCTGCCTTCAAACGTCCAGCAAAAGTATATTATCTTTCATGTCGATTTCAAGGCGTGTGAGAAACTGCAGGAATCAAACCCTTGACCAGCAAAACGCCGTTGTTGTCCGCCAGGCCTGTCAAAACGGCGGTTCCGGCGTTATTGACGCTGACAACGGCATAGCGGACGGCAGAAGGACGAAAAGCTTTTGTTTCTGAAAAACGAAGCAAGTCGGAAGAAAAGCGTATATCCGGCCCTTGCGTTTTCGCGCCAAACGGCGGCGAAGGCGCAATAACGTATTTCAACAGCAGTTCCCGCGGCCTTAAAGGCCGGTCAAAAAGGGCGGAAACAAACCTTGCCCGTCCGTCGTCCAAACGTTCGACAACAATGGTTCCCCTCTCGTCGGAAAGGCTGGGGACCGGAATGAAATTATAATAGCGCAGGCGCGCGAAATCAGAAAAAGAATCCCTTCCCGTTTCCCGGACGGACGCCGGCAGTAGCAGCCGGACACCGGACCGGACGGTTAAAGTTCCCGTAAAACAACGTCCGGCCAGAACAATCAGAATCAACAAAGGGCAGAAAAAAGCGATTAAACGGCGCATTTTGTTTTCTCCGGCAGAGCAAAGCGTTTCAAACGCAGGTAAAACAAGCCGAAAACAATACCGGAAAGAGCTGCGACCAGCCCGGCCGTAAACAAAGAAATCGGCAATGACAAAAAGAAAACTATCAAAAAGCAGGAAAACAAAACCGCCGCGATCCGCCCCATAACGCGGGCGTCCGTGAAAAAGGCCGTCAGAAACAAAACCGCCGATCCCGCCAACCCGCCGGACAACAGCAAAGCACACAGAAACACCCCCGCCGCGACCAGACAGGACAAAACGATTTCACCTGTTTCCAAATCTCTGCGCAGGCAAAAGATCAGCATCAAAACCTGCGCCGCAAACGTTACGGCCAGCACCGAGCCGCTTTGATCAACGGGAAAGACCGCCCCCGTCAGCACGGCGGTTTCATATCCCAAAACCAGAAAAAGCGGTAAAACGGCGAAAATAATTGACGGTTCGCGCCAGTACAGGTTTTTTAAAGGAAACAACAATCCTGTCACGCCGACCAGAGAAAAAAAGCCCGTTAACAAAAACAACGACACGGATTGATTCGTTCCGAACGCCGCCATGACGGAAACAAAGAACCAAAAAGCCAGCAGAGCCCTTGTTTCGCGGCCTTTCGGGCCAAACGAGTCGCGCAGCAGGAAAAACAAAAGGATTACCGGCACGGCGAAAGCAGAAAAATGAAACGTCGTTTCCGCCAACAAAAAAAGGCCGGCCAGAAAATAAATCTTAAAGAAAAATTTCCAGGCGGACGACACGGTTTTTCCGACGGCAATTCCGCCGAAAAGAACCAAAAACACGCCGGCGGGAACGGCATACGGGCGCAGTCCGGCAAAACAAATCAATGCCGCCGCCTGCAGGACAACCAAAGAAACAATATTGTGAAACGGATCTCTTTTCGCCGTTTTCTGTTCCGCATCAATCCGGCAAGCTTTTTTCAAAGCCGGTTCGACAAGCGGATCAAATACCGAAATATTTAAACAGGCCAGCACCTGGCGCAGCGAAAATTCAGACGGCATCTTTTTCTCCTTTTACACGGGCGACATACAGGCGTTCCAGAATCAGCGCCGCAGCGATCAACGCGGAAACGGCGGCACAAAACAAAGCCTGTCGAAGCCCGGCAGAAAAATCAAAAGCATAAAGCAGGCGGTACAGCATCATGATTCCCCAACACACGGTAAACAAGCCCGTCAAACGGCGTCCCGTCCGATCCGGAATACGGATAATATATAAATAACCGCACACGCACGAACACACGCAGCACAACAAAAAAGAAACATCTCCCGGATTCAAAGAACGAACCGGAAAACACTGTACCCCGGCCGCCGCCGACAAAAACAACATCATACCCGCCAGCGGGAAGAAGCTGAAACAGGGCCGGTTCCGGCATGAGGGCCGCAAAGGTAGAAATCCATGCAAGACAAAGCAGAACAAATTAAACGCCGCCGCCAAAATAAAGAAAGTCGTCGCACTGAAAATAAACGACGGCAGAGCGAATTGAACGCCATACAGGAAAATCGCCGCATTTAAAACGACAAAAACCGACAACCGTATACCGGCGCGTCCGGACGGAACGGCCCAGACGGCCAGCAAAACAAACCACAGGAAAAATTCTTCATACAAAAAAGAATTTGTCCTGAAAACAAGGCCGGGCAAAAAAATCATCAAGCCGATCAAAGCGGCGCCGGCATAGTCGGCAACGGCCGACCGGCTGCGGGCACAGGCGCACAGAACAAACAAAACGGCTAAAAGAATAAAGCCTCCCGTTTGATAAAAGAAGCTCCATTTCGCGACCATAACAAAAAAAGCTGCCGTCAAAAAACTCAAACCCGTCAGAAAACGCAGGATCAGCAAAATGAATTTTCCCCACTTTCTGTCGGAACGGCACAAAGCCGCCGCGCGCAGAAAATCCGAAGAAGGCAGAACGCCTGCCCGGCACAGCCGCAGCACACCTTTCGGAGAAACGGGTTCGTTTAAATAGGCTTCCGTTTTTTTATCAGGAACAATCAATCTTTCTTCCTTTTGTTTTAAGACTACAATTTTTCAAAATTATATTTTATAGTTGCCGATATGAACAGTTTTTTCAAAACGGCAGCTTTATTTTTTTTCCTGACGGCCCCGGCGGGCGCGCAGACGCTTGACATACAGACGGGGCACGAAATGAAAAGAATCGCCTATTCCGCCAAGGCGGGCGTGGAAGTTTTCGCCGAAGCGGCCGACGGAAAATGGTGCGAAGATATCCTGAGTCTGAAAATTTTCGCGCAGGACGAAACGGCTTTTGAAGAAACAGCGCTGAACACTTTAATGGCAAAAGTGGCGCTGGTACTAAACAATGAATGTCCTTCCGCTCTGCAGGCCGTCATTGACGGGTACAGCGCCAATACGCTGGTATATCAGGGATCGGCTTCGGCAACGGATAAATGGAAACCGGAAAAAGGGACCTTAAAAGTAAAAATCCGCCAGCTGCAGGCCGCCGCCGTCAACACCGCGCGCGCCAAAGACGGCTTTCCCGTCAAAGAATGGGCTCCGCCTGCCGGAAAACAAAGGATCGTCGCCCATATTGATTCCCAAACGGCTTTGGAACACAGAATATATTCCAAGGACAAAAGCTGTTCCATTTTGTATACAACCGACAAACCCGCAAATAAAATGAAAAACTGGTTCATCAGCGTCGGCAGTAATTCCTGTTCGGAAAACCTGATCTACGGCAGAGCGGAAGTGTCCGTCTTTAATGAAAAAGGAAATCTGGAAACAACTTTGGACGGTTACTTTACGGAAGGACGCTTTACCGGGCGGAAAAATCTGAACGTCGTCCTGCTGAACCGGTACGGAGCCGGAAAAAACGAACAGAATTTAAGTTACCTGATTGATTCGGATCCCGAACTGAAAATTCATTATCTGGGGTATTTAAAAAGCCGGCGCAACCGGAAAACCGGTTTTTATTCTCCCTGGGCGGGGTGTTCGCCGTTTATCATCGCGGCCGTAACGGAAAACGAAGAGTTGTTTTTGGAAAATACCGTTACCGACAATATCTTGCGCACGGCGGAAAGTTTTGCCGATATTTTCTGCCATGGGGCGACGCAGATGAAATTTTTCGCAACGACCGTCCCGCAGGGAATTCCCGGCATGGATATGCCCGAAACCGCCAAAAAAAGTTCGGAAGAAACCGCCGATACGGAATCCCGGCTGATTTATGCGGCCGTTTTGGAAAGAAGGCCCGGAAAAAAATGGAAAATCGTATCGGATAAAACCCAAAATCTGGCCCGGCTGAGGGAAAACGCACGCCGTTCCGAAGATTTACGCGAACATCAATTGATGATGGCGGATTACAACGAATTAACAAAGTCGGATTATCTGGGTCGGCTGGCCTATATGATCGGCGTGGACAGGATTGACAATCTGCCCGCCATGTTAACGGCGGCGGCAATTATGCAAAAACCGGTACGCGTTAATATGCTGGTCAATATTTCTTCGCTGGGGCTGGATAAAGCGTGGGCCGGCTGGCCGGCAGAATTTCTGATCACGCAGACCAGCGGGCTGTTAAGCAGACCGGGTTGGCATATTGTCAGCGGCAATCTGCGTTTAATGACGGCGGAAGAAAGAAAACAAAACAAAAAAACGGATCCTCTGAGCGCCGGCGTGCTGGAATTATCCTCGGCCGCCGCCTGCGAACAGGAAGCCTGCGGCGAAGTGGCCGATCTGGTCGGTTTAATCCGGCGGCGCCATGAAAAGCCGAACTGGCTGCCGTATCACGCCCCTTATAAGCAGGAGGACGGTTCATGACAAAAAGCATGTGGGTCGCCGTTACGATTCTGTTTCTGCTGTTTTCGGCCTGCGGCGTGTTCATGGTTCTGCTGCAAAAAGACGAAGAAGAAAAAAACATTCATTATTTTCTGACGCGGAACCGTTTGAACAACAGCGTATCATATCAGGATCTGTCTTTATCGGTTTCCGATGTCGCCGTTTTAAAAAACGTTTCGGTTCGGCTGCAGGTTCTGCCGGGGCTGGCGAACAAAACAGAGGAATTTGTTATTCACAACTATAAGGAAAGCGGACATATCGCGACAAAATTGTCTTTCAGCGCCGAAAATATTTCTTTCCGTCTGGTCGATATTGCCCGGATATTGAAAAAATCAGATGAAAGCGTTATTGATTCACTGGCTCTTTTCAATCCGGCGGCGGACATTTTGAATTACCCGCTGTACGCCGTCATGCTGGCCGGTTGCAATAACGTTTCCGCCGGCGTTAAAGGCGAATACACATATTATCCGACGGCGAAAAAAATGATGCTTTCCGCGGATATTTCCGATAAATGTCTGGGCCGCTGGAACTTTGACGTTTCCTTGAATAATATTTCCAACGCCCAGCAGGGGCAGTTGATTTTGGCTTTTAAACATTTAGTGCAAAAAGGCAATCCGGCCGCAGATTTGAAAAATTTCTTAGAAGGCGCCGTCATTACCGCGCTATCGTTTTCCTATACGGAAACGGCATTGGTCAAAGGATATAAACGGTATATTGATACACTTTATCTGCGTCAGCCGAATGCTCCCAGTCCGGCAGAACTGGACAATCGGGAAATTCAGAAAATCGTTTCTTATCTGTCTTTTTCAAACGCGCACAGGCAAAGAAACGCGGATATCGCACAGACAATCGCCGCGTTTATCAAATCACCCGACAAAATCAGTTTTCAGAGCAAACCGGGCAAAGAAGTTCCTCTGCGCGTACTGAACGGCACTTTCCTGCGCCGCATAACAGATCTGTTGCTGCGACTGGACACGACCGTCACGCTTGAAAAATCGACTTTTTAAGCTTTATTCGGAAAACATCGGGGTCGATAAATATCTTTCCCCCGTGTCGGGCAATAAAACGACAATTGTTTTTCCTTTGTTTTCCGGCCTTTTTGCAACCTGCGCCGCGGCATAAACGGCCGCCGCGGAAGAAATGCCCGCCAAAATTCCTTCTTTACGCGCCAGCGTTCTGCCGGTTTCAAAAGCCTGCGCCCCCGTAACGCGGATAATTTCATCATAAATATGACGATCCAGCGTTTCCGGAATAAAATTCGCCCCGATCCCCTGCAGCGGGTGAGGGCCGGCTTTTCCTTCGGACAAAAGAGGCGACGCGTCAGGTTCAACGGCAATGACTTTAACTTCCGGTTTTTTGGATTTCAAATACCGGCCGACGCCGGTTAATGTGCCGCCCGTTCCGACTCCGGCAACAAAAATATCGACTTTGCCGTCTGTATCCTGCCAAATTTCGGGTCCGGTCGTCGCTTCGTGCGCCGCAGGATTCGCCGGATTAGAAAACTGCCCCGGAATAAAGCTGTCAGGCGTTTCTTGAGCAATCTCCCGCGCCTTTTCCACCGCGCCCGCCATGCCTTTGGCCCCTTCGGTCAAAACAATTTCGGCTCCGTACGCTTTTAACAGACTGCGCCGTTCAACGCTCATCGTTTCGGGCATGGTCAAAATAACCTTATATCCGCGCGACAACCCGACGCAGGCCAGACCGATCCCCGTATTACCGCTGGTCGGTTCGACAATGACTGATCCCGGTTTTAACAATCCCTTTTGTTCGGCGTCGTTAATCATTGCCAAAGCCACTCTGTCCTTGACGGATCCCGCGGGATTGAACATTTCCAGTTTTGCCAGCACAACCGCGCCGAGGTTTTCGGCTTTTTCATAATTCGACAATTCCATTAACGGCGTCCGGCCGATTAGTTCAGAAACTGTTTTATAAATCTTTGTCATTTTCTATCCTTCTCAATAAAAAACGGGCTTTCCCGCCGGAAAGCCCTGAATCGAATTTGTTCGTTACTTTCCGCAGCCGCACTGAACCGTCGCGCCGCACCCGCACGGCCGAACCGGGCAATCACAGGCCGCCGCCGCGCCGGAAGCATAAAGCAGGCAGGCAAATGCAAACATAAGCGTTTTTTTCATTTTATGTCCTTTCCCGTTCAAGTGAAAACATTATTTATTATGGAACGTTTTTTTAAAAAGTCAACCAAATTAGTAGTGTTTAAAAAAACAGGGCTTATTTTTTCCGGCAAATCATGGTATAAGGTAATTTAAAGGAAAGGAAGCCGCATGAAAATATCGACAAAAGGACGTTACGGACTGCGTATTCTGCTGGATCTGGCGTTACATGCCAAAGAGAGCCCGCGGCAAATGAAAGAAATCGCTCAGTCCCAGCAGATTTCGGAAAAATATATCAGTCGTCTGATTCTCAGTTTGAACAAAGCCGGTCTGATTATTTCCCTGCGCGGGGCAAAAGGCGGATTACAACTGGCAAAACCGCCCAAAGAAATCACACTGCTGGATATTATCGAAGCGATGGAGGGGCCTGTTTGCATTGTCGAATGTGTCGCGGACAAGACTTTCTGCAAAAAATCCGGCGACTGTTCGGCCTGCAAAGTATGGTCCGCCCTGAACAAAAAAATAAAAAAACAAATGCAGGAAGTCACTTTAAAAGATCTGCTTAAATCGGAAAAAAACAGAATCGGCCGTTTATCGGTTTGACTTCGCATTCATGCCGCCGCATTATACCGGCATAACAAACTTTAAACGGCAGGACTGCATGAAAATCGGATTTATTTCTCTGGGGTGTTCCAAAAACACGATTGATACTGAAATGATGCTCGCGCATCTGGACAACGCGGCATACGAAATTACGGGCGACGCCGGCGAGGCGGACGTTATTTTAATCAACACCTGCGGTTTTATCGGCGACGCCAAAGAAGAATCCGTTGAAACAATCAAAGAAATTGCCAAATTAAAAAAAACCGGAAAATTGAAAAAGCTGATTGTAACCGGCTGCCTGGTTGAACGCTGGCGCGAACGGATTATGCAAAAACTGCCGCAAATCGACGCGGTGGTCGGGCTGGGCGGCATTCATCAGATTGCCGATGTGATCGGAAGAGCGTTTGAAGCGGAAAAGTATCAGCTGTTCAGCGATTACGAACAAACGCCGATCGAAGGAGAACGCATGCTGTCCGACGACAATCCGGGCGTTTTTCTGCGCATATCCGAAGGCTGCGACAACCGCTGTTCCTATTGCGCGATTCCGAAAATCCGCGGCCGTTACCGTTCCCGCACGATCGAAAGCATTATTGAAGAAGCGCAAGATCTGGAAGCAGCCGGCGCGAAAGAGCTGAATCTGATTGCCGAAGACACGTCGCGCTACGGCATTGATTTATATCATAAAAATATGCCGGCGGAGCTGCTGCGTCGTTTGGGAAAGGAAACAACGTTTCCGTGGATCAGGCTTTTTTATTGTTATCCGGATAAAATTACGGACGAATTAATTACGGAAATGCGCGACAATCCGCGTGTTTTGCCCTATATCGACATGCCGATTCAACACGTCAGCGACCCTGTGTTAAAACGCATGAACCGTCACGGAAACAAAGCGCAAATTCAATCCGTTATTGAAAAGCTGCGCCGCGAAATTCCGGATATTGTCATTCGTACGACCGTTATTGTCGGATTTCCCGGCGAAACGGACGAACAATTTGAAGAGCTGCTTGATTTTGTCAAAGAAACAAAACTCAACCGTCTGGGGGCTTTTGTTTATTCGCGCGAAGAGGGTACGCCGGCTTTTGATTTTGCGGACCAGATTGACGACGCCGTCAAACGGGAACGTTTCGACGCTTTGATGTCGACGCAAGCGGAGATCAGCCGGAATTATCAGCAAAGCTGCATCGGACAGATCCGCGACGTCCTGTGCGAAGGGTTCGACGAAGAGGAAAACATGTATTTCGGACGTGATTTTTCCAACGGCCCCGATGTTGACGGCAAAGTCTTTTTCACCGGAAAAACGCCCGCGGCCCCCGGCGGTTTCGTACGTGTAAAAATTACCGGCGCGGACGAATACGATCTGTTCGGACAGCAGCTGTAACGGCTTCCGGGCCTTTTTGCTTGCATTGACAGGATCGTCCGTCTATCCTGAACAGGTTGATTTTTAATTCAGGAGAACTTACTTGGCTATTAAAAATATCTTTTGGGACGTTGACGGAGTCCTGGCAAATCTGAATTTCGCCTACTTTAACTTCCTGACCAATCACCCGAACTACAAAGACACTTATGCCGGTCTGAAATGGGAAGATCTGCCCACAGTTTTGCCGATACAGCCGAAATACGGCGCGTTGGAATTAAAAACTCATCCCACCATGGGAACGCAGATGGATTACGATTTCTGTCATTCGCCGGAATTTTTCAACAACCGGCCGTTATATCCGCACGTCGTTGAAACTCTGCGCGAATTAAACCGTCTGGGATACAAGCAGTTTACCATGTCCGCGACTTTTGACGTGGAAACGAAAAAAAAGCTGTTGAACGAATTGTTAAAAGATGTCACCGACTTCTTAACGATTGAATGTGTGCAGCACGGCAAATTCATGCATGACACGGCAAAAGAAGACATGTTGAAAGCCTGCTTTGACAAATACGGGTTAAAAGCCGAAGAAACCGTTCTGGTTGATGACAGAATCTACAATCAGCATGCCGCCATTAATGTCGGCGCGCACCCGGTGCGTTACCGCTGTGAATTTACAACCGATCTGCCCGAAGATATGAAATGGATTCCCGAAATGCACAGTCTGGAGGAATTCAAAACCTGGCTTTTAGCCCAAAAATAAAATTTGCGAGGAAAAATGAGTAAAGTCATTACAATGATCCCGGTCAGACTGGCCGCAACCCGTCTGCCGAACAAACCGCTGCTGGACATTAACGGCAAAACCCTGATTCAGCGCGTATATGAAAACGTCAAAGCCGCCATTGACGGCGACGTCTGCATTGCCTGCGGCGATGAAAAAATTATGGAAGAAGCCAAAAAATTCGGAGCTCAGTGCGTTTTAACCGATCCGAATCTGCCTTCCGGCACGGACAGAATCGCCACGGCTTTAAAACAGATTGATCCCGACGGCACAAAATACGACGTCGCCGTTAACTTTCAGGGCGACAACATTAACGTCGATCCGGCAATCAACAACAGGCTGATTAAAATTATCGAAGAAACAAACTGCGATATCGCAACCTGCGGAATGGTCTTTAAAACTTTAAAAGACGCCGAAAATCCCAATAACGTTAAAATTGTCATGGGATTGGAAAAAGGGGAAACGCAAGGACGCGCCGTTTATTTTACACGCGCTTTGGCTCCTTATATCCGCGATCCGGACACATGCGCTTATCAGGATTATTATCATCATATCGGCATTTACGTTTTCAAAACGGACGTATTGAAAAAATTCCTGAACATGAAAGAAGCCGTTTTGGAAAAACGTGAAAAACTGGAACAGTTAAGATTCCTGCAAAACGGCTACCACATGCAGGCGCTGATCGTTGACAAAATCAAATTGAACGAAGCCGCGCCGGCCGATATCAATACGGTCGAAGAATTGGAAGAATTCAGAAAACTGGGCATATAAGTTTTATGAAAAAACATATTTTTGTTTTTATACTTGTTTTTTTAACGGCGTGTTCCACGCCGTTAAAATTATCCGACAAAAACAGCGGAACGCATCAAACCGTATGTGCCGGCCAAAAGGTGATAATCAGTCTGGACGAAAACCCGACGACGGGTTATTCCTGGCAGTTTTTTATTACCCCCGCAAAACAAAATACAATTACGGATACGGCTGAAACTTATATCGCCCCCGATACGTCTTTGATCGGCGCGGGCGGCATAAAAGAATATTCCTTTACGGCGGCGCGAAAAGGAACGGTAACCGTAACGGGATATTATTTCCGCCCATGGGAAAAACCGAACGAACAAACAGATCAAAAAGTCGTTTATACGATTGACGTAATCAATTGCTCCTGATTTTTTTTCGGATATTTCCCGCGGACGAAAAAATACGCCGTTCCCAAAGCGGCAAAAGTCACGATCCAGGAAAGCGGATACGACAGGAATAAAAATTCAAACGTATGATACCGCGGAATTTGAAAAATCGTCGCAATCCAGACCAACCGCAGTCCACATGCCCCCGCCAGAGCGATGACGGCCGGCAAAAGTGATGATCCCAGTCCGCGCAGCGCTCCCGTCATAACGTCCATCAATCCGCACAAAGCATACGGAACGCCGACCATACGCAGCCGGATCAATCCCGCCGCGATCGCCGCCGGATCGCCCGTGTAAATTCCCAACAGAGCGGAACCGAACAACACGGCCAGGCAACCCAGTACAATACCGGTGGCGCAGGCGCACATCAAAGCGCAGCAGGTAATGCGATTGATTCTTGAATAATTACCGGCGCCGATATTGCGGCTGATAAATGTTGTTGCCGTCGGCTGAAAAGCGTTCATGCTGATCCAGATAAAGCAATCAACATTTTGCGACGCCGCCGTTCCGGCCATATATACCGGCCCGAAAGAATTCACCGCCGACTGAATAACCATATTGGACAGGCTGAAAACAAAGCTTTGAAATCCGGCCGGAATCCCCAATTTTAAAATATTCCAGACAATTTCCAGATTTAACCGGATCCGGCTGAAATAAATTCTGGACGAATCCCTGCGCCGCGCCAGATAGGACAGCACCAGAATCATGGCCAGCGTCTGCGCGATAACGGTTGCCAGAGCGACGCCTGCGACGTCCATTTTAAAACAAATGACGAAAACCAGATTTAAAATAACGTTTGTTACACCGGAAACGATCAAAAACAAAAGCGGTTTTCTGGTATCGCCGTTAGCATACAAGACAGCGGAACCGAAGTTATAAACCGCCGTCGGCAGCATACCGAAAAAGTAAATGCGCGTATATAAAACCGACAGCGGCAGAACGCTGTCGGGCGTCTGTATCAGGATCAAAATCCGTTTGGAAAAAAGCAGACCGGCCGCAGCGGCCAGCAGCCCCGCCACGATCCCCAAAGCGATCGAAGTATGGACGACACGGCGCAAACCTTTAAAATTGCGGGCTCCCAAACAGCGGGAGGCAAGAACATTTGTGCCGATGCTTAATCCGATCAGAAAGTTTGTCAACAGGCTGACAAGAGTTGTCGTTGATCCGACGGCGGCTAAAGAGTGCGTCGATCCGAAATTCCCGACAACGGCGATATCGGACGCGTTGAACAACAGCTGTAAAACACTGGACGCCATTAAAGGCAGGGCGAACAGCAACATGGACGGCAGCAGCGCGCCGTTTGTCATATCTATATTTTTAGTTTTTACAAGCATGGGATATCCCTCCGGATTTAGGGAATATAGTCCTGAACCGCAGCCTTGTATAGTTCTGAAAAAAAATTTTCCGTTCTTTAGGAAAACAACCTCTTTCCTCAAGAAGATAAAAAAGTTATATTCTTTGCCCGGCAGGCAGATTTTACAGGAAAAAAGATCATGATCAAACGCATAGCTTCTTTTTTTAACCGCATCGGGTTGGTTGAACGCATTATTATCGGTTTGTTTATCGGAACGCTGCTGGGAATTTTTACTCCCGAAGCAAAATTTATAGCGCTGTTCGGCACATTTTTTATCAATGCTTTAAAAGCCGTCGCGCCGATATTGGTTTTTTCTTTGGTTCTGAGCGCTTTAGTCAACGCGGACAGCAGCGCGGCCGGCCGATTCCGCAAAATCATCTTTTTATATTTATTCAGCACATTATGCGCGGCAGTCGTTGCAACGACCGCCTGTTTTATTTTCCCCGTAAAAATGCAGTTTATTCAGGCGGTCGCCGGAAACGCGCCCGGCGGATTAAAAGAAATCGCGCTTTCTTTGTTGGGCAGTCTGGTTGACAATCCCGTCAATGCTTTATCAAAAGCTAACTATATCGGAATTCTGACATGGGCGATCGTTTTCGGTCTGGCGTTAAAAAAGACGGCCTCACCCGAAACAAAAAACGTTGCCGCTCAATTTGCCGAAGCGTTAACCACCATTGTACGCTGGATCATTTGTTTCGCGCCGGCAGGCATCATGGGAATTGTTTTTACGACCGTTTCTCAAAACGGATTGGGAATTTTTACTTCTTACGGTAAATTGCTGGGACTGCTGGTCGGAACAATGGCTTTTGTAGCTTTGGTTATTAATCCGCTGATTGTTTTTTGTTGGCTGCGCAGAAATCCTTATCCGCTGGTGTTTAAATGTCTGAAAGGCAGTGGAATTACCGCTTTTTTCACCAGAAGTTCCGCCGCAAACATTCCCGTCAATATGGAATTATGCGAAGATTTGGGTTTGGATAAAGAAGTTTATTCCGTTTCCATACCTTTGGGCGCCACAATCAATATGGACGGCGCGGCGGTGACGATTACCGTTATGACAATGACGGCCGTGCATACTTTGGGAATAGATGTGACTCTGCCCGCCGCCATGGTAATGAGCGTTCTGGCCGCGCTTGGCGCCTGCGGCACGTCGGGCGTGGCCGGCGGATCCATTCTGCTGATCCCTATGGCCTGCGCGTTTTTCGGCATCGACAATGATACGGCCATGCAGGTTGTCGCCGTCGGCTTTACGCTGGGCGTCATTCAGGATTCGGTTGAAACGGCTTTGAATTCGTCCAGCGATGTCTTGTTTACGGCAACGGCCGAATATGCCGATCGCTTAAAATCCGGCGGAGATATTCCGAAAATTTAGTATCAACCGTTAACATAAAAACGTTATCCGTATGCCGTTATTCGCAACAGGAAACGGAATTGTTTTGGCAAAAAGGCTTTTTTATTTTTTTTATCATGAAAAAGCCCTATATTTGAAAGAAGCTTTTTAGGAAGGAACGTCGTCATGAATATCCCAAAAAAGTTAAGTGTTTTTTTGCTGCCGCGCTTGTTCTTTCAGTACTTGTCATATACATCGTTCCGCCAAGCAACGCGGCAAACGAAGGTATTCAGAAACAAGAACAAAAGACGAAGGATAACGCAATGAACGAATGGAAAAAAATCACCCCTTTTGAAATAAAAAATCCGGTAACGCTGTTCAGCAAAGATTGGGCGGCTCTCGGTGTCGGAAAAAAAGACGACATGAACGCCATGACAATCGCCTGGGGTACGCTGGGCGAACTGTGGGGAAAGCATATCATTACCGTTTACGTGTCCTCCAGCCGGTATACTTACGGTTTTATGGAACGTTATCCGTATTTCACCGTTTCCGGTTTTCCCGAACAAATGCGTCCCGCATTGACATACCTTGGCACTCATTCCGGCCGGGACGAAAAAAATAAAGTGCAAAATGCCGGTTTGACACCCGTCTTTACCGAATTGGGCAATCCTTTTTTCAAAGAAGCAAATCTGGTTATAGAAGCAAAAACGATCTATAAAGCGCTGTTTAATCCGGATTTTATTGATAAAGAAGCCAAGCGCTTTTATGACAACGGCACGGGAATCCACAGCATGTATATCGGGGAAATCATTAACGTATGGGAAAAATAAAAAACACCGAACAGAAAAACTGCCACAAAATAACAGGAACACGCCCGAATGCAAAAAACGTTTCGCTTTGATTATGACCGCAGTCTTGTTTCCGTCAGTAATTCTTTACTGAAGTATTACAACGTTAAAACCTACCACCCTTCCTTAAAGCTTTTGGACGAGAAACTGGCAAAAAATTATAAAAATGTCATTTTTATGATTCTTGACGGCATGGGAACGGATCTGATCGAACAAAATCTGCCCGAAACAAGCTTTATCCGGCAACATATCTCCGCGCAAATTTTTTCCGTCTTTCCGCCGACAACAACAGCGGCGACAACGGCTTGTCACTCCGGATTAACGCCGTATGAAAGCGGTTGGCTGGGGTGGTCGAGTTATTATAAGCAATATGACGAAATCATCGAAAATTTCCTGAACACCGCCTGCTACAGCGGTAAAAAATTACAAACGCCGCCGCCGGCAACGGATATTCTGAAATATGAAACCATTTATGACAAAATAACCGCGCGCAATCCGTCTGTCGAATTTCACAAAATTCAAAAATTTGACAGAAACGATCTTCTCGATTTCAAAGCTTTCTGTGAACAAATCCTTTCCTTGTGCAAACAAAACGATCACTCAAAGTTACTTGCGGCTTATTGGAAAGAACCTGATGCCAGCGCACATAAGCACGGCAGCTATTCTCAGGAAATCAAGGATATCCTATCAGATCTGGACATTCATCTGAAAGCGTTGGCAGATCAACTTGAAGATTCCCTGTTGATCATCACCGCGGATCACGGGGAAATCGATGTCGAAGAAATCTCGTTAAACGATTATCCCGATCTGTGTCAGATGCTGATCCGTCCACCGGCTTTGGAATCCAGATTTATTACGTTCTTTGTGAAAGAAGCGTATCTGAATGACTTTCAGAAATACTTTAACCGTTTGTTTTGTGATGATTTTCGCCTGTTTACCAAAGACGCATTTTTAAAAACGGGCATAATCGGCAACGGCAAAATGCACTTTATGGTTCCCGATTTCCTGGGGGATTTCGTTGCGATTGCTTACGGCAAAAGGGCGTTGCGTTATTTTACGGGCGAACGGGATCCGATTTTGTTTAAAGCCAATCATTCCGGCATGACGGCACAGGAAATGTGCGTCCCGTTATTAATGATTGAAAAAAAATAATATATTCTGGCATTTTATCGCCTTTATGATCGGTCTGCCGTGCGCATATGGTTGATAAGATTTCAATCCCGCCCAATAAGATTTTAGCTTTTCGCCGAGAAAAAAAGAACTCTTCGACGTTTTAGCGATTGATGAGAGATTGTTCACTTCGTTCACCCCTCAAGGGGGCCGATCGGACTATCGTCCTGCGCGTCGTTACCAAAGGTGACCGAATCCGCTTAGCGGATTCCGATCCGCCTCTTCTAACCAATAAAAAAGGGCGTCTTCCGACACCCTTTTTTATTGGTAGGCGATGAGGGACTCGAACCCACGGCCCGCTGATTAAGAGTCAGCTGCTCTACCAACTGAGCTAATCGCCCCTGAACTTCAAAAAAGTTATAGTCCCTTAATTTTCATTTTGCAATAAATTTTTAGAAACAAACACCTCTTTTTAACGAAAACCGCCCCTTTCCTTTTCAAAAAAACAATGTTATGTTGGGCTAATCGCGGAGAATACAATGTCCCTTTCAACATCTATCGCCCTGATCCGTCTGTGCCGGCCGAAACATTGGCTGAAAAACGTGTTGATTTTCGCGCCTCTGATCTTCAGCGGAAATTTATTAAATCCGGAAAATTTTTTTAAAACCTTATTAGGCTGGATAGCTTTTAATTTTACGGCTTCGGCCGTTTATATTTTCAACGATCTGCGCGATATTGAAACGGATAAACTGCACGAAATCAAAAAAAATCGCCCTCTGGCCGCAGGACAGGTCACTCCGACAACTGTAAAAATTTTGTTTTGTTTGCTGATCATTGCCGCTGCCGGAATTAATTTGACGGCGTCAACTTGCCTTCAACCGGCCGGATTGCTGCTGTTATATCTGATAATGAACGTCCTTTATTCTCTGCGAATAAAAAAAATACCGCTGCTGGATATTGCTTTTCTGGTACTGGGCTTTTTGATCAGAATTTTCTACGGCGCCAGTCTGATTATCGAAACGGTTTCGGTCTGGCTGTATCTGACCGTCACGACAATGTCGGCTTATCTGGGATTGGGCAAACGGCGCAACGAATTGCAGAAAAGAATCGACAACAACCACGAAATCAACGGCGTTTTAAAGTTCTATACGCCGGAATTTCTGGATAAAAACATGTATATGTGTTTAACGCTGACGATTGCTTTTTATGCTTTGTGGGCGATTTCGCCCATTCCGGCAATGCCCGACCCGTCAAATGCCAGAATCTGGACGGTTCCGCTGGTTTTATTGATCTGTATGCGTTACAGTCTGTTGATTGAATCAAAAACGTATGCCGATCCCGTAGATGTTTTGACATCTGACAAGGTTTTGATTCTTTTGGTGGTTTTATACGGTTTGTACATGATCCTGTTAATGTACGGCCGGCTGTTTTTTTAAGGAGGAAAAACATGCTGACGGTTCTGGATTACGGCGGCGGCAATTTAAAAAGCGTTATCAATATGCTGGATTCTTTCGGATTGCCGTACGGTGTCACGGACAAAGCCGAAGACATCGCCCGGGCGGACAGGCTGATCTTTCCGGGACAAGGGCATTTCGGGCAGGTGATGGAAGCTTTGAAGTTCAAAGGGCTGGCCGAACCGCTGCGCCAAACGATTTTAAGCGGCGTTCCTTTCCTGGGAATATGCGTCGGGCTGCAGGTTTTGTTCGAATCTTCCGAAGAAGCGCCGGGCGTCAACGGATTGGGACTGTTAAAAGGAAAAAATATCCGCTTTACCCAAGGAAAAATTCCGCAGATCGGCTGGAATAAAATCAAAACGACAAAGGCAAACACCTTTCTGAACGAAGATTTTTATTATTTTGTAAACTCTTATCACGTTGTGTGCGACGACCCGGCCGTCATTTCCGCAACAGCCGAATACTATATTCCGTTTACGGCAGCCGTTCAGGTCGAAAACATTACGGCGACACAGTTCCACCCCGAAAAAAGCGGACGGACGGGGCACGAAACAATCCGCAGATGGGTTGAAGGATAAGGAGAAAAGCATGCTGACAAAACGCATTATTCCCTGTCTGGACGTCAAAGACGGACAAACCGTCAAAGGAGTCAACTTTGAAAATCTGAAATATGCCGGCGATCCGGTTTCTTTGGCGCGAAAATATTCGCAGGAAGGGGCGGACGAACTGGTTTTTTTGGACATTACGGCAACGAACGACGGGCGTAAAACGATGCTGGACGTCGTGGAACGCGTTGCAAAAGAAGTCTTTATCCCCTTTACGGTCGGGGGCGGCATCAAAACAATCGAAGATATTCGCGCTTTGCTGCTGGCCGGAGCGGACAAAGTTTCACTGAACACCGCCGCCGTTGCAAATCCGCAGCTGATTAAACAGGCTGCCGAACAATTCGGATCGCAGTGTGTTGTTATCGCCGTCGACGCCCGGCGTTTTGACGGAGATTTTTATGTCGTCGTCAATGCGGGACAGAAAAAAACAGATAAAAAAGTCCTTGACTGGGTAAAAGAAATCGAATCTCTGGGAGCCGGAGAAATCTTGCTGACATCAATGGACGCGGACGGAACGCAGAAAGGATTTGATCTGGAACTGACGGCTCTGGTATCCCAAAATACAAATCTGCCCGTCATTGCTTCGGGCGGTGCGGGGCCGGATCCGGAACATTTCGTCGATGTGTTTACAAAAGGTCATGCGGACGCGGCGTTGGCAGCGTCGATTTTTCATTACGGCACTCTGCCCGTTCCGGATTTAAAACTTGCGCTGCAGCAAAAGCATATTGACGTCCGGCTGGGATAAGGAAATTTATCATGGATTTTTTTTCGGCGACTCAGCTGCTGGGATACATTGCTTATGCCGTTTCGATGACGGGAGCTTTTCAAAAAAATGATAAAAAGCTGTTCTTACTGTTTGCCGCGTCAAACGCTTTGTTCAGCATACATCATTTTTTGCTGGGAAACATCAGCGCCTGTCTGTCTAAAATCATCGTCGGCAGCCGAATGTATTTAAACATTCATTTCAAAGGCGCCGTCATAGCCTATCCGTTCGCCGCCATCGCTTTGATATCCGGCTACTTCAGTTATAAAACCCCGTACAGTCTGCTGCCGGTGGCAGCCGTCGTTCTGGCAACGTTTGTCGCGGCTTATTCCGGCGGTATAAAACTAAGAATATGTTTTATCTTCTGCTACTGTTTATGGCTGATCCACGATATTGCCGGCCGATCCGTCGGCGGAGTCGTCGAAGATATAACCGGCATGTTAATTTATTCTTTTACGCTTTGGCGCATGAAAAAAGATCAAAAAAAGAGCCTGAACGATTCGGGCTCTTCCGTGAAACTACAGCAAGATCGTGCCGCGTAAACTGAATACCGTGCCGAAATCCCTGTCGCGTTTTGAAGCGGGGTGAACATACAGCTGAATATCCGGCGCAATCGTAAAAAACTGCGTAATGCCGATATTCCAGTATGTTTCCAATACCGTTTCATATTGGCGCATCGGTTCCGAAGAATCAAAATAGTCCTTGCTGACTTTGTTGTAAGCCACGGCAAAACCGATCTGATCCAGCGGATTACGGTCCAAAGGATTATTATACACGCCGCCCAAAACATACGACTGCGTTATCGGCATTGAATCGCCCGTCGCGGCGTTGGCGCGCAGAAAAACACCCCACTTTTGTGTTAAATTCTGCGACATATTGACAGACCACCCCGTCGTATTCTGCGGTTGAGTTTCGACTCCCGGCTGATTATAAACCAATAAAGAATACTCGCCCGTTTTGCCGTTAATCGTCGGCGTATAGGAAACGGAACCGAATGTTGTAAAGCGGTGATCTCCCCAACCTTTTGAAGACAATGTTTGCCCCGTTATATTGCGGGCGTTTTGAAAACCGCCGGCAAAAGACCATTCGTCATTCGGATTAATCTGGATATACGCCCCTAACCCGGCAATCGGATACGTTTCGCTGGCATTTTGAGATAAAGCATAATTGATAAAATTTGTCTGTTGGTTGGAATCATATTGCGTCCCGTCAAAATCGGACAAAGGAAACTGCCCGACGGTAATCGAAAATTTATTTGAAAACAAAGACTGCGTATAACTTAACTGGTCTATAGCGTTGGACGGCGTTGAATAATCATTGATCGAATTGGCCAAAAACAGTTTGTCACCGATATTTTCGGCTTTGTTTCCCCAATAACGTACTGCCGTATAAGACGCATTAAGCGTTCCGGAACCAAACGTGTCATCATTAAAAATCTGCCAGGAAATCGTCGGCGCATAAATGCTTTGAGTCGCCGTTTTTCCCCCGTTCGGAACCCCTTTTTGCCCCATAAAAGACACGTCCAGAGAATACTGGATCCCGAAATCGTCAGACAACATGGATTTAAACTGATTATAATCTTTTTCAATGCCGTCAACGTCGTTTTCCAAACGTTTCATCGCATTTTTCAAACGCGTAGACAATTTGCCGCCGTTGTTCAGCTGCGGCTGAGTCGCCGAAACATCAAACTGTTCCGTTATTTCAAATTGTTCCGTTTGCTGCGCGCAAACAGGCAGAGAAAACAAAACAGCGGCGCAGGTAAATGAAAATACCCGCGTACTTTTTATTTGTTTATATCTTCTATTTTTCATCAGATCCTCGCAAAATTATAATAAAACAAAGAAAAACATAAATCATATAAATCAAAATAAAAATACAGCAACATGCATATATAGAAATGTATAGGAATATAATTATTTATGAAAACAAGTCTAGCTAGGAAGCTAAATTATTTTTTTCTACTCTTTTCATGGAAAAGGGAGAATGTCTTCTTTTTTATATTCATTTTTTCAGGAGGTAAAAATATGTTAGTAGGTACACGCTATCCGACTTTGGCTTTTCACACAGGCGGCGTCGGCCAGGCCGACGATGGAATTCCGCCGCAGCCGTTTGAAACGTTTTGTTACGATTCGGCTTTGACACAGGCAAAAATTCAGGATTTTAACGTTGTTCCGTATACTTCCGTTTTGCCGCCGGAACTGTACAACAATATCGTTCCCGTTGATAAAGTATCCAAATTCTTTAAACACGGCGCGGTTCTGGAAGTCATCATCGCGGGGAACGGAGCCTGCATCAACGAACACCGCGCGATTGCAACCGGCGTCGGCATCTGCTGGGGAAAAGACAAAAACGGAAAGCTGATCGGCGGCTGGGCTGCCGAATACGTTGAATATTTTCCGACCTATATTGACGACGAAATCGCCAAAGGTCATGCGGAAATGTGGCTGAACAAATCTTTGAACCATGAATTGGAACTGCGCGGCGTCGAAAAGCACAGCGAATTCCAGCTGTTCCATAACTACATCAATATTACGCAGCAATTTGCTTACTGTTTAACGGCTTTGGGTTTCCTGAACTTTGAAACGGCCGACCCCGTTAAATTGTAATTTCTTAAAGCGGTATCGACTTTTGAAACAAAAGCGATGCCGCTTTTTTTGTTTAAAAGGATATTAAAATGGCACAGCAACAAAACACAAACAAAAAACTGGGACTGATCGCGCTGGCCAGCGTTGTGATCAGTTCGATGATCGGCGGCGGCATTTACAGTCTGCCGCAAAACATGGCCGCCGGCGCATCTGTGGGAGCCGTGCTGATCGCCTGGGTCATAACCGGCGTCGGCATGTATTTTCTGGCCAATTCATTCCGTATTCTGTCAGATGCGAAACCTGATCTGACCGCCGGCATCTATATGTACGCGCGCGACGGATTCGGGCCGTTTATGGGCTTTACAATCGGCTGGGGATATTGGCTTTGCCAGATATTCGGCAACGTCGGATACGCCGTCATTACGATGGACGCTCTGAACTACTTTTTCCCGCCCTATTTCGCAGGCGGAAACAACCTTTATTCCATTATCGGCGGATCGATTTTGATCTGGTTTTTCAATTTCGTTGTTCTGCGCGGCGTCCAGCAGGCCAGCTTTATCAACACGATTGCGACCATATTTAAAATTCTGCCGCTGTTCATTTTCATTCTGATTATGATTTTCGCGTTCAAAATTCATCAGTTTGAAGCTGATTTCTGGGGCAATCTGGTTTCACACGGACAGGCGTCTTTGGGATCCGTGCCGGAACAGGTTAAAAGCACAATGCTGGTTACGCTGTGGGCCTTCATTGGGATTGAAGGCGCCGTTGTTTTGTCTGACCGCGCCGAAAACAAATCGGAAGTCGGAAAAGCGACTTTTATCGGTTTTTTGGGCTGTCTGATTGTTTATGTTCTGCTGTCCGTTCTGCCTTACGGATTTATGAGCCAGGCCGAACTGGCCGCTGTTCCCAATCCGTCAACGGCCGGCGTTCTGGAAGCCGTCGTCGGAAAATGGGGCAGCTGGCTGATGAATATCGGATTGCTGATCGCCGTTTTGGCCAGCTGGCTGGCATGGACGATGATTACGGCGGAAATTCCTTTTGCCGCCGCGCAAAACGGCACTTTTCCGAAAGTCTTTGCCGCCGAAAACGAACACAAATCCCCCTCGGTATCCCTGTGGGTTACCAGTTCCTTGATGCAGTTGGCTATTTTAATGGTCTATTTTTCCAATAACGCCTGGAATACCATGCTGTCCATTACGGGCGTCATGGTGTTGCCGGCTTATCTGTCCAGCATGGCTTATCTGTGGAAAATCTGCGAAGACGGAGAATATCCCGCAACGGCTACCGTACCGCGGTCCGGAGCTTTGATCTGTTCAATTCTGGGATCTTTTTACGCTTTGTGGCTGATTTACGCCGCCGGATTGGAATATCTGCTGATGGCCGTATTATTCCTGACAATCGGTATTCCGGTCTTTATCTGGTCGCGCAGGGAAAACAATCCGACGGAAAAAACATTCAGCGACAGAGAATTGTCTTTCGCCTGGCTGCTGGTGATCGTGTCGGTTATTACCCTGTTCCTGTTCTGGCGCGGTATTTTAAAAGTCTGATCATATTGAAAACAAACAAAACGGCGGAAATCTTTTCCGCCGTTTTCACTTTACCCATTCTCACTTTAGTGATAATTTTTTTATATTACATTTTTTCCTTTGAGGTTTTTTTATGACTCTTTTAATCGTTCTGGTCGTACTTACGGTCGGTACTTCTTTCTTATGCTCAATGATGGAAGCGTCCTTGCTGTCCATCACGCCCAGTTATATTGCCCGGCTGGAAGAAAACGAACCGCGGCTTTATAAAAAAATTTCCTTTTTAAAATCACATATCGACCGCCCTCTGGCCGCCATCTTAATGCTCAATACGATTGCCAACACCGCAGGAGCCGCCTGTATCGGGGCGCAAGTCGCCGTCGTTTTCGGTTCTCAATACGTTGCGTTGGCTTCGGCCGTCATGACCGTTCTGATCCTGACATGCAGCGAAATTATTCCCAAAACAATCGGAGCGACATACTGGCAAAAACTGGTCGGCCTATTATGTTTCACTTTAGGCATTATGTTATTCGTCCTTAAACCGTTCTTAAAACTGTTCGAACTGATTACCGCTCTGATTACGCCCAAAAACGGCGTCAAAACCGATATCCGCGAAGAAATCAAAGCGTTGACGAAAATGGGGCATACGGAAAATTTTCTGGACGACGATGAATACAACATGATTTGCAACACGCTGAACCTGGAAGACATTAAAATTAAAAATCTGCTGACTCCCCGCAACGTCTGCGCTACCGTTCTGGCCGGCATATCCATCAAAGAATTCATCGAAACGGCGACACAACATTCTTTTTCACGCTATCCCGTCATGAAAAACGAAGAAGAAGAAGTTTTTCTGGGATATGTCCACAAATCCGATATGCTGGGGAAAGATCCGACGCTGACGATCAACGATTCTATCCGTCCTATTTTGGAAATCGCGTCGACGTCCAACGTCGATTACGTTTTTACGGAAATGCTGCGCACCCATAACCATATCGGCGTCGTTTATGACGAACTGGGCACCTGGCTGGGTATTGTGACGATGGAAGACGTTCTGGAAACTATTCTGGGACAGGAAATTCTGGACGAAACGGACAAGGTTATCGACATGCGCACTTATGCCAAATTGATCTGGTCCAACAAAAAAGCCGGAAAAAATTCTTATAAAATAAATCAGATTGCGCCGCAGCAGCCTACGGATAGCTGATCAGGCAATATTGTTTATTTTCGTTTAATCGAGCGCAGATATGACGGATATCTGCGGGTTTTCCTTTGATATACAGGCGAATATATTTTCCTTTTTCCGGCAGAGTTACCTGTGTTTCAACCGTTTTAAACCGTTCCAGCCCCGGAAAAGTCTGTTTTAATTCTTTCCAGCCTTTTTCCAGCGTTTCTTGCGTATAATAAGAAGCCAAATGAGCATATAAAGGCGGTTCTTTTTTACTGACCGTCATCATTTTGACTGGCGTTTTACCGGTTGTTTTTATCGGTTTTTGCTTTACGGGCGCCAGCAATTCTTCTTCTGTCGGCAGTTCATGTTCAATTTCCACCTTTAAATGAGCCAGCTTTTTCTTTGCCTTTTCGTTATTTTGCTCTGCAGCGCGTTCCAGCCAGATAATGCCTTCTTCTTCGTTGCGGGGCACGCCTTCGCCACGCAGGTACATGACGCCCAGATTATACTGAGCCGTATCCAGCCCGCCCTTCGCCGCCGTATAATACCAAAAAGCCGCCTGTGTCAAATCTTGCGGCACACCTTTTCCCCAGCGGTACAGATGGGCAATGTTACGCTGAGCGGTTAAATCGCCGTCTTCCGCAGCTTGGCGCCATTGTTCAAAAGCTTTGTCATAATCCCCCCGGACAAACGCTTTCTGTCCGTCTTCAAGTGAAGCAAAAGCCTGAGAACAAAAAAGAAAAACTAAAAGAAAAAGGATTTTCATCTATTTTCTCCCGGCCGGCGGAACCTTTCGTTGTGAAACAGCCGGGTCAACGGGTTTTTCAGCCGCCTGTTCCACCAAAGCGTCATCAACAATATCCAAAGACAAATCCTGCTGATCCAGTATTTCTTCCATTTTTGACACAGGCGCAGGTTTCGGAATCGGCCGGGCAGCCGGCAACGCAGATGCACCCGTTTTTTTCACGGGAGTCTTTACGGCCGCTTTCGCCGGCGTGGCTTTTGTTTTTTTTACCGCAGCGGCTCTTGCCCGTCTGGCAGCCTGCGTCAATTTTCTGCGACGGGCCTTTTTCCAATTGGCAATATTACGCTTATGTTCTTCAAACGTCCGGGAAAAGACATGTCCGCCCGTCCCATCGGCAACAAAGTAAATTTCATTCGTTTTCTGCGGCTGCAAAACCGCCTGTATCGATTCGCGGCCCGGATTGCAGATCGGCGCGGGAGGCAGCCCTTTGTTGACGTACGTATTAAACGGGTGATCCGTTCTTAAATCCTTATGTGTCAGGCGGCGGTTTAATTCCATTGTCCCGTCCGTCACCGCGTAAATAACCGTCGGGTCGGTTTGCAGACGCATACCTTTGCGCAGACGGTTGACAAACACACCGGCAATTCGCGGCCGTTCCGCGGGTACGGACGTTTCTTTTTCAACAATCGAAGCCAGCACCAGAGCTTCTTCTTTCGTCGTATAAGGCAAATCGGGATCACGTAACGGCCAGAGTTCTTCAATCGTTTTATTCATGCCGCTCAGCATGCGTTCCAAAATAACTTTGCGCGGCAGGCCATAGCTGAAAACATACGTTTCCGGCAGCAACGATCCGTTCGCCGGCGGTTCGGGCAAATCACCGAACAGTCCCGGCGTCTGCATCAACAGATCAAAAATCTGCCGGCTGGTTTTTCCTTCGGGAACGGTAACGCGGCGAACAACCGTCTGCCCGGACACCAGAATATCCAATATTTCTTTGGCACTGGCACGCGCGGGAATACGGTATTCCCCGGCCTTCAGCTGCGTTGATTTTCCGGAAAGTCTGGCGGCGACTTTAAAAACGGCCACGCTGTTCAGCAAATTATCCCGTTTCAGGCGGCGGGCAATCTGATTGAGATTTTCCCCTTTTTCAACCAGAATAACCGTTGATTCGGCAATGTCGTTCTGCTCATAAAGCAAAGAATAAAAGCTGAAAACGCTGCCGCCGGAAAGACAAATGACAACCAGCACAAATAATCTGAGAAACAACCGTCCGCCGGCAGCCATTCAAAACGTCCTAAACGGCTTTGAAAATAACGGAAGCGTTCGTACCGCCGAAACCAAACGAGTTGGACATCACGGCCGTTAATTTGCGTTCTTTGGCCTTTAACGCGACCAAATCCATATCTTCGGCGCCTTCAATCGGATCTTCCAGATTCAATGTCGGCGGCATAATGCCTTCCTGCAGCGCCTTTAAACAGAAAATCGCTTCTACCGCACCGGCGGCTCCCAGCAAATGGCCTATACTTGATTTCGTCGAAGACATTGAAACCTTTGTCGCATAAGGACCGAACACGTCTTTGACCGCATTGACTTCCAAAATATCGCCGGCCGGCGTGGACGTGCCGTGCGCGTTAATATAGCCGACGTCTTCAACATTCATGCCGCCGTTTTTCAAAGCCATGCGCATGGCATGCTTTGATCCGCGGCTGTCAGGCGCCGGCGCCGTTACATGATATCCGTCGCCGGACAAACCGTAGCCGGCAATTTCGCCGTAAATCTTCGCGCCGCGTTTCTTCGCGTGTTCATATTCTTCCAAAACGATAACGCCCGCGCCTTCGCCCATAACGAAGCCGTCATGTCCTTTATCCCACGGGCGGGACGCTTTTTCCGGCGTGTCGTTATAATGGGTGGACAAAGCCTTGGCCTGAGCAAATCCGGCCATGGCAAGCGGGTGGACGGCCGCTTCCGCGCCGCCGGCGACCATAACGTCCGCATCGCCCCACATAATCAGACGGGCGGCGTCGCCGATCGCATGCGTGCCGGTCGCGCAGGCCGTTACGCAGGAATGATTCGGGCCGTACAGGCCGTATTTAATCGACAGCTGGCCGGAAATCAGGTTAATCAGACAGGACGGAATGAAGAACGGGCTGATGCGACGCGGGCCCTGTTCCTTTAAAACGACCGCGCTGTCGGAAATAGCGCTTAAACCGCCGATTCCCGCGCCGATCATAACGCCGGAACGGAAATGGTCTTCTTCCGTTTCGGGTTTCCAGCCGGAATCTTCCATGGCGTCCGTCCCGGCGCACAGGCCGTACAAAATAAACGGATCGACACGGCGTTGTTCTTTCGGAGTCATAACGGAATCGGGATCAAATTGTCCTTCGCCCGTTCCCAGCGGAATCTGTCCCGCAATTTTTGCCGGAGATTCTGAAACGTCGTATTTTGTTACCGGAGTAATTGCAGACTTTCCCTGAATCAACCCCTGCCAGGTTGTTTCCACACCGCGCCCCATCGGCGACAACATTCCCATACCCGTAACAACGACTCTTCTCATACTGACCCCTGAAAGATTAAAAAGACAAAGAATTGATAAATTTTATGCAAGACGTGCCGACCTTCCGAATCATCGGAAAAAATCGGCACGGATATTTCAACGTTATTAAGCGTTCTTGCTGATGTAGTCGATAGCGTCCTGAACGGTCAGGATTTTTTCGGCAGCGTCATCGGGAATTTCAACGGAAAATTCTTCTTCAAACGCCATGACCAATTCAACGGTATCCAAACTATCTGCGTTCAAGTCGTCGATAAAGCTGGAAGAATCGGTCACTTTAGCAGGATCGACGCCCAGATGTTCTACGACAATTTTCTTTACGCGTTCGGCAATATCACTCATTTTATATTCCTCTTGTTAAACACGGTGTCCCCGTCTAAAAGGCAAAGACACTCACGAAAGCAACATTCTTTAACATACTTTTTTGACCTTTACCAGTCAAAAAATACGGCAGTGGTCAAAAGACCGGTTTCCCGAAAACGGGAAAGCGCCTTTAAATCATTGCCATTCCGCCGTTAACGTGAATCGTCTGTCCGGTAATGTAAGACGCTTCGTCACTGGCCAGGAAAACAACGGCGTTGGCAACGTCTTCCGGCAGTCCCAGACGGGCCATCGGAATACCGCGTGCCAGTTTTTCCTTTGCTTCTTCAGGCAAAGCGTCGGTCATCGCGGTCTTGATAAAGCCCGGAGCCACACAGTTCGCCGTAATTCCGCGGGAAGCAACCTCCGCCGCCAGGCATTTCGTCATACCGATCATGCCCGCTTTGGAAGCGGAATAATTCGCCTGCCCCGGATTGCCCGTTACGCCGACAACCGAAGCCATCGAAATAATGCGCCCGTAACGGCGTTTCATCATTCCGCGGATCGCTGCGCGCGCCAGACGGAAACCGGCGGTCAGGTTTACATTTAAAACCAAATTCCAATCTTCGTCCTTCATACGCATAAACAGATTGTCTTTGGTCAGTCCGGCGTTATTGACCAGAATGTCAATCGCGCCGGCCGCTTTTTCCGCTTTGGCAACCAGCGCGTCAATATCGGCCGGGTCGCCCAGATTGCAGGCAAAAGCGAAAACTCGTTCTTTTAATTCGGCGGCGAATTCGTCAAGCGTTTCCTGACGCATATCCGTAATAATGACCGTCGCCCCCGCATCGTGCAGTTTTTTAACGATAACGCGGCCGATCCCGCCGGTTGCTCCGGTAACCAGAGCGCATTTTCCTGTAAAGTCCATTTTGTATCCTAACTTTTAAAGTTGACGTTCAACACTAAAGCGTTTTTAAAAATTCTTCAATATCCTGCGGCGTATTCAACGCAATGCCCTTTAATTCCGGGTGAATGCGTTTGGCCATGCCGGTCAGCACTTTACCTGATCCGGCTTCCGCCAGAGTATCAACGCCGTTTTCCTGCGCGAACAGCATGCTTTCGCGCCAGCGGACGGATCCCGTCACCTGTGCAACCAGCAGCTTTTCAATTTCTTCCGGCGCCGTCACCGGACGCGCCGTAACGTTCGCAATCACGGGGAAACGCGGCGTTTTAATCCGCACCGCCGCCAAAGCTTCGGCCATAACGTCGGCCGCCGGCTGCATCATCGGGCTGTGAAACGGCGCGCTGACGGCCAGTTTTACCGCCCGCTTAATCCCTTTTTTCGCCGCGATTTCGACCGCGCGGTCAATCGCCGCCGTCGTTCCGCTGAGGACAACCTGTCCCGGCGCATTGTCATTCGCGGCGACGCAGACGTCGCCCTGCGCCGCTTCGGCCGCGACTTCTTTGGCCTGTTCCAAATCGGCGCCGATCAAAGCGGCCATGCCGCCCCGTCCGACGGGAACAGCCTGCTGCATCGCTTTGCCGCGTATGCGCAACAAACGGGCAGCCGTCGTTACGTCAAACGCGCCGGCAGCACACAAAGCCGAATATTCGCCCAAAGAATGCCCCGCGGCATATTTAAACGTTTCCGCCAGCGAAATTTTGCCTTCCTGCTGCAAAACACGCACGACAGCCATACTGACGGCCATCAGCGCCGGTTGGGCGTTTTCGGTCAACAGCAGATCTTCCGCCGGGCCTTCAAACATTTTTTTGCTGAGGTTTTCAGATAAAGCGTCATCGACTTCCAAAAAAACTTCTCTGGCAACCGTAAACGCGTCCGCCAGATCCTTTCCCATACCGACGGCCTGCGAGCCCTGGCCGGGAAAAACAATAGCTTTAGCCATAAAGCGTACTCCTGGAAAAAACAAGTCAAGTGGACAACAGAAAAAACACAAAATAACCTTTTGTCAAGCTTTGATCGAAAAACGGCGAAAAATAAAGGCTTTCACGGCCTGCTGCAAAAATAAAAAAAAGTTCTGCTTGCACTTAAATCAAAAATACTCATAAATAGAAAGCGGGAACCGGCTGCGGACGGTTTGGCCGCCAACCCGGTCAGGTTCGGAAGAAAGCAGCCGTAACGGTTTTAAAGCGGGTCGCTGTCCGGTTTCCTTATATTTTTCTTAACGCCGCCCGTAAAATCATGACAGACAAAACAGAATACCGCGTTCTTGCCCGCAAATACCGCCCGACGACTTTTGCCGATCTGGTCGGTCAGGAAGCTTTGGTACGGACGCTGAAAAACGCCATTGAAACCAACAGAATTGCGCAAGCCTATATCTTAACCGGCATTCGCGGCGTGGGCAAAACGACGTCCGCGCGCATTATCGCCCGCGCTTTGAACTGCGTCGGACCGGACGGCAAAGGCGGCATGACGACACAGCCGTGCGGCGTATGCGAACATTGTCGCGCAATCGCCGAAGACCGCCACGTCGACGTCGTGGAAATCGACGCGGCCAGCAACACCGGCGTCGCCAACGTGCGCGAAATTATTGAAACGACGCGCTACAATCCGACTTCTGCCCGGTTTAAAATTTACATCATCGACGAAGTGCACATGTTATCGACCGCGGCGTTCAACGCGTTATTAAAAACGCTGGAAGAACCGCCCGAACGCGTCAAATTCATCTTTGCCACGACAGAAATCCGCAAAGTCCCGACAACTGTCCTGTCACGCTGCCAGCGTTTTGATCTGCGCCGCGTCGAACCCGAATTATTAACGGCTCATTTCAAAAATATCGTACAAAAAGAAAACGTCACGGCGCAGGAAGAAGCGCTGAAGCTGATCGCGCGCGCCGCGGACGGATCGGTGCGCGACGGGTTGTCTTTGCTGGATCAGGCGATCGCGCACGGGGGCGGCGACGTTACGGCAGAATTTGTCCGCGCAATGATCGGGTTGGCCGACCGCGCCGCCGTCGTTGATCTGTATGAACAGATTATGAAAGGCGAAATAAAAGAAGCTTTGGAGTCTTTTTCCAAACAATATGCTTCCGGAGCCGACCCCGTAATCGTTTTGCAGGATCTTCTGGAGCTGACGCACTGGCTGACCAGAGTGAAAATCGCGCCGGAGCTGGCCGACGACGGCTCTATGGCTGCCGCGGAACGGCAGCGCTGCACGGAAATGGCAGAAAAGCTGCCGATGTCCGTTCTGACAAGAACATGGCAGATGTTGTTAAAAGGCATTGACGAAACATTAAAAGCGCCTTCTGAAAAACAGGCGGCCGAAATGGTTTTGATCCGTCTGGCTTATGCCGCCGATCTGCCGACGCCGGGCGATATGATTAAAGAAATAAAATCAGGCGGCATTTCCGTTTCCGCCGCTCAGACGTCCGCCGCGCCGTCCGTCCCGCCGGCCGGTTCCGCGCAAAGCGGGTGGAGCGGCGTACGTATTTCCGGCAATACCGTGCCGGCGGTTCAAACGCGGCCGCAGGAAACGGTTATGTTTAATTCTTTGGCCGACATTGCCGCGTACGCTTACAAACAAAACGAAATGATGTTTGCTTACAACGTTGAAAATTTTGTCAGCCTTGTTTCTTTTGAACAAGGCAAAATCGAATTTTTCCCGATGGACCGCGCGCCGAACAATCTGGCCGGTGAAATGGTGGAAAAGCTGCGCCAATGGACGGGAAGGCAATGGATTGTCACCGTTGTCGGCCGGCAGGGAGGACAGACTTTAATCCAACAGGCGCGCACAAACGCCGAAAACCTGAAAAAAACAATGACGCAGCACCCTTTGGTTACCGCTGTGTTGAAGGCTTTCCCCGGCGCGCGCATCGACACGATCCGGCTGCAGAAAGAGGAAGAAAACGAATCGGAAGAGTACGGTTATGAAACCGACAGTTTTTCCGAAGCAGCCGCCCAACCGAATGAAGGATACGACGAATGACCGATTTTAATCAGATCATGAAACAGGCGCAGCAAATGCAGGCCAAACTGATGGCCGAACAGGAAAAGCTGGCGCAGACGGAAATCACCGGAACCGCGGGCGGCGGACTGGTGGAAGTGGTTATGACAGGAAAAAACGAAGTGCGCCGGGTAAAAATCGACCCGTCGTTGATTGTCGCCGAGGAAACCGCCGTTTTGGAAGACCTGCTTGTCGCCGCTTTTAACGACGCGCAGCAAAAGGTCGTGTCCGAAATGAATCAGGGATTAAGCGGTATCCTGCCGCCGGGCATGAAGCTGCCTTTTTAAACGGAGCAAAGTTTGTGCGGGAAACGGAAATCGACACGCTGATCCGTCTTTTTTCACGGCTGCCCGGATTTGGCCGGCGGTCGGCGCGGCGTGTCGTGCTGCACTTGATTAAAAAAAAGGAAACGCAATTAATTCCTTTGGCCGACGCGATTCAAAACGTTATTGAGCATGTCCGGATCTGTCCCGTCTGCGGCAATTTGGATTCGCAGTCCCCGTGCAGTATTTGCAGCGATGAACGACGCAACGAAAATGTGATCTGCGTTGTTCAGGACGTCGCTGATTTATGGGCAATCGAGCGCAGCGCGGCTTTCCGTGGGCGTTATCATGTCTTAGGAGGATTATTGTCCGCCATAGAAGGAACAGGACCGGACGAACTGCGTCTGCCCGTATTGGAACAAAGGTTGCGGCGAACCGGTGTTTCAGAGCTTATTTTGGCATTGCCGGCCACGGTCGACGGGCAAACGACGGGGCATTACATTATTGAGCGTTTTAAAGATCTGCCCGTTAAAATTTCTTCGCTGGCGCAGGGAATTCCCGTCGGCGGCGAACTGGATTATCTGGACGACGGCACAATCCAAACGGCGTTAAAATCAAGACGATGAATATTTTTTTGATTTTTGTCGGATTCTTTTCCCTTTTGTATGCCATAACGCCGGAAATTCATTGTTTTCCTTTTCTTTTTTTCCTTTTTTTAATAACTTTCGGAATAATAAGAGCTTTTTCTTTATTTAAAGATCTTTGCTCCAGGTCGTCTCAAAAAAACAAAACATGGGTAACGCTTATTTTTCAATTTTTATTCATACTATTTATTTATTTTCTCTCTTTTTATTTATTAATATGCCATAATATACTTCCTTATGAATTGAAAAAAATGTCTTATTTCTTATTTTTCAGCGGAAATTTATTTTTCAAAGCGGCGCTTCTTTTTTGTTTATTTATTCTTCTTTGGGCAGAATCCTTGCATTGGGAAGGAAACAGATACCAAATACGTATGCTGACTTACGGTACCGTTTTTATAATCGGCTGGAGAATATATGGTATAACAAATCAAAAGTCAGCCATAACTCATATGCCTGTAACCTCGTTTTCTTCTAAAAGCAACTCTTCATCAAAGCTTTATTCGGGACTGCTTGCAGGAGCCGGGACAGGAGCTGCTTTTGTGAGCAGAAGAAGAAAAAAAACAAAATAAATATTTTATTCCAGTTCGTTGACACATTTTAAGAAATCGTCGCCGCGTTCCTGAAAATTCTTGTAAATTCCATAACTGGGCGCCGCGGGGGAAAGCAAAACAATATCGCCAAATCTGGCCAGAGAAGCAGCTTTTTGAACAGCGTCTTTCATATTTTTGGCCGATACGGCGTCGCCGCCTTCGTCCCAAATCGCTTCGGCCAGTCTTTGCCCCGTCTGCGGCAAAGTAACAACGCCGGAAGCGCCGCCATGAACAATAAAAGATGCCAGTTCTTTGTAATCCTGTTCCCGGTCAAAACCGCCGGCGATCAAAATGACATTTGAATAACCGAACGATTTTAAAGCCGCTATCGCCGTTTCCGGCGTCGTCGAAATGCTGTCGTCAACATAGGTCACACCGTTTTTAACGGCAACGGTTTGCAGCCGGTGCGGCAAAGCTTTAAAAGTTTTCAAAGCTTCTTCACATTCCGCCAAAGAACCGCCGGCCTGTTCGACAACCGTCAAAGCGGCGCAGACGTTTTTCAGGTTATGTTCGCCGCGCAAAGGAACAACGTCCGTTTTAAACAGCTTTTGTCCCCCCTTATAAAAATAATCCCCCATAATATGAATGGTGTTCAACGCGTTGAAATAAAAGGCGTTTTCGGGATTTTTGACATGCAGAGCCGTCAACGCGTCCTGCGCGTTCAGCACGGCGACCTGATCCGGGCGGCGCACCGCCAGAATATTCAACTTATCATGAAAATATTGTTCGTGCGATTTATGCCAGTCAATATGTTCGGGATAAAGGTTTAACACAACGGAAATATCAAACGGGTACTGCAGATCGGCGCATTGATAACTGGACATTTCAACGACGACGACTTCATAATTTGCCAAATCATCGGCATAAGAAATCGCCGGTTCGCCGATATTGCCGCACAACGCGACCCTGTTCCCCTGAGCCCGCAGCAAATGCGCGATTAAAGACGACGTTGTCGATTTGCCCTTGGTTCCCGTTACGCCGACCAGCAAAGGCCTGTATTCAGGCTGCAAAAGGGCAGCCTCCATAAACAAATTAATACCGGAAGTAAAAACGGCCCCGTACTGTTTTGCCATTTTAATTTCATGACGGTACAAACTGATTCCCGGAGATTTGACAATAATGCCCGAAAAAGGAATTGACACGGGGTCTTCAACCACATTTACCGTACAGTTGCGCTTTTCCAGAAAAACGGTTGCCGCGCGGCCTTCAACCCCGTTTCCCCATACCGTCACCGGCCTGTTTTTTAAAGATTCCAACAACATCAGTATATTCCTCCGGTATCAGATGATTATCCGTCAATGTAAAAATTTTTTCAAACAAACTTTCCCGTTTTTTATTCCAGCGTCGCCGCACCTGATCGGCCAAAGCCCCGATCACGGCATCGCCGCACCAGACCGGATTATCCGCCAGCATCAAAAAAGCCAGAGCCGATTCTTCGATTTCGCCGACACATTCAAACGGTTTAAACGCGGAAAGGCCCAACAGTTCTTCATATCCCCTCTTCTGCGACAGATCATCAAGCAGATTATGTCCGAAAATACGAATCAACTGTTCTTTTTCCATAAAAGGGGCTAAAGCCAAAAAAACGAAACGACATTTGTCACAGTCCGCGCACCAACGATCAAAACGTTTAGCTTCGTCCAATTTAAAAGCTTTGTTGCAGCTGGTAAAAACCATATCGTATTTCCGCGTTTTGGCAAACAAAGACGCGATTGACAGTTCGGACAAAGGGCGCAGCAGGGAAAAATAATGAAAATCCGGTATGACGGGCGCCGTTAACGCACGAAAGGCTTTTTCAAATTCCAGCGATTTGCTCCACTGATGATTAACGATTCTGCCGTCTTTTTCGGTATTGCCGACATTGGCGGACCGTTCGTTTGACAAAGCCGCGTCCGAAAAATCATATAAAACGGCGGCCGCCATCAAAATAAACGCAATAATGCCCGTCACGGGGACATGGCCGTTCAAAGCGCCGTACTGCGTCGCCCGTTCGTTTAAAACAAGCAGATCAGGCGATATCCGCCGGGTAACCAAAACAGACGGCAGTCCTGATTTTTCAATCGTTTCCCTGATCGGACGGGGCAGTCCCACCGAAAATAAAACAGGATCATAACCGGCGGATTTCAATGTTTCAATCGACACGATCGAATCTTTGCCGCCGCCGACGGGAACGACAATTCGCTTTTGCAGGCGGAGATCGGCCCGTTCTTGTTGCGCCGCCGCGGAAAAAGGAAAACGCACGTTCAAAGAAACGTTATTTCTGTAAGAAAATTCCCCAAGACCGGCCGTATAAAACAAATTGAAAAAGTCGGCTTCTTCCTTGGTCAGAACCGTTGAATCGACCTTGATTTCATCAGGAACAAACAACTTATAATAACTGATCCCGGCGGCCAGATGCAGCAGGCGCAGGCAAAGACCGAAAGCCCGGCGGCGGTTTTCATGGTCAAACGCCGGCGCCCCGTTAAAACAAACCGTTTCTTCAAATGTCAGCGCGCCGTCATTAAACGCATAGCACAAATGAGCCGTTTTCATTTCTTCGTCAAAAAAACAGCGGGTGAAATGAAAGGACTGAACTTGTCCGCGATGAAGAAAAGGCATAGGACGCTCCTGTGGAAAAACCGGTTAAAATTAACAGAAAACAGTGTTTTTTTCAATCTTTTTACTTTTTAAAAACATTTAACCGGCTATACTGTTGCGGCCAGAAGAAAGTCCGAAAAAAAATAAGGAACATAAATAATGCAGAAAAAAGAACGGATTTCACTTTACAAAGCCCTGGGACTTGTCGGGATTTTGCTTTTAACCGCACTGATTTTATTTTTAAACCGCCGACCGGCAGATCTTTCTTACAATCCGCTGGAACGGGCTTTGAGCCTTTACGAACAGGGAAATTATCAACAGGCAACGATTTATTTTGCCCAGGCCGACGTTATGAATGTGCCGGAAGCGGCCTTTGCGCTGGGGGCAATGAATTTTGCCGGAAAAGGCATGCCCGTCGATATCCCCAAAGCGCTGGCCTATTACGAAAAAGCGGCCGAAGCCGGTTATGCGCCGGCTCAGATGACGCTGGCATTGTTATATATTCACGGGGAAAATGTCGTTCAGGATATCGACAAGGGATTGAAATTCGCCGAAGAAGCCGCCGATAACGGCGATCCCGAAGCGCAGATTATGCTGGCCCGCTGGTATGAAAACGGCGAAAACGTGGAAAAAGACATGAAAAAAGCCGTCGTTTTTTATCAACAGGCCGCTCTGCAAGGGGACATTAACGCCAAAACGGCTCTGTCCATTATTTATAAAAACGGCGCGGGTACGGTTCTGCCGAATCCTTATACGGCGGCGCGCTGGCAGGAAAGTATTCAGAAACAGAAAAGATTTGAAAATATTTTCCAAAATCTGCCGCCGGATTATATCGAAAAAGCGAAATAATGAAATTATCCGTCCCGTTCGTTTTTGTTCTGTTTTTTTTCTGCGCCGCCGCGGCGGCACAGACAATCGAACGGGATTCTTTTGACGTCGGCGTAGAAGCTTTTAATGCCGGCAATTGTGACGAAGCTTTGCGTATTATGAAAAAATACGAAAAAACGCAACCCGCCGCCGCATATGTCGTCCGGATTTGTTCCCTGATGCAGAATAAAGAAGGAAAAAAAAGTATTCCTTACAATGATTTTCTGAATAACCTTTACAAAGGCGATTTGTCACAGCTTGACAAGTTCGGACTGATTGACCGTTTCAATGAAGAAATCAGCGGTTTTTCAGGCGCCATGTATGTGCATTCTCTGCGCGGTGAAGCCGAACGCGGCAACGCGCCGGCCGCTTTCCGGCTGGGACTGCTGCATCAGGAAGGACGCGGAACCAATCTGAATTTTAATTCTGCGGCGCATTATTTTCAAAAAGCCGCGGACAAGGGCAGTCCCGATGCGATGAATTCGCTCGGCGTATATTACAGATTCGGAATCGGCGTTAAAAAAGATGAAAAAAAAGCCGAAGAAATTTTAAAAAACGCCGTTTTGAAAAAAAACGTCAACGCCGCTTATAATCTGGGACAGCTGTATGCCGACCGTGAAGACTTTCTGCAGGCCTGGCTGCTGGCGGATCTGAGTCTGCAAAAAACAGATCCGAAAACGGAAAAGAAAAAATACGCGCGAATAAAAAACCTTTTGACGGAATCGGAAAAACAGCTTTCCCCTTTGCAAAAGGCTTATCTGGAAAAATTCAGGCCGTTCTGGCTGAAACCGATTTTATCCGCACGGGAAACAGCCCGTTTTGCCATACCGCGGGAACTGCCTCTGCCGCCTAAGCAGATGATCGAAGAAACGTCTTTTATGAAATTTATCAAAAAAGACGCTTTTGATAACAGGTATAAAACTTTTTTTCCACTGATGCCTACCTGGGTCGACGCCGCCACGCCGGGCAAAAAAAATCCTGATCTGGCGGGAAAAAATCTTCCGGCTCCCGCCCCGGAAGAACAGCAGACCATTTCCGCTTTGTACTTCCGGCCGTCGGATCCCCGTTTCGTTCACTTAACCCTGACCCGCGAAAACAGCGCCGTTCCCGTTATGGTCGGCGATATACTGACATTAACGGTTTATACGCCGCTGTATGAAAACGACGCCACGCGCAAAGGCGGACATATGTACATAAAAAACACGGGTTACCGGATTAATGTCCGCGATCCGGCCGGAATTTTGGCCGCAAACGGATCTTTTGTCCTGACGCCGCTGAGCGCGCAGACGGCCCGTCAGGAAAGCTGGCTGAGCCGCAGGTTCGTCATTCGCAAAGAAGGAACGGCAATCATTCATTTTGTTCCGCAGACCGTGCCCGACGGCAGAAAAATTTTCCCTCACACCCTGAAAATCACTGCGACAAAAGGTCTGCCGCCCAAATAATTACAGCCCGTCAAATAAAGAAAGGACGGTCTTTTCCGTGATCAGCTGCGGCAGAACAACCGCTTCCCGCGCATGAGGAGCGTAATAAACATACAAAGGTATGCCGCCGCGGCCAAAACTTTCCAGCGCCGCCGTAATTTCGTCACTGCGGCTGGTCCAGTCCGCAGAAAAAGCGACGACTCCTTTTTGGCGGAACGCCTGCCCCAGTCGCGGCGAAGAAAAAGCCGTTTTTTCATTTACCAGACATGTCAGGCACCATTTTGCCGAAAACTTAATAAAGACCGGCACTCCTGCCCGCCTGTATTCCTGAATGCTCTCCGTATTATAAGGCAGCCATTCGATTTCCATACGCTCTTTTTCATGCAGACGGGCCGGAGAAAGCGAATACAGACAGCAAACGATTAAAATCAGCGTCGCCCCTGTAACGGCAAAAGAAAATTTTCTTAATTTTTCTTTATGCACTGCCGTTTCCGCCAGCCAGGACGCGAAAGCCACGGCGATAAGGCACCCTAGCCCGACGGCCAAAGCCGAGCTTCCTTCCTGCGCGGCCAACACCCATAACAGCCAGGCGGCGGCGGCATATAACGGAAAGGCCAAAAACTGCCTGAACAAAGCCGTCCACGCCCCCGCTTTGGGCAAAAAACGTCCCAAAGCCGGATAAAAATCCAACAGCAAAAAAGGAAACGCCAATCCCAATCCCATTGCCAGAAAAATGCAAATCGTCACTGCGGCCGGATTCATCAGCCCGTATCCCAAAGCCGTTCCCATAAACGGCGCGGCGCACGGCGTCGCCACGACGACAGCCAGAATCCCAGTGCCGAAATCTCCCCAATTCCGGCCGACGTTCAGACTAAAGGCCGACAATTTTTCACCGATGCTGACAATATCCGAAAAAACAAGTCCCAGAAAGAAAAGAAACAGGCACAGCCCCAGCACAAACGGCGGATACTGCAACTGAAATCCCCACCCCATTTCCGATCCGGCGGCGCGCAGAGCAATCAAAACAAGTCCGACGGCCATGAAAGAAACCAGCACACCCGCCGCATAACTGATCCCCGCCCGCCGCCGTTCCGCCGGCGGAATGTCCCGCCCCGCATTTAACAGCCGGAACGCCTTTAAAGACAAAACAGGAAAAACACATGGCATCAGATTTAATAAAACGCCGCCCAGAAAAGCAAACAACAAAGCCGTCATAAAATCAAAAAGAACAAACGGCTCCGAAAAAACGGGCAGATTTTCTTCCGTTTTTACGGCCAAAACGTCCGCCGCCCGGATCCGTTCCCCCTGAACGTTATAAAAAACGACCGTCCCGTTCAGAATGTCGGCCGGCATAAAAACTTCCGCCGGAGCTTTTTTCATAAACAAATACATTTTTCCGTCCGCCGTTTTTATGTTCTGCGGTGCGGAATATGCCAGCACTTTCTGGTCAGCCGGAAAGAAATAAGCGCTTCGAGCCTGTTTTTCCGCCGGAACGGACAAAATCAGAGAATCCGGCGTTTCAAAAAAGACGGCTTCCTCTTCTCTGTCCGGCAATTCCGAAATCATGTGCAGGACTTCTTCATTTTCCTCTCCGCCGGCTTCTTGTCCCGCGGCAACCAAAACAGCGACGTCCTGCGCCATGGGAATACATTCGTTAAAACAGGCCAGCCAGACCGCCCGGCCTGAAATTTCAAAAATCTCCCCCGTCCGCAGGTTTTCGGGCGCCTGAATTTTTACCAGCAGATACGCCCGAGAACGGTAACCGTACTCTGTAAAAGGGCCGACCGTAAATTTTTCCGGCGCCGGCCAATAACGCCCTTTTTCCCGAAATCCGGGCGGCAGGTTTAATTTCAGGTCGACGGCTTCCCCAGCGTCTCCCGGATTTTTCCAATAAACATGGCCTCCGCGCGGCAGTGTTAATTCCAAAGCCAAATAAAATTCCTGCCCCGGCGCGATATTTTCCCGCTGCGCCAGCAATTCGGCCTGCCCCGCAGTTTGCGCCCGCCCGTATGACGCGGCAAAAAACAGGAAAAAAGAAAAAATATATAAAAGCCGTTTCATTTTTCGCCTATTTAGCTTAAAATTTGATAAAGATATGACATTCGTGTCGTTTGTTGATGAAACTTATTATTTAAGGATATGATCCCGTGTTCAAGGCATTTCTTACTTTTTTGTTCTTTTTTATCGGATCCGGCAGCGTTTGCGCGCAAACAAGTTTTAAAGATTCGGAAGGCGAACAGGAAAACACGCTGGCAAAATACATCAACGCCAGTGCGGTATGTGCCAAAATGACAGACCCCGAAGCTTTATATGAACGCGGTATGCTGCTGTTAAGCGATGCGAACAGCGACGCTTATATGGCCGCCGCAGACTGTTTCACCTCTGCCGCGATGAGAAATCATACTCCTTCCCAGCTGGAATTGGGAAAACTCTATGAAAACGGCAACGGCGTCAGCCAAAGCAAAATCTTTGCCTACAAATGGTACCAGACCGCCGTTCTGCTGGGTAATCAGGACGCCGTTCCTTTCCGCAATAAATTGGAAGCGGGCATGACTCTTGATGAAATTTCCCTGGCGAACCCGATGATTCAAAGCACTTTGAATTTAATCGAGCTGTTTAACCAGCGCCAGCAGATGGCCATTGATGAAATGGAAGCGCAGATTGCTCAACAATACAGAGATTTCGGGGTTGATATTTCTCAATATGAAACAAAAGAAGAAGAAAAGAACGTCTATGATAATCCTTTAATCGAAGCCTTAATCCGGGATCAGCGGGCGAAAGAAGAAAAAGGACAGGAAAAACGGGGAACCGAACAAAAAGACGACAATGAGGCAAGACGGGAGAGACGTCGCCGCCGGCGCGCCAATATGCCGACGGCCGCACAGCAGACCGAAGCGGCAGAAACAGTGACGGAAACAGCCAGATAAAAAAAAAGCAGCCCGCCGAAGCGGGCTGTTTTTTTATAAACATTCCTGATAAATAATGTTGTTCTGGTCAATCTGTCTGATTGTTTCCGGCGTATCTTTTTCATAGTCAGGGAAAACCGGCAGATAAACATCACAAAAATCACCGTTTAAACGTATCGTGCAACCGCTCAACAATATCTGAATTGTCAAGCCGGCGACGCAAAGAACGAATATAAGCCGCCGTTTTTGATTTTTCCCGTTCATGATCAATTTTTTCCTGCGCTCTGCCGAATTTATATGCGAAAAAAGACAACAGCGCTGCCAGTAACACAGCGACGGCGCCGATAATTCCCATACCATCAGGCAGCATTTTTTTCTTTCTGCGACGTTTCTTTATTTTCCTGAATCTTGGCGTTGACAATGGAAACCAGATCTAACACCTTGATGATTTTTGCCAGAACGGCGTCGTCTTTCTGCGTCGGCGTCGCTTTTATGATAACCGACGCGGCGGCCACAACCGTACCGAACCAAAAAACGGCCTGTTCAAAAAACAAAATGATATTTTCCCAATTCATGCTTTTTCCTTTCATAAAAAAACGGGACGTTTCCGTCCCGCAGGTTTCGCAAACAAAGCAGCTTCCGCCTGTCTGCGCCGTATTAATCCGCCGCAGGGACGACCGTTGACATATATCCAGCGTTGCAGCTGCCGCGGCACCCGGTCATACCGGCCGGCATTTAATTCCTTTAACAACGTGGATTTCTGAAACGCTCTGATTCCGACGTTAAAAACAAAACTGACCAAAGCGTCTTTCTGGCAGTCCGACAAAGGAACCTCAACCAGCTTTTCAACCGCTTTTTCGGCAATGTCCAGATCCTGTTTCAGCAGCCGTTCGGCTTCGCGTTCACAAACGCCGCAGACATATTTTTCTTCGGGCCCCAGCACATGACCGTAACCGATTGTTCTTTTCCCGGCGACACAGGTGTATTCCAGAGGAGCGAAACCTTCAAAAGATTTGATCAGCTCCACGCCTTTTTTTGAAATCATTCCGGCGCCCCCGAACGATACAACAACACATATATTTTCACGCAGATATACAACAGTGTGGCGATTCCGATCAGACAGCCGACCCATTCGTTTAACGCCGGCAGCCACGCCGGAGCGGTCAAACCGGCAGAAATCGTAACGCCCTCTTTGATATTTCCCATAACGTTTCTCCTTTCGGGATTTAACTGCCGAAGCCGCCAAAATCCGTCAGCAGACCGACGGAATAAGAAAAAGCTTTGCCTTTTCTGTTTCTGCGTTCGTTTTTCGCCTGTCGGCGCAAACTATAAGCCTGTTCTCTGGCCTGTTGTTCTTTATCGTAAACTTCACGCGCTGTTTTTAAATCGTTGTACAACAGAGCATCGTTAAACGACGACACGTTAATGCCCGACGCTCCGGCTTTGGCGACCGCTTCGCCTCTTTCCTCATCATTTTCGCGTTTCAATTTCTGCGTTTCATTGCGGTTCTGCCTGATAACATTGTCGGCCTGCCGGTAATAATCCTCTTCGGCATTTTTTGAATCCTGCCATTCTTTCAATAAATTAAACGTGCTTTTCGCGCTGTTCATCAGTGTTGAAAAAGCTGCTTTGCTCATTTTAAAATCTCCTTATATTCTGTTTGTCGAAACCAGCGGGAAAATGCCCAAAATCGTTAAAGGCAAAGGCTGGTCCTGTTCAATGCGGATATCGGAAAAACGTTCCCACTGCGCACAGAACGAAACTTTTTTATCGCCTGAAAATAATGCCGGCGGAGCATTCATCGGATCGCTGGAACTGCGAAAACTCTGCCTTTCGACACGTTCAGGAGAACCGATCGAAAATCCCAGCGTTTTGTAAAGACGCAGCAGCAAACCGGAAATACGTTTGGTTGATCCTTCGGATATGCCGTCATGCCCGATGCCGACCAAAGGCATCGTCTGCAGAACCGACACAAAAGGCAGCCCCGCATGAACGACACAGGCCGGCGTATCCAGATCAATCGCTCCGTTTTGAACTACTTTTTCAGTCTGAACGGCTCCGTCCGCCAAAACGGCTACGGTTTCCCCTTCCAGATGATCCAGCCCGGCCACCCGCGCGACTTTTTCTCCGTGATACGACAGTCCGCTGTCAACAAAGAAACATTCTTCGGAACCTTCGGCATTTTCTTCGATACCCGTTTCCATCACTTCGATGTAACGTTTTGTTTCTCCGTTAATTTGCCGGCGGACCAGCAAAAACAATTCATCATGCCCTCCGTTTTCCGACGGCAGCGTCGCAATGCTTTCAATATAAGCGCCGGGCAGTTCATGAGAATGCCAGGCTTCGACGGATTCCGCCGCTTCATACGTCAATCCGGCCAGCGTTCCGTTTTTCAATATGCACCAAATAACCGGCACGGGCTCTTGTTGCAAAGCCATTTCTTTAATGCCGCTGTATGTCATATGAGGCGCCAGCGTCGTTAAATCTCTGGCAATATACCCGTCGGAATTACTGTCATACATAAAAGCGCGCAGTTTTCTGCCGTAATGCTGAACGAACAAAGTCGTGCTGCCGACTTTGATCGGCGCGACGGCCTCGCTGCCGTAAGTCGAATGACGCTGCGCCTTGACGCTCATCGGAATGGTTCCTTCTCCGCCGACTGTTTCCAAAGTAAAATCGGCGCCGACCGTTCCGATCGCCAGAACCCGTCCCGAAGACAACCAGCATACATCGTTAATCTGATCCGACGACAATTCGTAACCATACCCGTACTGCGACGTCACGGCAGCGCTTGCCGACGTCGGCGAAAAAAATTCATACTGCCCCGTTTTTGATCCGTAGATACCGTTTCCTTTTCCTAAAATCAGCCTTTGTTCAAAAAACGTCACGACAGCCGGATATCCCGTTGTCGCCGAAAAAACACCCAGCCGCCACGACTTGGACGCCGTCGTGTTTAAAAACGGCAAATCACCGAACACTGTCGCGCTGACACTGCGCGCATTGGTAAACCCCGTAATTTTTGCCGCGCCCCATTGAACATTCGGATTGTTCGGCTGCATGATCCGGACATGGCGTCCGATATCAGTAGCCGCAAAAACATCTCCGGAAGCCGTAATGGTAATATTTCCCGTCGTCGCAGAAGGCGTTAACGTAATGTCTCCGGTATGCACCGGCAGATAAGGCCCGTCGGTCATCTGAACTTCCGCCGTCCGCCAGTCAGTCTGAGAATAACGCGTAATCGTTCTTAACGGAAACGACGGGTGAGCGATATAAACAACATCTCCGGACTGCGAAAAATATAAATTATCCAAATCGTTTTGCGTATACGGTATACTGATTTCTATCGGCGCGCCGCTTGCATTGACAACCGGCTGTCGGTGATAAAAAATACGAACATATTGGTCTCCGAATTCCAACAGATATGACTGCGTCGCGGAAAACTGAAAAGAAAAAAGCCGTGATTTTTTATCATGATATTTGGCCGCCGCGACGAAACGCGTTCCGCCGCGTCTGGATACCGGCCCCTGAACGGACGGAATGAAATTTTTTAAAATTCTGCAGGCGCCTTTATATTCTTCGGTATCAATGCGCCCGCTCATTAATTCGGAAATTTCACCGGTGTTAAACCTGACTAAAGCTGCAGCATATGACATTATTCTCTGGCCTCCAACCACCCCTGCGGCACATAGATATCCTGAATTCCTTCCATAGCCGACGCTGTTTTTGCCTGCTGGACAAACTGTTGATATTCTTTAGCCAGGTTTTCTTTCAAAGAAACCGACGCCGTCAAAGGAACGGCCAGCTCTGCCGCCAAACGCAAAGAAAGCGCTTCCACAAACATGGGGTCGAACTGCGCGGCGTCTTCGATTCTGGAAATACCGATAAAAGCGAATACATTCTGATCTGCCAGAATATACCGTCCTTCAACCTGATAACGCTGCTGTTCCCGCGTTTTCCAAACGCGCAGACAATCAGACGGAACAACGAACTGATAATCATATCCGAATAAAGGTTTTTCCTTTAACGGCGCCAGAATATAGCGTTTCAGGGCGAACCGCCACGGATAAGACCTTAGAACAAAATCGCGCGTATCGGCATATAAAGCTTTGCAATACCGGGCGGGCTTTGTTTCATCGTCTAAGGACATAATGATCAATTCGTCCCCTATTTTGGACAAGGCCCGGTTACAAACGGCAACAATGGAAGTCATTTTTTTCTCCTTAAGGGAAGCAAAACAAAAAAAGCGGCAGAAATATTTCTGCCGCTTTTTAAGACAAGCTTATTCTTTGCAGTTAATTTTAACGACCAGTTCTTCCTGCATGCGCACGGCGCCGATCGACATTTCGTAATAAACCTGCGTTGCGAAACATTTATCGTCGCGCTCCGTAATTTTCCCGACGATATCCTGACCGATTCCCAGCTTGATGCCGTCAGACTGAAAAGCAAAACAGGAACGCCCGATCACCGTCGGCGTTTCTGCCGTTGACATAACGTCCGGCAAAATCAAATCGCCGTCGCTGTTTTTCGCATTCAGCTGAACGAACTTAAATCCCATAAAAGTATCCAGTTCGCCGCGGACCAAAGCTTTGGCGGAAGCATAATCGGCCGACGTTACTTTTGTTTCGCTTAACAAATCGTCCAACTGCTGGGCAGATAAAACAATGACGCGCCCTTCGCTGGGAGCGTCACATTTATCAAACATACGCTTGACTTCGCGCAATTTGTCGAACGTAAATTTTGACGCACAGGCGGAATCAACGACCTGCGTTGCCGGCAAAGTCACGGCGGTCGCTCCAGTTTCTCCGGTATAGGCCGTTCCCAAAGCCGCCGTTACAATCGCTTCGTCAATCGCGCGCCCCATGGCCCAAGCAGCGGCATTGGCATAATCGCTTGTCGGATCGATCAACATTCTTACTTTGTCATCATTGTCAATCAAATCCGCCCAATGATATGTTTCCAGCTTTAAATTACGGCGTTTATGGGGCGTGTCGGACTGCGGCGTATCGGCGTGCCGGGTCGTTTTTTTCACGGCGGCCACCTGACCGATCTGATCAATAAACAGGCTTTTGCCGCGAACAGATTCAAAACCGACCAAATCGCGCAGCTTGGATCCTTTCTGCTGAACCAGCGCCTGAATATTGGAACTGTACTGATTGACAAACGATGTTGTGATTTGTGTGCTCATATTTTCCTCTTTCATAATTATGAATATAAAAAAAGCTCCGTTAAAAACGGAGCGCCTGAATTCGTTTTTGAAAAACGGTTATTCTTCACCGAACAAACGTTTTCTCAAACGATACACCTGCTGAACCGTTGTTTCGTGTTCGGGGTGCCTGGCCTGCATATAGGCGGGAACGGCCATCAGTCTGGCGATTTCCGCCTTAATTTTTTCTTCGGAAGACAAAACGGACGCCTTTTCCCCGGCCAATCCTCTGTCTTCTCCTGCGGCATCGGCCAACTTAATCAGAAAAGCGATGATTTCCCGACAATTTCCGATACCGCTGTTTTTCAAAAAAGAAACCAGCTCGTCCCCGCCGTATTTCCGGATCAAATTCTGCGCCGCTTTTTGTTTGGCTTCAAAATCACGTCCGTAAACACTGCGCAGCTGGTTTTCCGTTTCGTTACAGTATGCCTGCGCTTTTACGTCCAGATCGCCGACGAACCGCAAAGCCCCTTCGACAATCCAATCCCAGATTCCCTGCGCCTGTTCTTCGGACAGACGCAGATTTTCGGCCAGACTTTTAAATTCCTCAAAAGCCTCTTCATCGATAATTTCATCAATCATTTCGCCGGACATATTTTCCTGCGACATGGGTAAATCATGATTCATTTTTATTCCTTTCAGTTTCTTGCAATAACGCGATAAGCATTTGCTCATCACAGGCGGACATTTTAATAATGTCCAAAAAAGCTGCCCGTTTTCCGTCGTAAAAAGCGCTTGCGGCGGAAAACCCGTTTGGATTTGACACGTCCGTTACCGGCGACAGCATATGACATTTGTCGGCCAGATCCCGTAAAACGGCCTGCCCGTTTTCAGATAAAAAAACAGCCTTGTAGGCCTGAACCAGCTGCAGCGCTTTGCTGATTTTTTTCTTTTTAAGATTGTCCGTCATTGGATTTTTCTTCGACTCCGACATTAAACAAAGTACTGCTGACGCCGTACATTTCTCCGATTTTGCGGATAGCTTCCGGAACATTGAACACATTTGCGGCTTCCGGCTGAATTTTCAGAAATCCTTCGGCCAGTTCCAGAGTCTGCATTACGGCTCTGGCCTGCAAATGCTTTTGCGCCAAAGACAACGGCGACACATACTCGATTCTGACGTCGGAAAATGAAATTCCTTCCGGCAGAACCATCTTGCCGTGACGGATCAACAACCCGAAAATCCGATTCATCATCGGCCCCAACAGTTCCGTCTGCAAACGCCCGAACACCGGCCCCAACAGACGCATTTTTTCTTCCGTACGCTGTAAAACCTCGGTCGCCGTCATCTGCACGTTTTCGGTACTGGTCAGCTGATCGTTGTAAAATGCCGTTTTGATCCGGGCTCTGATTTCATTCATGATTTCCAGCCCGACGCCGGAATTTGCTCCGCTGACGAACGCTTTCGGGGCTTCGCCGGTATAACGAATAATGCCGCCCGGCACCGTTGCGGCCGGTGCGAACTGATCGTCATCTCTGACTAACAGAGGCGGCCGGTTAGCCAGCTGAGCGGCGATAATCGTTTCTTTCATCATTTCCTGAATCATTTTGATATCAGGCAGAACTGCCGCCGCCGGCGATCTGCCGTATACTTCCGTACACGCTTTGCACCACCGCGTAACGAACAAAGGCATTTCTTCAAAACCGCCGGAAAACAACAACGTTTTTTCTTCTTTTAAAATATATATCGAACTGATGGGTTTTTGAAAAACGCTTCCTTTTTCATATAAAGCGTTCGGAATTACGGCATGAATGATTTCGTATTCACGTTCCGCCCGGTTTTCCGATTCAAAAACGGCCTGCAGTTTTTCGGGCAAAACGTCCCGTCCCCACGTCTGAACGATTTTATCCAAAGACATTTTGAAAACGCGGTATACCTGATTAACCTGTCCCGCCGCATTTTCTTCCAGGAACAATTCCCCCAGAAAACGCGACTGAAACAGCAATCCCTCATTTTCCTCACTCCACCCGACATACAGCCCTGCCGTTCCCAAAACGGCCAGATCCAGATATACTTCATGAATATTTGTAGCGAATCCTGCACACGGGCGCACGATTTCATCTGCAATGACCTGTTCGGCCTGTACGATCCAGTCGGTGACTTCAGGAACGTCTTTATATTTCGGGACGGACAAAGAAAACCATTTTCCGGACGGATTCGTCATCAGCCCGTGCAGCCCAGCCGCCAAAATTTCGGCGGCATTGACAGCCGTTGTTTCAAACAATTTTCTTGTCCGGTTGACTCCGGCTTCCTGTTTTACGGTAAAATCGGCTTTTCTCGGTAAAACAAGCTCTGATATTTCCTGCCACAGCTTTTCAAAATTAACCCGCCCGGATTTCAGTTCGTCCGTTTTTCGGATAATTTTATCTGCCAAAGAATATGAATCGGACATTGTCATAACCCCAGCAAATTTTTCTGTCCGCCCAATCCTACGCTTTTGTTTCCTCCCAACACGCCGGCGAAAATAACGTTTGACCTTTTTGAATTTCGCCTTTTTTTATCCAGGTCCTCCTGAAACGCTTTGTTGGAGGCATCAATTTCCGCCTGCTGTCGGGCGGCTTCTTTTTCTTTATCCGCTTTCACGGCCTGCCTGTACTCGTTATAAACGCCTTCCCCCAACTCGGTAACTGAAAACAAAGGGTTAATCAGATTTTTCGGATCGGTCACTGCTGAAACGACTCTTTTGCCCAATTTTTTTAAACTTTTTCCAAGTCCCATTTTTTTCTCCTTTTGACATAAAAAAAGCGCTCCTGAACAGGAACGCTTTGATTTCAAAGACACAGCATCAAGTGTATTAACAATATGTCATATAATTTTTTAAATGTCAACACATTTTGTTATATTTTTTATTTTTCTAGACTTCTTTTTTCTTTAACGGTACGGAAAGCGCCGCTTTTAAGGCCTTTTCCGCAGTTTTTCAAAAACGGATTCGATTTTTTTCGGTTGTAATTTTCTCCGGTTGTCCCTATTTTTTCGGACTGCCGTCCTTTCCTTGTTTTGTCTGTTGTTTTCTTTGCTCCGACTAAAGCGCTTGACTTTTTGATATAAAATGTTTTAGCTCCGGTTTATTCGGACAGGGGGATTTGAATGCTGAAATTTGAAATAGAAAAGACATGCGGTCGGGCTCGTCTGGGCCGTCTTCACACGGCGCACGGAATTGTGGAAACCCCGGCTTTTATGCCTGTGGGAACCGCCGCGACCGTCAAAGCGATGCTGCCGGAATCCGTTGCAGAAACGGGGGCGCAGATTCTGTTGGGCAACACGTATCATTTAATGTTGCGTCCCGGCGCCGACAAGATTGAACAGCTGGGCGGCCTGCATAAATTTATGAACTGGAACAAACCGATTTTAACCGATTCGGGCGGTTTTCAGGTAATGTCGCTGTCAAAACTGCGCACGATTACAGAGGACGGCGTTGACTTTCGTTCTCATTTTGACGGCAGCCCCTGCAGGTTGTCACCGGAAATTTCCATCGGCATTCAGCACAAACTGGACAGTAACATCACCATGTGTTTTGACGAATGTCCCCCTTACCCGGCCGAACGCAAATACGTCGCCGATTCAACACGCCGGTCAATGCGCTGGGCCAAACGGTCAAAGGACGCTTTTATTGACCGGGACGGCTACGGCATATTCGGCATTGTTCAGGGCGGCGTTCACACTGACTTACGCGAAGAATCCTGCCATTCTCTGACGGACATCGGCTTTGACGGCTATGCTTTGGGCGGCCTGGCGGTCGGCGAAGGCCAGGATCTGATGTTTGACACGATCAGCGCGACGACGCCGCACTTGCCGACGGACCGCCCGCGCTATTTAATGGGCGTCGGCCGCCCGTCCGACATCGTCGGAGCCGTTCTGCGCGGCGTTGACATGTTTGACTGCGTCATGCCGACCCGTTCCGGCCGGACGGCACAGGCTTTTACCCGCAACGGCACATTGAATTTCAGGAACGCCAAACACAAGGACGATCCTGCGCCGATTGACGCTCAATGCCGCTGCCCGGCCTGCCGCAATTATTCCAGAGCTTACCTGCACCACCTTGTCAGGACAAAGGAAATACTGGGCGTCATGCTGCTGACCTGGCATAACCTGACGTATTATCAGGATCTGATGCGCGATATCCGCCGGGCGATCCGCGAAGACCGCCTAGACGAATTTGCCCGCGGCGACTTTGCATGACCGGGAAGGAACGAAAAAAAGAAAAAACAGCGGCCGAAGATCCGCCCCGCCGCTGTACGGGGCTTGTTTCTTTCGGGTTGGACGCCCGCCGCCTGCTTAATCCCCTTTTGGGCAAGAAAGGCTTTATTCAGGCGGATATTCTTTCTCATTGGGAAGACATACTCGGTCGCGCCCTGTCTGCCGGAGTCACGCCGGCCTCCGTTTCTTTTTCAAAAACGTCTCCCGACCGGGCCGTTTTGCACGTTAAAGCTTTCAGCGGCGCTTACGCCGTTGAATTTAATGCCCGCAAGGAACAAATTCTGGAAAAAATCAATTCGTATTTCGGCTATCCTGCCGTTGCCGATATCCGCCTGACCCAAGGCGGCGCGGCTCCCCGCTTTTCTTCTCCTGCACCGTTTCGCCCTCCCGAACCGCGGGAACAGGCGGAAATAAACGCCCTGACGTCCGATATAGAAGACGAAGCCCTGCGAAACGCCGCCGCGGAACTGGGCTTGCTTTTGCATACCTCCAAAAAATAATTAACAGCTTTTGTTTTTTCGTTTATAAAGGACTGAACAGCAGTTTTTAAGGAGATTAATCGTATGAGAAACACCACAAAAAGTTTTATTTTCAGCTTTTTGCTTTTTACGTTGACGTCTTCCTCCGCTTTGGCTCAGACCGAAACGTCGTGGTTCCAAAAGATCAAAAACTTTTTTACCGGCTCGCCCGCCCCCGAAACAACGGCGTCGACCCGACCGGCAGCGTCAGAAACGCCATCTGCGGAAACGGAATCCCCCAAACCCGTTTTTGATTTTTCCGAAAAAACGATCGGGAACAGGGAAGCCCCTTTAAAAATCCATATTTTCACATCGTTGACCTGCCCTCACTGCCCTGTTGTTCATACGCAACTGATGCCGTACATACAGGAAAAATACGTAGATAAAAACGAAGCGCTGATTATTTTGGAAGACTTTCCGCTTGACACGCGCGCCGTGACCGCATCGTTGATTTCCCGCTGCCTGTCGGGCGAACAGTATTTTGCCTTTATGGAATCCTTGTTTGAAAACCAGATGAAATGGGCGGTGGCGCCTAATTTGCAGGAAGCCTTGCTGCCGTATGCGAAACTGGCCGGCCTGACCGAAGACGAAATGACCGCCTGCGCGACGGACGAATCGGCGTTAAAGGAACTGACCCGCCAACGCAATCTGGCGATCATGCAGTTTAAAATTCACGCAACGCCGACGTTGATTTTGCAGCTGGGCAAAGAAAAGGAATTTCTTGAAGGCGTCCCCAGCCGTTCAGACCTTGACCGGGCGATTGAACGCCTGAAAAAAACCTACAAAGGCTCATGGCCCGCCGCTCCGGCACGACAGGAAACCGCCCCCGCGCCAACAGCGCCGTAGCGCGGAAATTCTTGACATTTCCGAATTGACTTCGTAGCATACACAACGCCTGAAGGTGAAACAGTGCCTGAAGAACAACAGCAAAAGCCCTCTGCCGATGCTCTGCGAGAAATTGACGAACGCCTGAACGCTCTGCGGCGCCGGACGTCCGGTGTTCAGGGATCGCATTCATCGTCGCCCCACCCGATCGGACGAATGATGTGGTTGGCTTTTAATGTTGTGTCAGACCTGATCGCCGGGGTTATATGCGGTTTGGGAATCGGGTACGGGTTGGACCGTTGGCTGGGAACACGTCCCGTTTTTATTGCCGTTTTTTTAATATTGGGGTGCATCGCCGGCGTATTGAATGTCGTTCGTTTTCTGCAGCGTTATGACAAACGGCGCAGCGAAGACCGGCAAACCCCGCAGGGAAAGGAATAAGCAGTGTCCGGTCCGATAGAACAATTTGAAATAAAACCCGTTATTTCTCTGCCCAAAGTTGACGGTATTGATTTGTCCTTTACGAATTCATCTTTGTTTATGGCATTGGGCGTTGTTGTCTGTTCGGCGTTTTTCATTATCGCCATGCGCAAAAGGAATCTTATTCCGACAAAACTGCAGTCGGTTGCGGAAATTGTATACGAACTGATAACCGGCATGGTCAACGAAATGGTCGGCCCGGCGGGACGGAAATACGTTCCGTTTATCTTTACCCTGTTTATGTTTGTTGTTTTGGGCAATCTGCTGGGCCTGCTGCCTTACAGCTTCACCTACACCAGCCACTTTGCGGCGGTCGGCTCTTTATCCGTGTTTGCCATTTTGGTGACAGTGTTTGCCGGACTGAAAAAACGCGGTTTGAACTGGTTTACGAACTTTTTTCCCAGCGGCACGCCGATAGCGATCGCGCCGATTTTGGTTCCGATTGAAATCATTTCTTTTTGTTCCAAACCGTTCAGCCTGACGGTGCGTTTAACCGTTAACATGATGGTCGGTCACATTATGTTAAAGGTCATTGCCGGTTTTATTTACGATTTAAGTTTCTGGGGCGGGTGGTTGCCGCTTGTATTCATTTCCCTGTTAACCGTTTTTGAAATGGGGATTGCAGTCTTGCAAGCGTATATTTATACTATTCTGACCTGTGTTTATCTGAACGATGCGCTGCACGCGCATTAGTTCTTGTTTTTGTGAAGGTACTTTTTTAGGAAGGATATGAATATGGAAGCCGAATATGCAAAATACATTGCGGATGCAGCAAAATTTTTAGCGGCCGCGCTGTGCGCTTTAAGCATGAAAACCGCTGCGGAAGGCGTGTCCAAGATCTGGATCACGATGATTGACACGGTCGGTCGCAATCCGACGGTAAAGAACGACGTCAACGCGTTTGGTCTGATCGGCTTTGCCGCGACGGAAGCGATTGCGCTGTACGCGCTGGTGATCGCGTTAATTATGTTGTTCTTGTAATTTTCAATTTAAAAAGGACCGACGAACAATGCTGCCGCAGCTTGATCCGACATGGTATGCCTCCCAAAGCTTTTGGATGTTAATCACATTCTGCACCATGTTTTTGGTGATATGGCGTTTTGTCATGCCGGCGATGCGCGCGACGGTGGACGCGCGGCGGTCCCGGATTGAAAACGACATCAAAAAAACCGATGAACTGAAAACCGAAGCCGCTCGCCTGCTTAAAGAATTGGAACAGGCGCAGGCTTCGGTCAAAGAACAGACGCAGGCGGCTCTTGCCAAAGCGCAGGAAGAAGCGCAGGCGTTAACCAAACAGATGGAAACGGACTTTGCCCGACGCCTTGCGGCGCACATTGCCGAAAAGGAACAAACGCTGAATACCGCCAAGGAAAAAGCCTTGCAGGATATTGCGGCAATATCCGGCAGCCTGACGGATCAAATAACCCGCAAAGTTGCGGGAATTGCCGTTTCAGCTGATGAAATAAAACAAAAAACAGCCTCTGTAATGGAAAAAACAATATGATTATTTCCCCTGCTTTTGCCACGACAACAACGGCTCATGTCGCGGAACACAATTTGTTTCAGGATCCGACGTTCTGGGTCGGCATTGCCTTTTGCCTGACAATCATCGCTTTGATCAAACTGTCCGGCAAAGCCGTTTCGTCACTTTTGCAGGCCAGAGCCGACGGGATAGCCGCCAGACTGGACGAAGCCTCGCAGCTGCGCCGCCAAGCGGAACAACTGCTGGCCGAATATACGGACCGGCATGAAAAAATGGAACAGATGACCCGCGACGCTTTAAAGGAAGCGGAAGCAAATGCCGGCCGGCTGAAAGAAGAAATCCAAAAAGATTTTGAACAAAAACTTAAAAACCGCGAAGCCGCCGCGGAACAGCGCTTAGACCGCGCGGCGGAAGAAGCTTCCGAAGAAGTACGCAATAAAGCCATTGCGATCGCCATGCAAACCGTTGAACAAATCCTGACGGAAAAATTATCCGGGGAAGACGGCCAAAAACTCATTGACGACGCCATTGACGCTCTGCCGGAACTTTTTAACGATCACGCCGCTTAAACTACTTGTTTTTGCCCTTGTAAATTTAATCAACACCGTTTTTTCCCGCCTGTCTTCGGATATATGGGAAAAGTTTGACAATGATCGGATAATTTCCGGATACATGATGAATCTCCGGGAATAATTTGACAAATTTTTCTTTTTGACGGATACTTTTTACAGTATTGCAGAAAGGAATGAAGATGTCCGCGACACTTTACGAACAATTTTTCGCCGTCGGATCTGTCAAGAGCCTCTTGACAGGCAAAGAGTTTCATTCTCCCCGCCCGACGCAGAAGGCGGCGGAACAGGCAAAAGAAATCGCGGATCTGCCGCCTAAAGGAAAAAAACAACCGGCTTGCCAGTAATTTCTTTTTCGCTATAGATTTTCGACAAAGCGCACAGAAGCGTTATCCCAATATTTTTTATAAACACGGCCGTCCTGCCCGTCAAAATTAATCTGATACAACCGGAAAATCACCGGTATGTTTTTGGGCTGCCATAATTCCTCATAAGAATACCTGTATATTAATCCTGCTTTCCGCATGACTTCCCCGCTGGCCGGATTATTGACATCATGCGTTGCCGTCACATACGGCAGCCCGGCTTTTTTTACGGCTTCCAGAACGGCCAGACAAGCTTCGGTCATTATTCCTTTGTTCCAATATTCCCGGCACAGCCCATATCCCAGATCATGACTGTCGTCTTCACCGACTTTGATATAGCCGATCGGTACATTATCCGCCTTGAAACAAAGCGCGTAATAAAAATCCACGCCGGCTTCATAACGGTTCAGATATTTTTCCTGCAGATAATTTTCGGCTTCTTCAATCGTTTTCAAAGGAAATAAGGGTAAAAATCTGTTTACCGCCGCATCGCTCATAATCCGGAACAAGGCCGTTACGTCATTTTTAACAAACGGACGCAATATCAACCGCTTTGTTTCAATCTCGGACATAACTTACTTTTGAACGATCAGACAAGATTTCAATTCGGCCGCCAAACGCCGGCAAATATCCCTCAAACGACTTTCCGTATCGGCGATAAATGTTCTGAATCTCATTTTTCCGCTGACATTGACTTCCCTGTAAATCGGAGAATAAGCCGCCAGAGCGGGATCCGCCGCCACCAGCTCCTGCCAATAGATCTGCGCTTTGTCCAACTGTGCGAACGAAGACAGCTGCAGTAACTTAAATCCGGCGGGAATATTGTTATTTTCATCTTTCCGCGCTTTTCCGCCGGCAGCCCGCTTTTTGACCGAAGGAACCGCTCCTTTTAAAACGACGGGATCATCAACGGCTCTTTGCGCCAACGGCGCTCCTTTTTTATTAACACGGCGCAGACCGGACCATTCCAACAGCTTGGCGCGCTGATCTTTGCTCAACGCCGTCAGATGCGCCCTGTCCGAAGGCGGCCGGTCATAAGAAACGTCTTTAAACCCGCGCGGCGCATTGCGGGACAAGTTATCTTCCAAAGTTTCCGCAATAGAGTGCACACTTGCCTGCGCGATAAAACGTGGCAAAGGATCAACCCCCAGCGCGACGAATAAATTGCTTTCCGCCCCTTTATAATCGGCATAAGCGAAATCACGCTTTAAATGAGACACCAACCTGTCGACGGCGACGAACAAAGTTTCACGCCTTTCCTGAACGGTTTTGTTTTTTTCGGCGAAAGACTTCTGCCACAATCCGTCGTTAACTTTGTCCAAAGAATTTGCCACTTCAAATCCTTCAGCGGCCTGCCTTAACTGCAAATAGGAAATATTAACCTGCGACATCACCGCCATTGTCATGGCCAGCCGCCGCAGCCGTTCCAGCTCTTCTTTGCTTTTTGCCAGCCGAATAGCCTGCGGACGCGAAAACAGATTCATCAGATTCCACGTCACGCCGATTCCGGCGTCAGCCCAATTTTTATTTTTCAGATAAGAATTAGAGTTGTAATTAACTCCCGCGCCGAATTCAATTCCCGGGAACAATCGCAACATTTCCTTTTTTGCTTCCAAAGCGGCGATCCGGGCTTCATAGTCATTAATTCGCAGTTCCGGACGATTGACCAAAGCAAAATGTTCCAAATCGATCTGCCCCAGATCGCGGACAATTTTCGGATTATCCATATCCGGCGGAATATCCAGAACAAATTCGGCGTTCGGCGGCAAATTCATCAAAGCGCCCAATTCAGCTTTGGCCGTTAAAATATCATTGCGCAGATCCATCAGACTTTTCAACGCCGTCAACAGCTTTTTCTGCTCTTTCAGCTGATCTGTCGTTTTATCGGACAAGCTGCCGTCATTCACACGCACCAGCTCGTCCTGCACGGCGGCAATCAAAACGCCCATATCTTCGATAATCCGCTGCGCCGCGGCGGCTTTCCAGAAAGAGGTTCGCACTTCATGAACAACCTGCTGAACGGATTTACGGCGGATTTCTTCACTGACATAACGCTTATCAGACGCCTGCCTGGCATTCACATAACTGATGCCGAAATCCAATACATTATACACGACCTGCAACTGCGCACCGCGGACGGATTTATCTTCAATATAAGACTCTTCCAAAGTCTGACTGCCCGTTTCAACGGATTTGGCGGAAACGGCCAAACGATTGGACCGCGTTGCGAACCCGCCGCCGGCGGCCAGTTGCGGCAGCAGATCAATCGACGAAGATTCCGCGATACCGTAAGCGACGGCCTGTTCCATCAAAGCAACCCTTTGATCGGAGTTATATTTAATTGCCCTGGCGATAGCTTCATATAACGTAATCGGCTTGATGATTTCTTCCTGACCGCCGAACAAAGCCGCCTTATCAACAGCCGCTCTGGCGGAACGTTCTCCCAAAGTTGTCGGCTCTGTCTGAATCGTACAGGAAACGGTCAGCAAAGAAAACAGAACAACCTGCAGGAAAACTTTATATCCCTTAAAATTCTGTTTAAAGAAACACATCAAACACGGTCCTTAATTAACGAAAAAATCTGTCTTTGGCAAAATACGGCTGTTTATTTTATCAAGATACAATATCTTGAATCTCATTCAACATATTTTTTACGATTTCTTTACTTTTTTTGCCGAGTCGCGACAAACATGAAAAATTCAGGGAAAAAAAGAACGCCACAAAACACGGTAAACGCCTGTCGGCTAACGCCCCCCTGAAAACACCGTTTTTTCAATATTGGCAAAAACGGAATTTAAAAAAAAAGCACATAAAAACTTACGCTCAATACATTCCGGCCTTTCTTTACGGTTATGACTGCCCGCAACTTTCTTTTTTACATACTTATTAAAACCATTTTTTGCCGTTAATAACTCCGCTTTTACGTCCGTTTTGTCCCGCTTTCAAATGTTACAGATTTATGACAAAAATGCCCCCCTCCCCCATATTTTTATAGAAGAGCCCTTCTGTTCGCTGAATAATAGAATCAGGTAACTTTTAACATCAGGAGGGTACTATCATGAAAAAAATCATCTGTTCTTTTGCTTTTGCAGCTGTATTAACCGCCGCTTCCACGGCCGACGCCATGATGAATTCACTTGTCACGGAAAACAATAACAATAATCATTTGCAAACCATACAAAAAGAATTGTGCTATATGACCATCGACGGAAAAGAAGACTGTAGCAATTTAACACAAAAACCTATCCTTGACCCGATCGTTCCGGTTAATCCTGACCCAGTTGATCCTGTCGTTCCGGTTCTCCCGCGCGATCCGATTATCTTTGATCCCGTAAGCCCGGTTGTAACAACAG
>URSF01000006.1 GCA_900550445.1 uncultured Rhodospirillaceae bacterium | reverse complement strand
GCTCGATTAAAAGACGATCTTAAAAATGATACTTTTTAACTGGGTTGATCCGCCCGAAGGACAGATATTGGCGTATAGTTTTTTAGTCGCCATACACAAAGCGACTATCTGAGTTAGGGTTTTCGACGCCCTGTGTTTCTTTCTTTTAGAAACACGAAGTCAGTATAATCGAAAGGGGTATAAACCGCAAGGAAATAACAGTTTCCTTTTTCCGTTTTCGGAAATGTCTGCGGCAATATTTTTTTTCTCTCTTTATAAGAAAATTTGGGGCGGTTCTTATCCAAGTCTTCCGACCATAAAAAGAGGGTATCTTTCGATCCCCTTTTTTTATGGGAAGCGACTACGGATTGTTCGCATTAGCTCACCCCTTGCGGGGCCGCTCGGACAAATGTCCTGCGCGTCGTCGCCGCTGGCGACCGAACCGCTTGCGGTTCTTATCCAAGTCTTCTAACCATAAAAAAGAGGGTATCTTTCGATACCCTTTTTTTATGGTAGGCGACTACGGATTCGAACCGCAGACCCTCTCGGTGTAAACGAGATGCTCTAACCAGCTGAGCTAGTCGCCCGTGAACATCAATGGTTATACAGGATTTATTTCCGGATAACAAGATAAAAAAACAAGCGGCCGCAAATTGCAGACCGCCTGTCTTTAAGAACAAAGGACGCTATTAATTGACAGCGTCTTTTAAACCTTTGCCTGCCTTAAATTTCGGCTGTTTAGAAGCCGGAATATTAATTTTGGCACCCGTACGGGGGTTACGGCCTTCGGTTGCAGCGCGCTGAGCAATGCTGAACGTACCAAAGCCAACCAGACGGACTTCGTCGTTTTTCTTCAAAGCGCCGGTAACGGCATTCAAAAAAGCATCAACAGACTTGCTGGCGTCCGTTTTGGACAGACCGGTGTTCTTAGCTACTTCAGCTACGAGATCGTTCTTATTCACGTGAGGGCTCCCTCTATTAAAATTAAAAGACAAAACTCAGATTCAACAACGAATCTAAGAGAAAGTTTAGAACGTGAAGCTTTCCTCGGTCAATAGGAGAATAAGGCTTTTGCTGATTTTTTTTTGCTTTTTCCGGTTTTTATGAAACTTTTCGATCGGAAAAAACGCTAAAAATAGAAAAACATAAAAAATTATATCGCTTTTTAAGTGTCTATCCCCGTTTTGCCGAATCAAAAAAGGAAGGAAACACCTTTCCTTCCTTTTCTTTTTCATCACGATGGTCAGTGGCAACGGACTTTTTCTTCGCCGTCTTCTTCTTCCTGATTCATCAAAGCGGCTTTCGCTTTGTTTTCTTCCTCTTCTTCATTCCATTCAATCGGAATTAAAGGACGGATCAAAGCGCGTTTTAAAACCTCTTCGGCCGTTGAAACGGGAATAATCGTCAGGCCTTTTTTGACGTTGTCGGGAATTTCTTCCAGATCTTTTTCATTGTCTTTCGGAATTAAAACCGTCTTTATCCCCGCCCGCAAAGCGGCCAACAACTTTTCCTTCAGCCCGCCGATCGGCAATACTTTGCCCAGCAGCGTGATTTCGCCGGTCATGGCGATATCTTTGGAAACGGGAATGCCCGTCATCGCGGAAACCAAAGACGTACACATCGCAATCCCCGCGGACGGCCCGTCTTTCGGCGTCGCGCCTTCGGGAACGTGAATGTGAATGTCGCGTTTGTCAAACAGGTCGGGACGAATACCGAAAGCAACAGCGTGGGATCGCACAAAAGAACGCGCCGCGGCGATCGATTCTTTCATCACGTCGCCCAGTTGTCCCGTTTGCGTCACACGGCCGTGGCCGGGCATCATGACGGCTTCGATCGACAGAATCTCGCCGCCGACTTCCGTCCATGCCAGACCTGTCGTTACGCCGACCTGATCCTGTTTTTCGGCAACACCGTAAGTGTAAACCGGAACGCCGGCATATTTTTTCAGGTTGCGCTCGGTGATATTGACGGTTTTTTTGTTCGTCGTCATCAGTTCTTTTGCCGCTTTGCGCGCCAGTCCGGCTAAAGCTCTGTCCAGATTGCGCACGCCGGATTCGCGGGTGTATAAGCGGATTAAAGAACGCAGCGCTTCATCGCTGACCGTCCATTCTTTTTCGGTTAAACCCGCCGCTTCACGCTGCTTTTTAATTAAGTGGCGTTTGGCGATTTCGACTTTTTCGTCTTCCGTATATCCGGCGATGCGGATAATTTCCATACGGTCCAGCAAAGGCCGCGGCATCTTTAACGAATTCGCCGTTGTAATGAACATAACGTCGGACAGATCGTAATCGACTTCCAGATAATGGTCGTTAAACGTTGAATTCTGCGCCGGATCCAGAACCTCCAGCAGGGCGGAAGAAGGATCCCCGCGCCAGTCGGCCCCCAGCTTGTCAATTTCGTCAAGCAGGAATAACGGATTGCGGGTTTTGACTTTTTTCATGCTCTGAATGATCTTGCCTGGCATGGAACCGACGTAAGTACGGCGGTGGCCGCGGATTTCGGCTTCGTCGCGCATGCCGCCCAGCGACGCGCGGACAAACTTGCGGCCCGTCGCGCGGGCGATTGATTCGCCCAAAGACGTCTTCCCGACGCCCGGAGGACCCACCAGACACAAAATCGGCCCGTTGACGGATTTCGTTTTTTTCTGCACCGCCAGATATTCCAAAATGCGTTCTTTGACTTTTTCCAGGCCGTAGTGGTCGTGATTCAAAATTTCTTCGGCTTTTTTCAAATCCGTCTGAATGGCGGACTTTTTACCCCACGGCAGATCCAGCAGCCAGTCCAGATAATTGCGGATAACGGTGGCTTCCGATGACATCGGACTCATGTGGCGCAGTTTCTTTAATTCCGACTTCGCTTTTGCCTTCGCTTCGGCGGACATTTTTGTCTTTTTGATTTTCGCTTCCAGCTCGTCCAGTTCGGCGGAACCGTCTTCGTCGCCCAGCTCTTTCTGAATCGCTTTCATTTGTTCGTTCAGATAATAGTCGCGCTGAGATTTTTCCATCTGCTTTTTCACACGGCGGCGGATTTTCTTTTCAACCTGCAGGACGCCCATTTCGGCTTCCATATAGCCGAACAGCAATTCCAAACGTGTGAAAACGTTCTGCGTTTCCAGCAGATTTTGCCGGTCCGTCAGTTTCAAAGACAAATGCGACGCAATAACGTCGGCCAGTTTTGACGGATCTTCAATCTGGCCGATAGACAGCAGAATTTCCGGCGGGATTTTTTTGTTCAGCCGGACGTATTCTTCAAATTGTGTCATCAAAGAACGCATGAAAGCGTTAATGTCGTCTTTGGCACTGATTTTATCGGGAATATCTTCAATTTGCGCTTCAAAACAGTCGTTATTGTCGGAAAATTGCTTGATTTTGACGCGCTTCAATCCTTCAACCAGCGCTTTGACCGTGCCGTCGGGCAGGCGCAGCAGCTGGACCACCGATCCCAAAGTGCCGACAGAATGCATTTCTTCAGCGTTCGGGTTGTCCAAAGCCGGATCTTTTTGCGTCAGCAAAACGATTTGTCGGTCGTCGTTCATTGCTTTGTCCAGGGCTTTTACAGATTTTTCCCTGCCGACAAACAAAGGAACAATCATATGCGGAAAGATGACAATATCCCGCAAAGGTAATAAAGGATATATTTTTTCTTGAGCCGGGGCGTCCATGATAACCACCTCTCCCTTTTGTTGGTTGTGTAAGTCGGTTAATAAATAAGGTTGGAAAAAATAAAGCACAAGAGCGCAATTAAAAAATCTTATGCGCTTGAAGCCTCTTTATCTTTCTTTTTATAAATGCGCAGCGGTTCCGTTTCACCCAGCACGACTTTATCGTCAACGACGATTTCGCCGACGCCTTCCATTGACGGCAGTTCAAACATCGTTTCCAGCAGCAGCCGTTCGATGATCGCGCGCAATCCTCTGGCGCCCGTTTTGCGTTCGACCGCTTTTTTGGCGATTTCGCGCAGCGCCTGCGGCGTAAAGGTCAACCGGACGTTTTCCATGGAAAATAAAGCCTGATACTGTTTGACCAAAGCGTTTTTCGGTTCCGTCAGGATTTTTACCAAAGCATCTTCGTCCAGATCTTCCAGTGTCGCCAACACCGGTACACGGCCGATAAATTCGGGGATCAAGCCGAACTTTAACAGATCTTCCGGTTCGACGTCGCGCAGGACTTCGCCTGTTTTACGGTCGTCAGGACCGGAAACGTTTGCTCCGAATCCGATGGAAGATTTATTCGTTCTCTGCGCGATGACTTTTTCCAGTCCGGCAAAAGCGCCGCCGCAGATGAACAGAATGTTTGTCGTGTCAACCTGAATAAATTCCTGCTGCGGGTGCTTGCGTCCGCCCTGCGGCGGAACGGAAGCGACCGTGCCTTCCATGATTTTCAGCAAAGCCTGCTGCACGCCTTCGCCCGAAACGTCGCGCGTAATGGAAGGGTTTTCGGATTTTCTGGAAATCTTGTCGATTTCATCAATATAAATAATGCCGCGCTGCGCCTTTTCAACATTGTAATCGGCCGCCTGCAGCAGTTTTAAAATGATGTTTTCAACATCTTCGCCGACATATCCCGCTTCGGTTAATGTCGTCGCGTCCGCCATGCAGAACGGAACGTCCAAGATTCGCGCCAAAGTCTGCGCCATCAGCGTTTTTCCGGATCCCGTCGGGCCGATCAGCAGAATATTGGATTTTGAAATTTCCACGTCCGATTTGCCTTCGTCCCGTGTCGTCAGGCGTTTATAATGGTTATAAACACTGACGGATAACACTTTTTTAGCCAGTTCCTGCCCGATCACGTAATCGTCAAGAACTTCCTTGATTTTTTTGGGCGAAGGCATTTTCCCGGCTTCTTTTACCGCGCTTTCCTGATGTTCTTCCGTGATAATATCGGTGCACAGGCCGATGCATTCGTCACAGATAAAGACATTCGGACCGGCAATCAGTTTTTTTACTTCATGCTGGCTTTTGCCGCAAAAAGAACAATACAGCGTTCCTTTTTTATCATCTTTGGACGGTGTTTTCGTCATAGTCGTCAAAATCCTCATTTTGTTCTTTGCCATGCTACTATGATCGGGCAAGCAAAGGCAATATCATATTAAGACAGTGTTTTTACGCGTTTTATTCCGCCGGTTTCGGACGCGTCGAAACAACTTCGTCGATCAGTCCGAACGCTTTGGCTTCTTCGGCGCTCATAAAATTATCGCGTTCCATCGCCTTTTCGATTGTTTCCAGACTTTGGCCGGTCTGTTCAACGTAAATGTTGTTCAGCCGCGCGCGCAAAGCCAGAATTTCACGGGCATGAATTTCAATATCGGTAGCCTGTCCCCTGAATCCGCCGGACGGCTGATGAATCATCACGCGCGCGTTGGGCAGACAGAACCGTTTTCCCTTTTTCCCGGCGGTAAGCAGCAGCGATCCCATAGAGGCCGCCTGGCCGATGCACAAAGTCGAAACATCACAACGGATATAGTTCATCGTATCGAAAATTGCCATACCCGACGTTACGACGCCGCCCGGAGAATTGATATAAAAAGCAATATCTTTATTCGGGTTCTCGGATTCCAAAAACAAGAGCTGGGCACAAATCAGGCTGGCAACTTCGTCATGGACTTCGCCTGTCAGAAAAACGATTCGTTCTTTTAACAGACGGGAATAAATGTCAAATGACCGTTCGCCGCGGCTGGTCTGTTCAATCACCATCGGCACCAGAGTGTTCATGTAAACGTCCATCGGGTCGCGTTCGCGCATAGTTGTATTCTCCTGTTTTTTATTCGATTAAAGGAACCGCCGGAAAATTCCCGCGGTTCCCCTGCAGTTCAAACAAAGAAAAGTTTTAAACCGTTATTTGTCCGCTTTTTTCTTGGCAGCCGGTTTCTTAGCTGGTTTCTTTTCTTCGGCTTCGGCTGTTTCTTCCTTTGCCTTGGCTTTTTTCGCCGGTTTCTTTTCTTCGGTTTTATCCGCGGCTTTGGCTGTTTTCTTTGCCTTTTTTGCCGGTTTTTTGGCGTCTTCGGCGTCGGCTTTATACAATTCTTCGGGCGTTACTTTCTTTTCGTTCAGTTTAACGGCCTTTAAGATAAAGTCGATCACTTTTTCTTCAAACAGCGGAGCGCGCAGTCTGTCCAGCATTTCGGGGTGTTTGGCATAGAAATCGAAAACAGCCTTTTCCTGACCGGGGAACTGACGGGCTTCCATCATGATCGCGCGGTTCAGATCGGCGTCCGTAACGGTGATTTTGTTTTTCATGCCGATTTCGGCCAGCAGCAGTCCCAAACGGACGCGGCGTTCGGCGATCGCGCGGTATTCGTCGCGCAGTTCGTCGTCGGATTTGCCGGCGTCGTCTTCGTCCAGCTGGTTTTTATCTTTGGCGGCCTGAACCTGTTTCCAGATCGCGTCGAATTCCAGATCAAGCATGCTTTCCGGAACGGGGAAATCATGCGCTTCGGCCAAAGCGTCAAGCAAAACGCGTTTCAGATTGCTCATGGATACGCTTTCATATTCGCGCATCAATTCCGCGCGGATCATTTCGCGCAGTTCGTCCAAAGAGTTTTTGCCGAAGAATTTGGCAAATTCATCATTGATTTCGGCGGCTTTCTTCGCGCGCAGTTCTTTGACGGTGACGGCGAAAACGGCGTCTTTGCCGGCCAGGTCTTTAGCATGGTAATCGGCGGGGAAGGGAACCTTTACGTCGACTTTTTCACCGGCCTTTTTGCCGACCAGCTGGTCTTCAAAACCGGGAATAAAAGAACCTGATCCCAGTTCCAGAGAATAATTTTCCCCTTTGCCGCCGGGGAATTCGACGCCGTCAATGGATCCGACAAAGTCAATAACGGTGATGTCGCCGTTTTTCGCCGCGCGGTCTTCTTTAACCGGTTCGGAATCGCTGCGCGCCGCGGCCAGACGTTCCAAAGCCTTTTCGATTTCTTCTTCGGGGATATCGGCAATCAGCTTTTCCAAAGAAATCGTTGCGAAATCAACGGGCGTGATTTCGGGGACGACTTCGACGTCCAGCGTGAATTCCAGATCTTTGCCTTCGTCAAAGGCGGTGATTTCGATTTTCGGACGCATAGCCGGGCGCAAAGAACGTTCGGACAAAGTCTTTGACGTTTCGGACTGGATCAGTTCGTCCAGCACTTCGCCCATGACGGCCTTTTCATAACGCTGGCGCAAAAAGCTTTCCGGAGCTTTTCCCTTGCGGAAACCGGGAATAGTCGCGTTTTCGCCGATTGATTTGATTTTATCCGTCACTTTGGCAGCGATTGTTTCCGCGGGAACAACCACTTTAAATCCGTGTTTCAGCCCTTCTGCTTTTGTTTCAGTTACCTGCATATCCTTTTTCCTAAAAAATTCAAAACATTTCAAAAGTCCGACAAAGCCAAAAAGTGGTGCGGGCGAAGGGACTTGAACCCCCACGGCCGAAGCCACCAGAACCTAAATCTGGCGTGTCTGCCAATTTCACCACGCCCGCGTTTTTGACTCGTCGAAATACGCTGTTGATGTCTATAGCATAAAAATGCGAAACGACAAACATTTTAAATTGTTTTCGGAATATCTTTTTATCGTCGGGGATAAAAAGACGTTTCCGAAAACAGGTCGATTTCAGCTTTTTAACAAAGCTTTCAAATCGTTGGCCGGGTCGGAAATCGGCGCGACGCCGTATTTTTCGGTCAGAATTTTTAATACGTCCGGGCTGACGAAAGCCGGCAGCGTCGGGCCCAGCCGGATATTTTTAACGCCTAAATACAGCAGGGTCAGCAAGATGCAGACGGCTTTTTGTTCATACCAGGACAAAACCAGCGACAAAGGCAGGTCGTTGACGGAACAATTAAACGCCTTTGCCAGTTCCGCGGCGACTTTAATCGCGCTGTACGCATCGTTGCACTGTCCCATGTCCAGCAGCCGGGGCAGATCGCCGATTTTTCCCAGGTCAAGATCGTTAAACCTGTATTTGCCGCAGGCCAATGTTAAAACCAGCGTGTCTGGCGGCGTTGATTTGACAAATTCCGTGTAATAGTTTCGCCCCGGTTTGGCGCCGTCGCAGCCGCCGACCAGAAAGATATGTTTTAACTTTCTGTTTTTTACGGCTTCGATGATTTTGTCCGCGGCGGATAAAACCGTATGATGCCCGAAACCGACCGTTAACACGTCGCCGCCGTTGATGCCCGTCATTTTGTGTTCTTCGGAATATCCGCCCAGTTCCAGGGCTTTGGCGATAACGGGCGAAAAATCCTTGTCCGCGCCGATGTGGGTAATTCCCGGATATTCAACGACGGACGTCGTAAACACGCGGTCGGCATAACTGTCTTTGACGGGCATGATGCAGTTCGTCGTAAACAGAAAAGCGCCCGGCACGTCCGCGAATTCTTTTTGCTGATTTTGCCAGGCGGTGCCGAAGTTACCCTTTAAATGCGGATATTTCTTTAATTCCGGATAAGCGTGACAGGGCAGCATTTCGCCGTGTGTGTAAATATTGATTCCCTTGTCCCGCGTTTGCCGCAGCAGCAAATCCAGATCGTGCAAATCATGGCCGGAAACGACGATGAACGGTCCTTTTTCGATGTTTGTCGTAACGGCTGTCGGAACCGGAATGCCGTAAGTTTCCGTGTTTGCTTTGTCCAGAAGTTCCATGCAAAGCAGGTTGACTTCGCCCACTTTTAAAACGCCGGCCAGCAGTTCGTCCGTACCGGCGTTTCCGGCCAGCAGGCGCAGAGAATCATAAAAACAGTCGTCGACCGTTTCGTTTTTGTATCCCAGAACGCGAGCATGGTGCGCATAGGCGGCCATTCCTTTTAATCCGAACAAGAGCAGCGATTTCAGACTTTTTGTATTTTCATCGGCGTTCCAGACGGCGGAAATTTTAAAATCGGACGGTTTGTCCGTCATTTCCCGGACACGGCGGGTCAAAGACCGGATTGTTTCGTCATCAAAATTGACGTTGGTAACGGTTGTAAACAGCCCTTCGATGATCAGGCCGGTTTTTTCTTCGGTTTTTTCCGCCGAAGAAGCCAGTGCGGCCAGCGCGCTTGTCAAATCGTCCTGCAGATCCGCGGTCTGCGCTTTTTTTCCGCAGACGCCGGCGGCCAAAGCGCAGCCTTTGCCCATGGCCGTTTGTTCGCATTGAAAACAAAACATTAAAGTGTTCCTTTCATTTGTAAATTCCGTTTTTGTTCAAAGGATATTCCGAAAATGCGACCCCTTAAAGATATTAAAAATGATTAACGGCCGGTGCGTTATCTTTTTAATTGACAAGAAAAAGCGCTTCGCATATAAATCCAGCATCGGGGCCGGCATAGCTCAGTTGGTAGAGCAGTTGATTTGTAATCATCAGGTCGGGAGTTCAAGTCTCTCTGCCGGCACCATTCAAAGGGGCGGAAACGTCAGGTTCCGCTCCTTTTGCTTTCTGATCCGCAAAAAAACGAGGCGGCCGGTTTTCAGTTTCCTTTATATGTCGAATAACCGTTTGCCGATACGGTCAGCGGAATATGATAGTGTCCGTTTCCGGTCATTTCAAAAACGATTTCAATGTACGGGTAAACGGATTTCAGATTTTGGGATTTGAAATAAGGCGCCGTGTAAAAACGCAGTTTATAAATGCCGTTGTCGCTGCCTTCAGCCGGAACAAAGTTTGCAATACGGCCGTTTTTCGCTGTTTTTTCGGCTTTTTGCAGCTGCCATTCGTTTGTTTCCGGATTAAATTTGAATAATTCGACGCGTACGTCGGACGCGGGAATTCCTCGGGTGACGTCCAGAATATGCGTGCTTAGCCTGTAAAGACTGTCCTGCGCCAACCCGTATTTCAGACCGGCAAAGAAAAAAACAGTGCATAAAAAAATGAATTTTTTCATGTTTCGTCTCCGAATTTATTTTTTTCAATGGTATGTAATTTCCGTTTATAAAAAAAGCCCTCCGAATTGAGGGCTTTTCAAATAAAAAGGTGTTTTCCGCGTAGGACGAAAGTTTATATCGCGGCTTTTTTCTTTGAACCGAATATGACGGCTTTGACCTGCAGGGCGGCCGGGTCGAAAATCACAATGCGTTCACCGTCAAAATCAGAAACAATACGTATGCAGAGCATGTCGCCGCAGGCATGACTGTCCTTAACATGTTCTTTGTCCGCCAGATCTAGGTAAATTTCTCGCGGCGTTTCCGTCGTGTTTTTTCGTGTCGGCGCGATTCCGGTTCTGCCGCTCAGCAGCTTCGGCGTCGTTTTATAATTGACCAGACCGTAAATGATGCCGCCCAAAGTCAGAAAAATCAAAAGCGTAATAACGCCGATCAACATTTTTAAAAATAAAATTTTATTCATTTGAGGCCTCGGAAAAATTCATTTTTTCTTTTATACAGAAAAAAAGCCGACACAAAAAGAAAAGTTTTTGATAATGTTAAAAAACTTAATCCGTTTCGTATTTTCAGGCCACGGTTTGTTTTATGGATAACAGAAAAGACAATGAAAATGTTTTAATAACGCCGCCCGTTGATCCGCAAAATGCCAAAATCAGGGTGGACAAGTGGCTGGCGGCCTGTACGGATCTGTCGCGCAGCCGTGTTTCGGCCCTGATTGATCAGGGGGCTGTTTTTCTGAACGGCGTCTGTCTGCGCGATCAGGATAAAAAGACGGCGGCGGGGGAGGTCTACCGGATTGAAATTCCGGCGCCCGTTGACGCCGTGCCGCAAGCCCAGCCGATTCCGCTGGATATCGTATATGAAGACGCCGATCTGTTGGTTGTCAATAAACCGGCCGGAATGGTTGTTCACCCGGCGGCGGGCAATTACGACGGGACTTTGGTTAATGCGCTGTTATCGCACTGTCGGGAAAGTTTGTCGGGAATCGGCGGCGTCATTCGTCCGGGAATCGTCCACCGGCTGGACAAGGAAACCAGCGGATTGATGGTGATTGCCAAAAATGACGAAGCCCACAAAGGATTGTCCGCCCAATTCGCCGTTCACAGCCTGGAACGGTGTTATCTGGCTTTGATTTGGGGCAGACTGTTTCCGGCGCAGGGCGTAATTGAAACGCAGATCGGACGCAGTTCCGTTAATCGCAAAAAAATGGCCGTTGTCAAATCCGGCGGCAAAAGAGCGGAGACGCATTACCGGACAATCAGCCTTTATGCCGGCGGCGCGGTCAGTTTGGCGGAATGTTCGCTGAAAACGGGACGGACACATCAGGTTCGTGTGCATATGACGGCTTTGGGCCACCCGTTGGTCGGCGATAAAACATACGGAAAAGTGCCCGGCACGGCACGGCATAATCCTGCTTTAGCCGCTGTGGTGAATTTTTCCCGCCAAGCGCTTCATTCTTATAAAATGAGCTTTGAACACCCGACAACGCATCAGGTCATGCGATTCGAAATTCCTTTGCCGGCAGATATGTTGGCGGTCGTAGATGCGCTGAAATAGTTAAACACGAAAAGCCCGCAAAAGCAGGCTTTTTCTTTTGTTTGCGAAAAATCCGCTGGTTAGCCCTGACGAGCCTTCATGCGCGGGTTTTTCTTATTAATAATGTAAACGCGCCCTTTTCTGCGGACGATTTTGCAGTCTTTATCACGCAGCTTAGCGGACTTCAGGGAATTACGAACTTTCATAACACAATCCTCAAACTTAACTTTCTTCTAATGAAGATAGGTGACAATACAAAGATTGTCGGGTATTGTCAATCATTAAAGGGACGATTTATCGTCGAAAAGGAGTTTTTTTATGCGACAGCTTTTTTTGTTTTTTATTTTACCGGTATTGACGTCATGTGCTTTGGTTCCCGATAGCTGGCTCGGGGTTTCCGAAGCGTTTGAAAACATGCAGTCTTCCGCGCGTTCCTATACAATTCTGCCGCCGCCGGAATCGTCGGTTTTTACCGGGTCGCAGACAGTGTACCGGAATAATTATGTGTTAAATGAAACCGCTTCGGCAAAAGTCGGTGAAACTGTTTTAAGGGTACAGGCTTTTAAAAAGGATAACTTCGTTTCCGATGAATTGATTTTGGACCGGCCGGTAAAAATAAAAATCGGAACGGACGAAATGACTTTGCCGGCAAGGAAATATCAGATTTTCGGTCTGTTTGAACAGGAAGATAAAACCTATTTCGTTTTGCCGAAATTTAATCATTATTATTTTCTTGTGGACATGAACGGCGCGATACAGCGGCACTTTTTATATGAAATAAAAGGCAGCGACAAAGCGACTCTGTTTCCTGAACAGGCTTTTCTTATGCCTGAATCGGCCCGTATGAAACGGGTGTTGTCTTCTCATCAGTCGAAAGTGCCGTTTTTGGATTTTGAAGTCATTTACGACGGTATAAAAAACAATCAGATCATTCTGTTTTACAAGGACGCTGTTCCGGGGACAAACGGCGGCAGCGGCAGTTTTGATACTTTGGGATATCCGGCCGATTCGACAATGATTTCAGTCGCGGGGCGTCTGCTGCGCATTATCCGCGCGGACAGTGAACAGATCACTTATATTGTCGTCAAAGAATAAAGCGGCAATGGGGAAAGGGCGGGTTAATTCCGCCTTTTTTCAGTTTAAAACGACAATGCCGATATTCAGGTATAAAGCGAAAAGAATCCAAATTCCGTAAGGAAGTAATAAAAAGAATGCCGTTTTGGAGCTGATGTAAAAAATCCGAAAAGTTTGCGCCAAAAAGAATGACAGCAAACAGAGCACCGCCAGAGAAGCTCCGGGAGATTTCAGACCGAAAAAAACGGGAGACCAAAGTAAATTCAGTCCCGTTTGAATGACAAAGGTAATAATGCCGGTTGATTTTTTCCGGTTTTCTTTTGCTCTCAAAAAAATCAGAAAAGAAATCCCGATCAGCATATATAATATCGGCCACACAATCATAAATACCTGATCCGGCGGCGTTAACGGCGGTTTTATTAATAAGGCGTACCATTCCATATTCTGCATAATGTTAATATGAAGATATTTTTTTATGTGTACAGATCGCTTTTAGATGAATAAAAAACCTCCCGCCCGAAAGCAGGAGGTTTTCTTTTGGCAACCGACAGAATTATTTCTTTTCGGCTTCTTTTTTCGCAATCGCGGCGCCCAGAATATCGCCCAGGGAAGCTCCGGAATCGGTGGAACCGAATTCAGACAAGGCTTCTTTTTCTTCAGCAATTTCGCGCGCTTTGATTGACAAAGCGATTTTGCGCGTTTTGGCGTCAATCTGCGTGACTTTCGCATCGACTTTGTCACCGACGGCAAAGCGTTCGGGACGCTGTTCGGAACGGTCGCGGGACAAATCGGCTTTACGGATAAAGCCTCTTGATCCGTTTACTTCGACTTCGATTCCGTTGTCGGCGATCGCGGAAACGATACCCGTTACAACGTCGCCTTTCTTGATGTCGGAAACAGCGTCGGCAAACGGATCGTTCGTCAGCTGTTTAACGCCCAGAGAAATGCGTTCTTTTTCAACGTCAACGTCCAAAACTTTGGCTTTGATAACGTCGCCTTTTTTGTATTCCTTAACGGCTTCTTCCCCGCTCTTGTCCCAAGACAGGTCGGATAAGTGGACCATACCGTCAATATCGCCGTTCAGGCCGACAAACAGGCCGAATTCGGTGATGTTACGGATTTCGCCTTCGATAACCGTACCGACCGGGTGCGTTTCGGCAAAAGCTTCCCACGGATTGGGCAGGCACTGCTTCAGACCCAGAGAAATACGGCGTTTCGCCTGATCGACGTCCAGAACCATAACTTCGACTTCCTGAGAAGTGGAAATGATCTTGCCCGGGTGGGTGTTTTTCTTCGTCCAGCTCATTTCAGAAACATGGACCAGACCTTCAACGCCCTGTTCCAGTTCAATGAATGCGCCGTAATCGGTGATGTTCGTCACACGGCCGGTCAGTTTCGCGCCGACAGGGTATTTCTGTTCAACGCCGGACCACGGATCGGCTTCCAGCTGTTTCATGCCCAGGCTGATACGCTGCGTTTCGGGGTTGAAACGGATAATCTGAACCTTGACGGGCTGACCGATCGTCAGCGCTTCGGACGGGTGATTAATGCGTTTCCAGGCAATGTCGGTGACATGCAGCAAACCGTCAACGCCGCCCAAGTCAATGAACGCGCCGTAATCGGTGATGTTCTTGACAACGCCGTCCAGAATTTGGCCTTCGGACAAATTCTTGATCAGTTCGGAACGCTGTTCGACGCGCGTTTCTTCCAAAACGGCGCGGCGGGAAACAACGATGTTTCCGCGGGCGCGGTCCATTTTCAAAATCTGGAACGGCTGCGGCGTGCCCATCAGCGGACCGACGTCGCGTACCGGACGAATGTCAACCTGAGACCCCGGCAAAAACGCGATCGCGCCGGACAGATCAACCGTAAAGCCGCCTTTGACGCGGCCGAAAATAACGCCTGTAACGCGTTCGCCGTTCGCCTGCGCTTTTTCCAGTTCGTTCCAAGCTTCTTCTCGGCGGGCTTTTTCACGCGACAAAACGACCATGCCGTCTTTGTCTTCGTAACGGTCAATGAACACGTCGACCTGATCGCCGACTTTCATTTCCGCATTAAAGCCGAATTCACGGCGGGCAATGCGGCCTTCTGATTTCAGGCCGACGTCAATCGTAACGAAATCATCGTTCAAAGCTACGATCGTGCCTTTGACAACGGAGCCTTCCAGCCCTTTGTCTTCACCGAACATTTCGTTGAACAGTTCGGCAAAATTTTCTTTCATCGCCGGAATTTCTTCGGCTGTTGTTTTAGTTACCATTTAAATTTACTTCCTTTACATCATTTTTATTCATGCCGCCCGGTTGTATCCGGAGGTCTGCACATAAAAAACAACGGAACCGCCGTGCCTTCGGTTCCGCTGTCTGTATATATGAAAATCCCTGCTTTTGCAACGGATTATTTCAGATTTTTTTGATTTTACGCATGATTGACGGCAATGTAATCCAGCGCCGCCTGAAAAGCCTGTACGGCGTTTAAATGCGACGTATCCAGAACATAAGCGTCCGCGGCCGGTTTCAGCGGCGCCGTCGCGCGGTTTGAATCGCGTTCGTCGCGTTCTTTGATGTCAGCCAGAATTTTATCATAATCGGCGGGTTTGCCGGCTTCCTGCAATTCTTTGAACCGGCGGTCGGCGCGGACTTCGGCCGAAGCGGTGACAAAAAATTTCACATCGGCCGACGGGCAGACGACGGTGCCGATATCGCGGCCGTCCAGCACTGCGCCTTTGGCCGGCATGCCGTCCTCAAAAAACGGGTGTTCGGCAAAATCCCTTTGCAGTTGCAGCAAAGCTTCGCGGACGGCGGGAATGGCGGCGACCTTGGACGCGGCGTTTCCGGTCGCTTCGTCGCGCAAAGCCGGATTGGACAGAATCTGATTGATGCTTTTGGGATCAAAAGCGCGCGCCTGTTTGGCCGCGGCGGCTTCGTCGGAAGGATCGGCGCCGGCCTGCAAAACGGCGTAACCGACGGCGCGGTACAGTCTGCCCGTATCCAAAAAAGCGTAGGAAAAATGTTTGGCGAGGTTTTGCGCCAGCGTGCCTTTTCCCGCGGCCGCGGGGCCGTCAATCGCAATAATCATGTATGTTTGCTCCTGCTGTGTTCATCAAAGGAATAAATTCCGGAAAACTGGTTGCAACCGATGAAGCGTCGTCAATGTAAACGGGATTCTCGCTTGCCATGCCCATCACCATAAAAGACATGGCGATGCGGTGATCCAGTTTTGCCTCAATCAGTCCGCCGCCGCAAGGTTTTTTTCCAAAACCGCGGATTCGTATGGAATCGCCGCCGGTTTCGGCGCATTCGACGCCGTTTTTGTTCAGTCCGTCTATAATGGCCCGGAAACGGTCGCTTTCTTTGACTTTCAGTTCGGACAGGCCGTTCAGGACGGTTTCTCCTTCGGCAAAGGCTGCCGCAACCGCCAGAATCGGGTATTCGTCAATCATGGACGGGGCAATTTCCTCCGGAACGTCGATTCCTTTGAGTTTTGAAGACAGTACTCGCAGATCCGCCGCGGGTTCTCCGGCGATTTCGCGTTTGTTTTCAAAACGGATATCGGCGCCCATTTTTAATAAAACGTCCAGTATTCCCGTGCGCAGCGGATTTAACCCGACGTTTCTGACGGTGACGTCGGAATTATCGGTAATCAGCGCGGCGACAAGGGCAAATGCCGCTGATGAAATATCCGCCGGGACAAAAACGTCGCGGGCTTTCAGCCGCCGGCCTCCGCGCAGTGTGATGACGTTGACGTCGTCCGCGTTTTTTTCCGAACGGATATCTGCGCCGAAAGCTTTGAGCATTCGTTCCGTGTGATCGCGGCAGGCGACGGGTTCGTAAACGGTCGTCGTTTGTTTTTTACGCAGTCCGGCCAGCAGCAAAGCGGATTTTAACTGAGCCGAAGCGACGGGCATCACGTAATCGAACGGTCTGTCGTCCGCGTGTCCCCGCATGGTAATCGGCAGCTTGCCGTCCGTCGTTTGAAAAACGGCGCCCGTTTGGGACAGGGGATCCGTAATTCTTTTCATCGGTCTGGAACACAAGCTGGGATCGCCGGTCAGACTGACGCGGATCGGGCAGGAAGCCAGCAGACCCATCAACAGCCGGACGCCCGTTCCCGAATTGCCCATGTCAAGAATCGAATCCGGCTGCTTAAACGTTTCCGTTCCTTCGACCGTCCATAAACCGGAATCGTCTTTGCTGATTGCGGCGCCCAGTTTCTGCAAAGCCCGCGCGGTGTTCAGAACGTCTTCGCTTTCCAGCAGGCCGTTGATTTTTGTTGTTCCTTCGGCTATTGCGCCCAAAATCAGCGCGCGATGGGAAATTGACTTGTCGCCGGGAATTTTCGGGCAGCCGGTCAGGCCTTTTGTTTTTTCAGAGATTATTTTGTGCATGAAAAATCACTTTTTTGCAGTTTTTTGTTTGACACGGATAACGCTAACATGTCAAATCCGTTAAATAAATATTTTTTGGAAAAAAGGAGATGTCTTACATGTCAAAACCTGAATGGGGAACAAAGCGTATTTGTTTGCAGTGCGGCGAACGTTTTTACGATTTGGGCAAAGATCCGATCAAATGTCCGCATTGCGGCGACACCCTGTCTGTGGAAGAATTCCTGCGCCTGCAGGCGATGATGGCCGGCAAATCCAAACGCGGCGTCAAAGGGAAAGTTCATGAAGATCTGGAAAATATTGCGGCCGAAGAATCTGTTTTTGAAGAAGCGGGCGACGATGAATTGGAATTGATCGAAGACGCTTCCGATCTGGGCGACGACCATCACGATATGGCCGAAGTCATGGATAACGTCGAAAAAGGCGAAGAATAATTTTATTCCTTTTCCGAATTAAAACTGGAAATTAAAGAAATCAGATGTTACCCTTTTAGGGTAGGCTGATTTCTTTAAAGAAAGCGGTTAAAAAATGCTGTTTCGTTTGGCTATTGCTGTTTTTTTGTTAACGTCCGGGGGGGCAAAGGCCGCCTGTACGTTTGCCGAACAGGCGGAAAAATCCGGCAAAATCAATATCGCTTTCATGCAGTATATTTATTGCGCGGAAGAAGAAAACGACGCCGAAGCCCAATATAAACTGGGGTCCATGTATTATCAGGGCGTGGGGCTGCCCCGGCCGGATTTCAGACGCGCGGTCGCTTTTTTTTCCCGCGCTGCCAATAACGGATATGCGCCGGCGCAGGTAAAGCTGGGGCTTTTGTACTGGCGCGGCGAAGGAATCGCAAAAAATCTGAAAATGGCTCATAAGTGGCTGTATCTGGCTCAGGAACCGGAAAATATGCGCTGGTTTTATTATGTCGGCCCGTCTTCGGATAAAACGGCGGCTTCGGTTTATGCCAAGCTGAACAGCGTAATAAAAAAAGTATCTGACAAGGATATCATGGACGCCGTGCCGTTTTCTGAAACCGTTCCTTTAAACGCTTTGGGGGACGGAGTGATACCGTCTTATAAGGAAGTCGCCGAATTTCAGCATGAAAATCTGATTGAAGCCGGGGAAGAACTGCTGGACGCGTCGTCTCAGAAAGATCTGCAGAAATATTTAAACGGTCTGCTGCCGAATATTAATCCTAAATTTCCTTCCAGTCTGACGAACGACGAAAAACAACGCGCTTTGCAAATGATTTTAAATTGGTTCAAGCCGGTTTTGCTGACAACGCAAAATTTTGATCCTGCAAAAATTCCCGTGCTGGAAAAATTAAAACGGGAAATTGAACGGCCGGTTGAATAAAAACAGCTTTGGTACGATTGTGAAAAAGAAACTTTTTGTAAAAACTTTCGGCTGCCAGATGAACGTTTACGATTCTCTGCGCATGGTTGATTTGATGCGTACGCTGGGGTTCGAACAGACGGATACGCCTGACGACGCCGATATGATTATTTTCAACACATGTCATATCCGGGAAAAAGCGTCTGAGAAAATATTTTCCGAACTGGGACGTTTTAAACCGTTAAAAGAACAAAGAAAAGCGCAGGGACGGGATTTAATTTTGGTCGTTGCCGGCTGTGTCGTGCAGGCTGAATCGGCGGAATTTATGAATCGCGCCAAGTTTGTCGATATCGCTTTGGGACCGCAGACGTACCACCGTCTGCCGGAAATGCTGCGGCGGCTGGAACAAAAAAGAAAACAGCGTATTATTGATGTGGAATTTCCGGCCGTTGCCAAATTTGATTCTCTGCCCGCGGCGGAATCAAACGGCGTATCGTCTTTTCTGGCCATACAGGAAGGCTGCGACCGGTTTTGTTCTTATTGCGTCGTGCCGTATACGCGCGGGGCGGAATATTCGCGTCCTTTGGCTGAAATCGTTGCCGAAGCGCGTCAGCTGGCCGCAACGGGAACAAAAGATTTAATGCTGCTGGGACAAAATGTGAATGCCTGGCACGGGGAAGGGGCGGACGGCAATCCGTCGGATCTCAGCCGGCTGGTCAAAGCCGTGGCGGAAATTGACGGGATTGAACGGATCAGATATGTCACGTCATATCCGTCTGATTTTACCGAAGCCATGATTGCGATGCACCGCGATATTCCGAAGGTGATGCCTTATCTGCATTTACCGATTCAATCGGGTTCGGACAGAATTTTGAAGAAAATGAACCGCCGTTATACTTGCGCCGAATATGAAGAAATTGTGTCCCGGCTGCGTGAGGCCTGTCCGGAAATCGCGCTGTCTTCGGATTTTATCGTCGGCTTTCCCGAAGAAACGGAAGACGACTTTGAGCAAACGATGGATTTGGTGCGCCGCGTCAGGTTTGCGCAATCTTATTCGTTTAAGTACAGCGCCCGTCCGGGAACGCCTGCCGCCGCAATGAAAGCGCAGATTCCCGAAGACGTGAAAACCGAACGCCTGGAACGGCTGCAAGCGTTGCTGATTGAACAGCACGCCGCGTACAACGCCGGTTTTTTGGGACGGGAAACCGACGTATTGCTGGAAGACCGGGCAAAGAAAAAAGGATTTTTGCTGGGGCATACGCCGCAGATGCAAAACGTTGTTGTCAAGGCGCCTGAAAACATGCTGGGACAGATTATCCGTGTCCGTATTACAAAAACGGCGGCGACGACTTTGGAAGCCGAATTGGCGTAAAGGCCGGCCGTCAAATATAAAAAATAACTCCTGTTTTCCCGATATGACGGATCGGTCTTTCGTGCGCGGCATGCTGCCAAGCTGCTTTTCGCTTTCCCTGCGGAATTTTTTATTTGAAGCCTTTTTGAAATGAAAGCGGTTTCCTGATATTTTAATATATTCTAACGCTTGCTTAATCGCAGAAAAATCGTCATAATGAACAACAATAACACTTTATTATGAAAGGATTTTCCGTGGGAAAGAAAAAAGGTCTGCAGCGCGTTAAGGAATATGCTGATAACCAGGTGCTTTTAATAGCTCTGGGGGCGCATAACGACAACCTGAAACGGTTGGAAAAAAAACTGGGCGTTGAAATCAAAACGCGCGGCAATCAAATCACGATCCAGGGGGAAGAAGAAGCCGTCGAACACGCTTTTTCGGCAATGGACAAGATTTATGCCGCCGCCGGGAAAAAAGGCGATATTGACAATTCTGATATAGACAATGCTTTACATGTAAGCGAAGGACGAAAAATGACTTCAAAAGAAAAACAATCTTTGGCCGGCGAAGAAGAAGACCTGACTTTAAGAACCCGTAAACGCCATATCCAGCCGCGTTCGCAAACGCAGGCGGAATATGTGCGGGCGATGCGCGATTATGAAATGGTGTTCGGACTGGGGCCTGCCGGAACGGGGAAAACTTTTCTGGCCGTGGCGAAAGCCGTCGCTTTGATGATCGAAGGGCAGATTGATAAAATCATTTTGTCCCGTCCCGCCGTCGAAGCCGGTGAAAATCTGGGATTCCTGCCGGGTGATTTAAAAGAAAAGATTGATCCGTATCTGCGTCCTTTATATGATGCTTTATATGATATGCTGCCTCACGACGTTGTCGATAAAAAACTGGAACTGGGCGAAATCGAAGTCGCTCCGCTGGCGTTTATGCGCGGTCGTACGCTGACAAACGCCATGGTGATTTTGGACGAAGCGCAAAACACAACGCCGATGCAGATGAAAATGTTTTTAACCCGTATGGGCGAAAATTCACGCATGGTAATCAACGGAGATTTAAGCCAGACTGACCTGCCGCGCGGCGTTCAATCCGGTCTGGCCGACGCTTTGGACGTTTTGCGCAATGTCAAAGATATCGCCGTCGTAACCTTTACGGAAAAAGACGTCGTTCGTCACGGTTTGGTTTCCGCGATTGTCAAGGCGTATGATAAACGTTATGCGTCGCGTAAAGGTCTGGCCGGTTAATTATGACGCTGAAAGTCGCTTTGCGTATTGACGCTGCGGCGTGGAAAAATGAGCTGCCCGACGTCAGAAAGCTGGTTAAAACCGCCGCGTCGGCCGCATGGCTGGCGGGCAATACGGGCGACTTCAGACTGCCCGTTAGATCTGCGGAAGTCAGTGTTCTGCTGGCTGATGACGTGGCAATTCATGCTTTGAATAAAACTTACCGCGGCATAGATCGGCCGACAAACGTTTTATCCTTTGCCGCTTTGGACGACGCGGACGAACCGATTGTCGATCCGCTGCTGCTGGGGGATATCGTCGTTGCCTTTGAAACAACAAAACGCGAAGCGGAAGAACAAAAAATATCAATGGCGGATCATTTGTTTCATTTGATTGTCCATGGTGTTCTGCATTTGATCGGATATGATCATATGACCGATGCGGACGCGGCTGAAATGGAAGCGCTGGAAATTGAAATCCTGGCGCGAAACGGTATGGAAAATCCCTATGATAATTGAAAAAGCGGCGGAAATATTCTGCCGGAAAAAATATATGTCGGCTTTGATCTGCGGCTTTATCGCCGTTGGGGCGTTGCCGCCGTTTTATGTTATTCCCTGTTTGTTTGTCGCTTTTTCGGGAATTGTTTTTCTGATTAATCGTCTGGACAGTAAAAGACAGGCCGCCGGCGCCGGATTCCTGTTCGGATTCGGTTTCTTTTCTTTGGGACTGGCCTGGGTGTCTAATGCTTTAATGATTGAAGGCATGGGGTTTCAGTCTTTGGCGCCGTTGCCGCCTTTGGGGTTTGGCCTGTGGGGCGGACTGTTCGGCGCGGCTGCCGCTGTTACGGCGGCTTTCTTTAAAAAGGGACTGCGCCGGCTGACGGCATTCAGCGCAGCCTGGGGGATACTGGAATGGGTGCGTTCATGGCTGTTTACCGGGTTTCCGTGGAATTTGATCGCTTCGGTTTGGACGGACTGGCCGGCGATGCTGCAGACCGCGTCGGTATGGGGAGCCTACGGATTAAGCGTCGTTACCGTTTTTACGGCCGGTTTGCCCGCATTAATTACCGGCAAAAAAGAGATTGTCAAAACCCTTCTGCCGGCTGTTTTGATTTTGTTGGGATTATTTGGTTTCGGAATCTGGCGGCTGGAAAAAGCGCCCGCGCCGGACAATACGATTAACGGCGTCTTGATCCGTTTGGTTCAGCCGAATATTCCGCAAGGGACAAAATGGAGTGCGGCCGAAGCCGAACAAAATTTAATGAAACATGTTCATTTAAGCCGCGCGGCCGGCGCTGAAAAAGCAACGCATGTCATCTGGCCGGAAACGGCGACGCAGTTTTTACTGACCGACGATGATTTTGCGCGCGCCATGGTGACCAGCGCTTTGACGCCGGGATCGATTTTGCTGGCGGGGTCTTTGCGACGCGAAGTCAATAATCAAGAACAGCCGGCGGTTAAAATGTTTAACAGCATTGTCGCTATGAATGACTTGGGCGTATTTCTGGGCAGTTATGATAAATCGCATCTGGTTCCGTTCGGTGAATATGTTCCGCTGTCGGATATGTTTCCGTTTATTCGCAAATTAACGCCGGTCGCAATGGATTTCAGTACGGGCGGCGGCGTCAGAACGGTTATTATTCCGCGGACTTTACCTGTCGGCATGCTGGTTTGTTATGAAGTGATCTTTCCGGGACAGGTAGCAGATAAGCAGGTCCGTCCGTATTGGCTGTTAAACGTTACAAACGACGGCTGGTACGGTTTAAGCGCCGGCCCTTATCAGCATTTTGCCGCCGCGCAGATGCGGGCGGTGGAAGAAGGGCTGCCGCTGGCCAGAGCGGCCAATACCGGCATCAGCGGAATGATAGACGCCTATGGCCGTGTAACGGCTTTTCTGGGATTGGGCAAACAGGGAATTGTTGACGCAGGTTTGCCTCGGCGGACGGATCAGCCGACTTTTTATGCCGCGTACGGCAATAAAGTTCCTTTGATCTTCTGTCTGATCCTGCTGATCGCGGCTGCAGTTCCTGACCGAAAAACAAAGGATTTAAAATGAAAAAAAAGGTGTTCTTTTTATTAATAATCGCACATGTTTTGCTGACGACGGCCGCCTGCCGGAATCAATATGACATTCCCACCTACCGGACAACGGATTCTTACGGTTCTATTTTTGAAGGAAACTATGTTCCTCAGGACGTGCGGTAATTATTCGTAACTGAGGTTGTTTAACCGCCAGTACGTTTCCGTTTCATATAGCTTGGGATTATTTTTGGCATAATCCAGCGCCGTGTTGCCATCTTTGTCTTCCAAAGGAATTCTGGCGCCGCAGTCGATCAAAACGTCAACCGTTTCCGGGTTCGGATTAAAGGCTGCGGCGTACATCAAAGGCGTTAAACCTTCTGCGCTGCGGTCATCAATGCCTGCGCCATTTTCCAGCAACGTCATCAATACATAAGGATTTAAATTCCGTCCGGCAGCCAGCATCAGCGGCGTAACGCCGAATTCCGCCCGGTCGGATACACGGGCGCCCAGCGACAGCAGCAGCTTGATAATTTCAACGGAAACATTTTGCTGTATCGCGTGCATCAAAGGCGTTAAACCGTTTCTGTCGCGTTCATTGATATCCATGCCGTGTTTTTTTAACCAGACCAGCAGGCCGGGCGCCGGTTTGTTTGACAGAGCGATTGTCAAAGCCGTTTGTCCGTTGTTTGTTCTGTCATACAGATTGCTGCCGCGTTTAAGCAATAAGTCCAGCGTTTTTTGCGGCGCGCTGTTTTTTATGGCATGAAATAAAGCCGTCAAGCCTTCTGCGTCTTTCAGCATGACGGAGGCTCCGGCTTTTAAAAGAATATCGGTTACTTTTGTATTTTTGTTATAAGCGGCGGCGACCATCAGCGGCGTAATGCCGTATTCGTCATGACCGTTCGGATCTGCGCCTTTTTTTATATAAGCCAGAGTCTGCGCGGGGGAACCGCTGATCAGAACTGTCTGAAACGGCGGCATTTCACGGCGAAAAAAGACAATCAATGCAATAACAACCAATAAAACCGCCGAAGCTGCAATACAAATTAAACCAATATCCGGATTTTGCATTTTAATAAAACCTGACTCCTTCTTCAAAGGCATTGAATGTTTTTACAATATCCGCCGGATAGGAAAGCGATAAAAGCTGATTTGCGAAATGTTCCATTTCCGCCAGGCTTAAAGATCTGATTCTTTCTTTAACCATGGGAATATTGATTGCCGGCATGGATAATTCATGAATCCCCAGTCCGATCAGAACGGCGGCATAGCGGTGATTGGAAGCCATTTCACCGCAGATGCTGACGGGAATCTGCGCTGCATTGGCGCTGTCTGCCGTTCTTTTCAGCAGTTTCAGAATTGACGGGTGCAACGGGTTAAACAGGCTTGCTACGGACGAATCCGTTCTGTCAACGGCCAGAGTATATTGAATCAGGTCGTTCGTTCCGATTGATAAAAAGTCGCAGTTCGCGGCCAGAACTTCGGCTTCCAGTGCGGCGGCCGGCGTTTCGATCATTACGCCCAGCTGCGGCAGGCAGTCGGGCAGGGGAACGGATTTTTCACGCAGTTCTTCGGCACATTCCGCCAACAGTTTTTTAGCCGAAGTAATTTCCTCGGCAGAAGTCACCATCGGCAGCAAAATACGGATATCTCCAAAACAGCAAGCTCTTAATACGGCACGAAACTGCGTTTTCAAAAGCGTCGGCATTTTTAAAGCAAAACGAATGCCGCGCAACCCCAAAGCCGGATTTTCCGTTTTCGGCGGGTGCAAAGCATCGGGACTTTTATCGCCGCCGACATCAAAAGTCCTGAACGTAATCGGTTTTCCTTCCATTCTGGAAACAATTTGGCGCAGTATTTCAAATTGTTCGTCTTCGCTGGGCAGATCCCGACGGTTTAGAAACATGTATTCGCTGCGCATCAATCCGATGCCGTCAACGCCGGTTTGCAGCAAAAAGTCAACTTCATGCGGCAGGTCAATGTTGCCTTTTAACCGGATAAAGACCTGATCCGAAGTAACGGACGGCTGTCTTCTGAGACGTTTTAACGACCGTTTCCAGCGCAAAAAATCAGAGCGGTATTTTCGGTAAAGATCAACGTTCTCCTGCGTCGGGCATAAGATGACTTTGCCGTATGTTCCGTCAATAATAATGATATCGCCGGTCCGGGCGATCCGCATTAAATCGGGAATTCCCACAATGGCGGGCATGCCCAGAGAACGGGCCAGTAATGCCGTATGGCTTTGAACCGATCCGCCGGTTGTGACAAAAGCCGTAATTTTTTTCAAATTCAACAGAGCCGTATCCGCCGCGCTGAGGTCATTTGCGATAATGACGGCGTTTTCCGGCAGATGAATGTTTTTTTCTTTGGCTTCCGATTGCAGGTTTCTCAGGATTCTGGCGCCGACGCTGCGGATATCTTCTATTCTGGCGGAAATATAAACATCGTCCATGGCGTCAAAAACGTCCGCGATCGCGGCGATTTCCGTTTGTACGGCGGCTTCGGCATTAATCTGTCCGTTTTTTATACGGCTGCATACACCGCGGATCAGGCGGGATCCTTTTAACATGTGGCGGTAAACGTCAAACAAAGAGCTTAAAGGATCATCTTCAAAAGCACCTTTGGCTTTGTCCAGAATGGAATCGAACTGATGCAGCGTATGTTGAACGGCGTCTAAGAAACGCTGCTGTTCCGCAGGAACGTCTTCTTCATTAATTCTGTATTGCGGAACGGATTTCAGCAAAGTGTCGTAAACAAAGACTCTGCCGATAACAATTCCCGGAGAAACGCCGGTTCCTTCCCGGATAATTTCAACCCCGTCCAAAGGACAAACGTTTTGGCCCGTTCTGCGGCGTTTGGAAAAAGCAGGCAGCTTTTTAATTTTCGTTGAATTTGTCATTGACCAGTTTTTCCAATGCGTTTAAAGCCTTTTGCGCTTCTTTGCCCGAACAGACAACTTTTATTTCCGAATCGCAGGCGGCGCCCAGCATCATCAGCCCCATAATGGAATGCCCGGAAACCTCCTGCTCGTCCTTTTCAACGCATACCTGCGCGTCAAAAGAATCCGCCGTTCTGACGAATGCCGCCGCCGCGCGGGCGTGCAGCCCTTTTTCATTCGTAATCTTCAGTATTTTGGAAACGCCGGACGTTGTCATTCGGTGTCCTTTTCCTCAGGCATGATTTAATAAAGCCGAAGCGACATTGATATATTTTTTGCCGGCTTCCTGAGCACTTAAAGCCGCTTCTTTTAACTTCTGGTTTGAACGCACCTGCGCCAATTTGATCAGCATCGGCAAATTCATGCCGGCCAGGACTTCGACGTTATCCTGCGTCATCATGGAAATTGCCAGATTGGAAGGAGTCCCGCCAAACATGTCGGTTAAAACGATAACGCCGTCGCCGCTGTCGACTTTCGCGATTTTTTCCTGAATTTCCGTGCGGCGCTGCTCCATATCGTCCGCGGGAAAAATACTGACGGTTTCAACGTTTTCCTGCGGGCCGACAACATGTTCCATAACAGCCTTCATTTCTTCGGCCAAATGTCTGTGAGAAACTAAAATCAAGCCAATCATTTTATTTTTCCTGTTTGTTTTTATCCAGTTCACGGTGGGTTAAAGTTACAATACACTTTTTTTGATCCAAAAGCCATTTATAAAGTTGTTCCGCGATATAAACGGAACGGTGTTTTCCGCCCGTACAGCCGACGGCGATTGTCAGACGTGTTTTTCCTTCCTGTTCAAACCGGGGCAGCAGAGGATCGATAAAATCCTTTAACCTGTTGAAAAAAGAAAAATAATCGGGATCTTGCTCAATATAAGCGCCGACTTCGGCATTTTTTCCGGTTAACGGACGCAGATCGGGATCATAATGGGGATTGCGCAAAAAACGCACGTCAAAAACCAAATCGGCTTCGCGCGGCAACCCTTCCCGATAAGAAAAAGACATAACGGAAACAACGGTCTTTTTGGTTTCGGAGGCTTCATATTCAGCCCGAACAACCGAACGCAGCTGAGAAATTTTCATATCCGTCGTGTCGATAACAATGTCTGATTTCTGCCGCAAATGCGCCATCAGACTGCGTTCCAAAGCTATTCCGTCGCTGAGTTTCCTGTTTTTGGCCAACGGGTGCGACCGCCGGGTTTCCGTAAAGCGACGCAGCAGTTTTTCATCATCGCAGTCTAAAAAAATAATTTTTTCGGCAATGGTTTTATCTTTTTTGATTTCCGCGCAGATCGCGCATAGTTTTTCACAGTTAAAATCCCTTGTTCTGGCATCGACACCCAATGCGACGGAAGAATCCTGCGCCGTTCCGGAAATAACCTGTTGTAAAACGGACAAGGGCAAATTATCAATGACTTCAAAACCCAAATCTTCCAATATTTTTAAAACGCTTGATTTCCCGGCGCCCGACAGGCCGCTGACAATAACGATCCGTTTCATGTGATTATTTTCCTTTTTTGATTCTGAATTAACAGAAGCGTTTTGATCTTTATTACGGCAGAAACCGAAAAAGCGTCCAGATAAAAAACCGGAATTTCCGCATTTTCAATTAATTCCGTATGTTTTTCGGGCATTCTGTCGATTTGGGTGGAAGACTGCAAGCTCAACTTTAGGCTGATTTCCGTTTTGTCGATGCACGGCGTTTCAACGATGCCCACCCCTCTGATTTCTAACATTCCTTTAATGGAATCGGGAGCGCTGGCCGTCAGTTTTCCGCCGCGGTTTTCAACGACGGTCTGATCATCGGAAACAAATTTCGCCCCCGCGTCAATCAGCCGCAGGCACAGATCGGATTTGCCGGATCCGGGCCTGCCGCAGATCAGCAGGCCGGAGCCCATAAATTCGACGCAGGAAGCATGTATCAGCGTCATTCTATCTTTCCTTTAAACGGCGGCAGCAGAATAACAAATGACGCCCCCATAATCCGGCCGTCTTTGTCTGTCCGGTTTTCGGCGTAAATTTTTCCGTTCAGCCCCGATATGATTTTTTCGGAAATAGATAAACCCAGACCAGAATGATGTCCGAACTGTTCCGCAGTCGGCCGTTCGCAGTAAAAACGCTGAAACAGTTTTTTTTCATCGCCCGGCGGTATGCCCGGTCCTTCATCGTTAAAACGCAGTTCCAGCATATTGTTTTTCATGCATGCCGCAACGCTGATTGTCGAATTGTCCGGTGAAAAGGAAATGGCGTTGCTGATTAAATTGTAAAAAACCTGGGCCAGACGGGTCTCCATACCTAAAATCATAACGTTTTTGGGTAAATGCGGTTCCCAGAGCAGAATAAATTTGATGTTTCTTTTGGTTGCCGCTTCCCCCAGATTATAGACCTCTATGACGGAAGAAAGAAGTTTATAAATATCAATGACTTCAAATACTTCGCGGGATAATTCGGCGTCCAGCCGCGACAGGTTCGATATGTCCGTAATCAGGCGGTCCAGACGCAAGACGTCTTCATGAATGATATGAATCAGACGTTTTTTCTTTTCTTCGTTTGAAATATGGTCGATTGTTTCAATCGCGCTGCGCATGGAAGAAAGAGGATTCTTGATTTCATGCGACACGTCGGCGGCAAAGCGTTCGGTTGCGTCCAGTCTTTCCCACAAAGTATCCGTCATTTTAATCAGCGCGCCCGACAAATCGCCGATTTCGTCGTTTCTTTTGGTTTCATCGGGGATTCTCTGCCGTCTGCCGCCGCTGACGCGGATATTGACGGCCGCCGTTGACAGCCGGTTTAAAGGCATGACGATTGTGCGCACCATGAAGTAAGACAATAAAATCGTTACGGCAAAAGCCAGACCGAATAACCTGAAAACGGCCAGGCGGAAAGCAACCAGATTTTTTAAAACGTTTTCAATGCCGCCCGTAACCATGATCGCGCCGACGATCTGATCGTCAAAAACAACGGGGACGGCGACGCTTAGTATTTTGCCGTACCCTTCCAAGAATCTGATTTCCGAAGAAAAAACGCCGTCTCCCAAAGCGGCTCCGACTTCCTGGTAATCGAAAGCCGTCTGATTTTTCGGTTCGTCATAACGCGGCAGCGTATTGGTTCCGAACAGGTTTTTCCAAAAAGAATCGTTATGTTCCGCCGTAATCTGCGGCAACAGGCTGGCGCCGCTTAACCGACTGTCCGCGGTCAAAACGCCGTTATGGTCGAACAACCGGACGCGGACGGTATCCAGTGACGGCAGACGCAGCAAAATACGCCGGGCCGCGTCGGGCAGCAGCCGGAAAATTTCCCGCGGCATGCGGGTCAGCAGATTCCCGGAAGACCCGAAATTTGAAAAATACGGATGCGAGGTTTTGTTTTTTAAAAAATACCCCTGATCTTGTCTGCGCTCCTGTTCCATCGGCAGCAAAGAAGAAACAAATTCGGAATTGACGGCCCCTTCGCTGACGGCAACGGCCATCAGTTCTGCCTGAATTTTCAAAACTTTGATTTCCGCATCAATCAGCCCTTTTTGATAATGGTCCATGTACAACAGTCCGGCAACCAGCAAAGCCGGCGCCAGCAGGTTTAACAGCAGCAAACGCCATGACAACGGTGACCGGATAACGGAAAATCCTCTTAAATCCGCCCACTTTTGCCTGAAATACAAGCTGATGTTTTGGAAATAACGGCTGATGCGGGACACAAAAAATTATCCTTCCCGATAGCGATATCCGACGCCGTAAAGCGTTTCAATACAAGCAAAGTCTTTATCGGCGTCTTTGAATTTTTTGCGCAGCCGCTTGATATGGCTGTCAACCGTGCGGTCGTCAATGTAAACGTTTGCGCCGTACGCGCTGTCAATCAGCTGGTCGCGCGTTTTAACCATGCCCGGTTTTTCAACCAGAGCGTACAGCATTAAAAATTCGGTAATAGTCAGATCGACGGGCTGGTTTTTCCATAAGCACAGGTGGCGGGTTTTATTCATTTCCAATGCCCCGCGTTTTATAATACTGTCTTCCTCCGCGCCATCGGTTCCTTTTGTCAATACGGGATCCGTGCGTCGAATCAGCGTTTTGATCCGGGCAATCAGCAGATTAGGGGAAAACGGTTTTTTAATATAATCGTCCGCCCCCATGCGCAGGCCGCACAGTTCGTCGATTTCGTCTTCTTTACTGGTCAGGAAAATAACGGGAACGTTTGATTTTTTGCGCAGCTCCTGCAATGTTTCCATGCCGTCCATACGCGGCATTTTTATATCCAAAACGACCAGAGAAACCTGTTCTTTCAGGACGCCTTCCAGCCCGGACAGGCCGTCGGTATAGGTAAAAACTTCAAATCCTTCTTCTTCCAAAATCATGGAAACGGAAGTCAGGATATTCTGATCATCGTCGATTAAAGCAATTTTATTTCCCACGTCAAGCCCCCGCGCGAATAACAATACAAGTTATTTTAGCAGGCCGTGCGGTTGAAATAAAGACGTTTTATGCGTTTGTCTGCGTTGATTTTAACTGTCCGCAGGCCGCCATGATTTCCTGTCCGCGCGATTGGCGCACCGGGGCGGCGTAGTTGTGTTCTTCCAGCAGGGCGGAAAAACGCCTGATGCGGTTTTTGGACGAACATTTAAGCGGGCAACCCTGCCATTCGTTAAACGGAATCAAGTTGAATTTGACGGCCAGTCCTTTGACCAGACGCAGCAGTTCGCGCGCGTCGGCGTCGGAATCGTTGACGCCGTCCAGCATGACGTATTCCATTGTAATGTATTGGCGCGTCCCGCCGATTTCCTGAAATTTTCTGCAGGCCGCCATCAATTCTTCCAGCGGGTATTTGCGGTTGACCGGCATGATTCGGTCGCGGATTTCGTTCGTCGGCGCGTGCAGACTGACGGCCAGTTTTACCCCCAGATCTTCGGCGACGCGGGGAATCATCGGAACGATGCCGCAGGTGGACAGCGTGATCCGGCGTTTGGAAAGAGCGATTCCTTCTCCGTCCATAATAATTTGCAGGGCTTTTTTGACATTTTCGTAATTCAGCAGAGGTTCACCCATGCCCATGACGACAATGTTTGACAGGTATCTGGGTTCCTGAACCGGGCTGGGCCATTCGCCGTAACTGTCGCGCGCGGCCATGAATTGCGCGACGATTTCGCCGGAAGTCAGGTTCCGCGTTAATTTCTGCGATCCCGTATGACAAAAAACGCACCCGTTCGGGCAGCCGACCTGCGTTGACAGGCAGACGGCGCCGCGGTCTTCTTCCGGGATATAAACGGTTTCGACGCTTTGACCGTCTTCAAATTTAAACAGCCATTTGCGTGTGCGGTCGGCGGCGTTTTGTTCGCGTATGATTTCAGGGCGGTTTAAAGTATAGCCGTCTGCGGCCAGCTTTTCGCGCAGCGGTTTGCCCAAACTGGTCATTTCGGCAAAATCGGTTTTACCCTGCCAGTAGATCCAATGCCATAATTGTTTGGCGCGGAAAGGCTTTTCTCCCAGCTTTTCCAGTTCCGCCTGCAGTTCGGCGCGCGAAAGCCCGATAAGATTCATAAGCGTATCTTTCAAAAAGTTAATAAGGACGAGGAATTTTTTTCATCAGACTGCGGGGATCGACGGCGGCCCGCGCTTGTTCCGAATAATCCGTTCCGTCGGAAAAAGCGAACAGCATAAAAAAAGGAACCGTGCAAAACATAGCGACGACAGCCCAGGCAAAATCCCCCAGAAAACAGACGGACATAGCATGCAGATCCAGATCGCCGTCCGGTTTTTCTATTTTTTTAAACAAAAGGCGGTAGAAAATCAAAAAAGAAGCCATAAATAAGTACAGATCAGGCGTCAGCATACGTTTAAAAGCGCTTTCTTCGACTTCGGCGCCGAAGTAAACCCAGATGCCGCACAGAATGCCGATAATTGTCGAACGGTGCAGCAAAATACCCGAAGAAAGTAAAATAAAAAAAGAATCAAATAGCTTTTTCAGCATTTTGTGTTAAACCTCTGATCCTGATCACAATGTTTGCCTAACGGAGTTTTATTCCCATGAAAAAAACAAAACAACAGGAAAAAGCTGTTAAACAGCCGTCTTTTGTTCAAGCTGACAGCGTACTTCATCAAGGGGATCAAAAACAAGTTCCTTTTTTATATATCGCCATGGAAGAGCCGTCCGCCGAATATAAAAAAGCCGGCGATTCGAAAAGAAAGCTGTATCGTTTTATAAAAATAAAATAATCAGTCATACTTATTGACCGGGAAGACGGGTTTGTCGTAAACGCCGATCAGCCTGTCCGCCGGGTGCGGGCTGGGGCGGGTATAACACGTCGGAGCCGCCAGCGTCTGGTAACAGTATATTTTCTGGATTCCCCATTTCGGGCGGTTGGCGCGTTCGATTTCCAGCGCCGTCATGCAATATTTGCCTTCGCCGCTGAGCTTGCGGCCCAAAGAACAGTCCTTGCCCGTAAAAAAGGACGCGACGTTATCTTCCATAATTTTCCCGGTCGCCAGATAAGAAACCGTTTCGCCTGCGCCCCATACGGTCAGCGGCGCGGCGCCGAACGGCATGGAAGAATTGGGAACTGTCAGCCAGCACCCGGATAAAGCAAAAATAAAAAAAAGCGTTGCCAGACGTTTCATGTGCCACCGTTTTGTTTTTTTTATTGTATCATATCTTGTCTTGTGAAAAAAAGAGATTAAAACGACTTGTCCTTTACGTCTTTTAAATGTAGCGTAGAAAAAGTTTTTATTTGTTTAAGGAGTATGTCCCGTGGCCGATCAAAAAGATGAAAAAACACCTTTGGAAGCCGAAATCCTGCGCGAAGTCGCGGAAGAAATCAAAGAAGAACAGTTTAAACAACTGTGGAAAAAAATCGGTCCGACCGTTGTCGGGGTGATTATTGCGGCTTTGGTTATTACGGGGGGAATCGAATTTTACCGCCATGATCAAAAACAACGCGCTTTGGCCGAATCCGAACAGCTGCAGACGGCTTTGTCCCTGATTGAATCGGGCGATGCGGAAAACGGTGCGGAAATGTTAAAAACGCTCAGCGAAACATCAACGCGCGGATACCGCTATTTGGCAGCTTTTCAATACGCGGATTATCTGATAGGTCTGGGAAAGGACAAATACGGGGAAGCCGTCAAAATGTTGGATATCGTCATTAACGACAAACAGGCGCCGCAGCCGTTTAAAAATATGGCGCTGTTTGATAAAATCATTTTGCGCATTGAAAGCGGAGATCAGGATTTCGCCGGTATGGAAGCCGAACTGGATCAGCTGGCGGCAAAAAGCGACGCATGGACGCCGCTGGCTTTGGAAATTGCGGCGGAATTGGCGCTGCGGCGGGGCGATGTCGAAAAGGCAAAAGCCCGCTGGCAGCAGATTTTGGGCATGTCCGGCGTGTCAGAGGCTAAACGTCTGCAGGTGTCGGAGTATATTTCTTTTGTTAATGAAACGATGCCGCGGAATAAAGAACAGAAAACGGAAAAATAATTATGAATCGTTTCGGCTTTTTTCGGATAATTGCTTTACTGGCTGTCGGCGCGGGACTGTCTGCCTGCGCTTCTGACGAACCGGTTTTAACGGGACGCAAAGTTTCCGTGCTGACATACGGCAGGGAACTGATGCCGGACGCCGATCTGAAAAAAACGTATTTACTGCCTGAACCGGAAACGGTACCGGCTTGGACGCAAGCGGGCGGAGTATCGCATCATGTCATGCAAAATCCGGCACTGGCGCCGAAAATTATGCAGGCCTGGAAAATTTCCATCGGACAGGGCAGCAGCAAAAAAAGTGTTCTGCTGGCCGAACCGGTCGGACAAAAAGGGATAGTCTATACAATAGATTCGGCCGGATATGTTCAGGCTGTTTCTTCGGTAAACGGAAAGAAGATATGGGGAACCGCGCTGCCTGAAAAAAAATCGGGACGCGTCAGCACCGTCGGAACCGGATTGGCTTTGGCGGAAGGACGTCTGTTCGCTTCATTGGGAACGGGACAGGTCGTCGCGCTGGACGCCAATAACGGAACCGAATTATGGCGGGTTAACTTAAATTCGCCTGTCCGGTCGGCTCCGGCTGTTTACGGCGGACGGCTGTTTGTTGTGACGGCCGACAACAGGCTGACGGCTTTGGCGCAGGACGACGGACGGACGCTGTGGCAGCATTACGCTTTTTTGGAAAATGTTTCTTTGCTGGGCAGAGCCGCGCCGGCAATTGACAATGGTATAGGCGTGGCGGCTTTTGCTTCCGGCGACGTGATGGCTTTCCGCCCTGAAAACGGCAGTATTTTGTGGACGGAATCTCTGGGCGGAACCCGTATGAACGATGCCGGAGCGGAAATTAACGATATCCGTGCCAGACCGGTTATTGACGCGGACAAAGTTTTTGTTGTTTCCAGCGGCGGGCTGTTGTCGGCGCTGGATTTAAAAACGGGCGGCGTCATCTGGGAACGCGAAATCGGCGGCATTAACCAGCCTTGGCTGGCCGGCGACGTTTTATATATTGTTTCGTCTTACGCCGAACTGACGGCGCTGGAAGCTTCGTCGGGAAAGATTTTATGGGTTAATCAGCTGACGCAGTGGCTGGATCCGGAAAAGAAAAAAGGACGTCTGCTGTGGACCGGGCCGGTAATGGCCGGAAACCGCCTGATTTTGACAAATTCGGACGGTAAGGCAATCGCGGTCGCGCCGCAGACGGGAACGATTATCGGCTGGGACGATATTGACGACAGAGGGACTCTGCCGCCGATCGTTTTGAATGATACATTGTTTTTCATCACTGAAAACGGAAATTTGATAGCGTACAGATAATGACGGCAGTTATTTCTTTAGTCGGCAGAACGAATGTCGGCAAATCAACATTGTTTAACCGGTTGACCGGACGCAAAAAAGCGCTGGTTCACGACCGGCCGGGCGTAACGCGCGACAGGCGCGAAGGGGCGGCCGTTTTGTTCGGCTGTCCGTTTACCGTCGTTGATACGGCGGGACTGGAAACGGGCGGGGAGCTGGCCGATTCGATGTGGAAACAAACGCAAAAAGCTTTACAGGCTTCGGCTGCCGTCGTTTTTATCGTCGATGTGCGGGCAGGGGTAACGCCTTTGGATAAAAAAACGGCGCAGACGCTGAGGAAAATCGGAAAACCCGTTATTCTGGCCGCCAACAAAGCCGAAGGAAAAGAACAGCCGGTGCAGGATTTGTATTCTTTGGGCTTTGGCGAACCGCTTCTGATTTCGGCGGAACACGGATTGGGAATGAGCGATCTGTTTGACGCGTTGTCGCCGTATATTCGAACCGAAACGCCGGAACAGGAAGATGAAACACCCCGGGAAAGACGGGTGCGCCGCCGGAAAGACGAAGAAGAAATTGATCTGAATGACGAAACGGTTGAACAGGAAAATCTGCAGGATCGCATTATTGATCTGGCAATTGTCGGCCGGCCGAATGTCGGCAAATCGACTTTGGTTAACCGTCTGATCGGCGAAGACAGAATGCTGACGGGGCCGATGGCCGGTTTGACGCGGGATTCGATTTCGATTGATTGGACATATAAAGGGCGTTTTTTGCGTTTAACCGATACGGCCGGTCTGCGCCGTCGCGCCAAAGTCGAAGACGATCTGGAAAAATTATCCGCGGCGGACACAAAGCGGGCGGCTTTTTTAGCGCAGGTCGTTATTTTAGTGCTAGATGCGGACGCTATTCTGGATAAGCAGGATTTAACGATTGCGCGTCAGGTTCTGGACGAAGGCCGGGCATTGATTATCGCGGTTAACAAATGGGATACGGTACGGGATAAAAAACAGGCTTTGAACAGGCTGAATGAGCGGATAGCTTCTTCTTTAACACAGGTGAAGGGGATAAAAACGGCTGCCGTTTCCGCCCGGACCGGCGAAGGGCTGGATAAACTGATGCAGGCGGTTTTTGATGTTTACGCCGTTTGGAACAGCCGCATTTCGACCGGTCGTTTAAACCGCTGGCTGATGAAAATGACAGAACAGACGCCTCCGCCTTTATCGGCGACGAAAAGGCCGATCCCGTTAAAATATATCACACAGGCCAAAACCCGTCCGCCGACGTTTGCTTTGTTTTCCAGCAATCCCGAAAAACTGCCTGAATCCTACTTGCGTTATTTAATAAAAGGGCTGGCGCAGGATTTAAAAATTGAAGGCGTACCGATCCGGATTTTAATGCGCAAAGCCAAAAATCCGTATGAAAACAAAGCGCGCGCGGGACATTCGGGCAAAAAAGAAAACAAACGGCATTAATCCGCTTGTTTCGGCCGGCTGTTTGTTTCCAGAAATTTTAATAAAACGTCTTTGGCGCGTTCGTTGTTCAACGCGCGGATATGTCCGCCCTTGGCGACAATCTCCAATTCTTTGGGAGCGGCGGCTTTGGTATACAGCAGACGCGTATGATGCGGCGGGACGGTTTGATCGTCTTCGGTCGTCAGGAATAATTTCGGCGCCGTGATTTTGGAAACGTTTCCTTCCGGATCGTTTTCGGCGACCAAAAAAGACAAAGGGTACTGAAACGGCCAAAGCAGCCAGACCTGCGCGACCTTTTCCCGCGCGATCCTCCGCGTTTTTGAAAAAGCGCTGTCAATAATAACGCCGGCGATTCTGTCCTGATGTTCGGATTTCGCGACGGCGGAAACAGCCAGTGAAGCGCCTATGCTCTGCCCGAATACGAATAAAGGCAGATCTGGGTATTTTTCCAGCAGGTAATTAATGGCCGTCTGAATGTCGGTTTCCGATCCGGACAAACTGACGGATCCTTCGGAATGGCCGAAACCGCGGTAATCCAACGCCGTTAAATTATACCCGTATAAAATCAACCAGAGAACGCTGAACGTATGGGACGAAATATTTTCCGCGTTTCCGTGCAGATATAAAATATTGGCTTTTGCCGGGCAGGGGGTCTTGCCGCTGCAGTAAGCCGGGATAAACCAGGCGTGCAGTTTAAGCCCGTCCGGAGTGTTCAAAGAAAGATTATCATATGGCAGTTCCAGCCGTGACGGTTCCAAAACAAATTCTTTTTCCGGGTGAAACAACAGATTTGAACACCCGGTCGTCAGGAAAAAAAAGAAAAACAGGAACGTTTTTTTCATTGGACAAACGTTGGCGTTAAAATAATGTCAACCCCGTTGTTGCGCGGTTGATTTCCGTCTTTTTCATTACCGTGTCCTTCAACCCACAGCCGGACGGCGGCTATTTTAGCGGATTTTTTTAAAATAGAGGCGACGGCCTCGGCGCGTTTTTCACTCATCAGCTGATTGGTCGACGGTTTGCCCATACCGTCCGTATGGCCGATGACACTGATGCGCATTTTTGTATAAGCCGACAGAACCGGCGCGATTTTTTTCAGTATTTCCGCAGCCTGCGGGGTCGGGTGATAGCTGTTTTCGGCAAAAATGGCATTGCCTGAAAAGGTTATTGTCAGAATATTGTTATAACGAGTAACAAAAAATGCGGATCCATTTAAAATTTGTTTTAATTCTTTTTCCTGATCCGTCATATAAGCAGCCGTCGTTTTTTTTGTATGTTTTTTAACGGTCTGCACGACGGGAACCGCTGCAGGAAGCGTTTCTTTTTTTTCAACAACCGAGGGGGCGCAGGCCGATAAAACGGCGGGCAGAATCAGCAGGGCAAAACGCTTCATACCAAACTCCTAAAATAACAGCTTTTTTTTATCATACCTGATTATTATCGAAAGCGTGATGAAAAAATGATCGAAGCCGTATTTTTTTAAAAAGCGTTTAATCCGTTGTAAAATAATCTGAAATCACCTTGAACCAATCGTTCCAGCCACAGTTTTATGTTCGGAACAATGCCGTTTCGGGCGGCGTTTTTTTTCAGGTAAACGGCTGCGTCCGAATTTAACAGGCTGATCAGCATTTCTATTCTGGTCGGATTGACGGGAAATTCGACTGTCGGCGCCGACGCCGGCAGTCCGGCTGTTTCGGCGGCGTCTTTCAGCGCGTCGGACAGTCCGCCCGTCGCGTCTATCAGGCCGTTGCGCTGCGCCTGATCGCCGGTGAAAACTCTGCCGCGGGCCAGCGCATCGATCTGTTTTGCCGAAAATCCCCGGCGGGCGGCGACTTTGTTTGTAAAGTCCTGATAAACACGGTCTAAGGAAGCGTTGAAAAATTTCTGCTGTTCTGCCGTAAAATCCTGCGTCATCGAAAACAGGCCGGCGTTTTTGCCCATTTTTAAAGAGCTGACGGTAATATTTAGTTTTTCCAGCAGATCCTTAAAAACCAGCTTTCCGCCGAAAACGCCGATGGATCCGGTTAATGTCGCCGGGTCGGCAAAAACTTTGTCGCAAGCCAGAGAAACAAAATACCCGCCGGAAGCCGCCGTTGATCCCATGCTGCATATCACCGGTTTTTGCGAAACGGTTTTAACATGTTCTATTTCGCGGCGCATCGCGTCAGAAGAAGTGTAGCCTCCGCCCGGGGAATCCAGACGGATTACGATGGCTTTGACGGATTCATCGTCGGCTGCTTCGCGTAAGGCGCTGCTGAAAGAAGAAAAGCCCAAAATAGAGCGATAAGCGTCTCCGGCAAAAAGGGATTCGCCGAACTGAATGATGCCGACTGCCGGGATATAAGCAATGACCGGCGTTTTATGATTGACAACCTGCCGGGTCGCCGCCGTGTAATCCAAAACGTCAACGATTTCCGCCTTTTGTTTTTTCAATTCTTCTTCCAGAACGTCGGCATATTCGACTTTGTCAACCAGTTTCATTTCTAAAGCCTGATCGGCGAAATACGGCCCGTTTTTTAAAATTTGTTTTACGTCTGCGTTTTGCAGCGCCGGGCGGTCTTTGGCAATATCCGCCGCCATAACGTCCAGAAAATTGTTGAAAATCTGCGTCAGGTTTTCTTTTTCGGGCGCGGACATCTGATCGGCGTTTAAAGAATCCGCTCCTGTTTTGTATTCGTATCGGGCGTTAAAAGACGGTTTTATTCCCAGTTTTAAAAGCGCTTTTTTAAAATACGGCGTTTCAACGGCAATACCGGCCAGTCCGACTTCTCCGCCCGGCTGGATATGAATTTCATCAAAAGCCGCCGCCAGATAATACATACCCAGTCCGCCGCCCAGTTCACCGATCGTCGGCGCATAAAAAACGGTTTTTTTGCCGGCTTTTTTAAACGCCTGTACGGCGGAACGGATTTCCTGAATCTGCGTCAAAGACAAGGATATTTTTGTCATATAAGCAACTAATCCCGAAATATTCGGATCTGCCGCCGCACGGTTTAGCCCCAGGATAACGTCCGCGGCGGTCGCAGGATTGCCGAATGTCAGCGAACCGATGAAATCGGTCGGCCGGCTTTCAAATAATTCGTTTTCCAGATTTAAGCGCAAAACTGTCCCCGGTCGAAAAACATGAGGAACCGCGCCGCGCATTAAAGAATAAACCCGAAAACCGATGGCCGAAGAAAAAATAATTCCGACAAAACAAAAAAAGAAAATAAAAAAACGACCGATACGTTTTAAAAAAGATTTTTTTGCCACAGGACGTTTTTCAGCGCCGGATACGGCCGGAAATTCGGGAAATAAAGGCATTTGTTTCCTCTTTTAAAGATGATATTGAGCCCGCAGGCGCAGCAGATGATCGGCCAGAACGCATGCCGTCATTGCTTCGGCGACGGGAACGGCGCGAATACCGACACAGGGATCATGCCGTCCTTTTGTCTGAATTGTTGTATTTTCCCCTTCGACGTTAACAGTATGCAGTGTGTCGGCGATTGAGGGAGTGGGCTTGACGGCAATCCGGGCAATAATCGGCTGTCCCGTTGACAGACCGCCCAAAATACCGCCCGCGTGATTGCTTTTAAAACCGACGCCGTTCGCCGCCTGTTTGTCAGCATACATTTCGTCGGCGTTTTGACGGCCGGTCAGAGCGGCCGCGGCAAATCCGTCGCCGATTTCAACGCCTTTGACCGCATTGATACTCATCAGCGCTTTTGCCAGATCGGCGTCCAGCCTGTCATAAACCGGCTCGCCCAGTCCGGCGGGAAAGCCGGTCGCGCGGATTTCGATAACGGCGCCGACGGAATCTTCATTTTTTCTGACTTGTTCCAATAATCGTTCAAAGCGGGGCAGGGCGGCGGCGTCCGGACAGAAAAAAGGGTTCCTGTCGATTTGCGTACAATCCCAGCCGGAAATTTTTTCGTTTCCGATCTGAATCAGTCCCGCCGTGATATCAAACGGCGTTTTTAAAAAATGCTTTAATACCTTGCGGGCCAAAGCGCCGGCCGCGACACGCAGAGCCGTTTCTCTGGCGGAAGCTCTGCCGCCGCCGCGGTAATCACGGTTGCCGTATTTCAAAAAATAAGGGAAATCCGCATGTCCGGGACGGAATTTCTGCGCGATTTCAGAATAATCGGACGAATGGGAATCTTCATTTTCAATCAGTAAACCGATCGGCGTTCCCGTTGTCAGGCCGTTAAATACGCCGGACAGAATTTGAACCGCATCGGGTTCTTTGCGCTGTGTCGTAAACTTTGACTGTCCCGGCTTTCTGCGATTCAGGGCCGTTTGAATATCCGACGGTTCCAAAGGAATTTGCGCGGGAACGCCTTCAACAATACAACCGATCGCCTTTCCGTGGCTTTCGCCAAAACTTGTAAACCGGAAAATTTCGCCGAAGCCGTTCCCCGTCATTGTTTATTCAGCGCTTTTTTTCGGAAATGAAGCCAACAGTTCCGATATTTCATGAGCGTATTCGGGATTCATCATGCCGATGGTATTGTATCCCGAATCGACATGCATGACTTCGCCGGTCACGCCGCTGGCCAAATCGCTGAGCAGATAAACGGTGCTTTTGCCGACTTCGTCCTGCGTGACGTTTCGGTGCAGCGGAGAACTGTATTCATTCCAGTTTAAGATCAGGCGGAAATCGCCGACGCCCGACGCCGCCAGCGTTTTAATGGGGCCTGCGGAAACGGCGTTAACGCGGATACCCTGAGATCCCAAATCGCGGGCCAGATATCTGACAGAAGCTTCCAAAGCGGCTTTTGCAACACCCATAACGTTGTAGTTCGGCAGTACTTTTTCAGCGCCGTAATACGTCATCGTGACAAAGCTGCCGCCCGGATTTGTGATTTTTGCCGCGCGCCGGCAGATGTCCGTGAACGAATAACATGAAATATGCATGGTGTTTAAGAAATTTGCCAACGTCGTGTCGCAATAGCGTCCCTTTAATTCGTTTTTATCCGAAAAAGCGACGGCATGAACGACAAAATCAATCGTTCCCCATTCTTTTTCCAGAGAATCGAACAGCGCGTCCAGCGTTTCTTCTTTGGTCACGTCGCAGGGCAGCACCAGATTTTCCCCCAAAGAGGCCGCCAGCGGACGAACACGTTTTTCCAGCGCTTCTCCCTGATAAGTAAAAGCCAGTTTCGCACCGTGTTTATGCAGTTCGGAAGCTATTCCCCAGGCAATTGATTTATCGTTTGCCAGTCCCAGAATCAGTCCTTTTTTGCCTTCCATCAAACCTGTCGTCATGAAAAACCTCTCTGAAAGTTTAAAGTATTTTTAAATGAGGGATAACACAAAAAAAGGACATTTCAAAGTCTTTTTGCCGTTAATCAGTCAGTTGATTGTTTTTTTTAGTTCAGTCCCGCTTTCGCGCGCGGATCGGCCGCGGCCGGCGTCCATTCCTGCATGAACCGCGTCAATTCGCCGTCCGGCTTGTCAGGCAGAACAATCTGCAGCTTGACCAGCAGATCGCCGGTTGTGTTTTTTGTTTTTATGCCTTTGCCGCGCAGACGCAGAACAGAACCCGTGTTGGAATAAGGCGGAACGGTCAGTGCGACTTTTCCTTCCAGTGTCGGAATGGTTACTTTCGCTCCTAAAACGGCTTCTTTCAGTGTAATGGGAACGTCCAGCAAAACGTCATTGTCCGATCGTGTGAAATAGGGGTGCGCCTGTACCAGAATCCGGATTAAAGCGTCTCCGTTCGGTCCGCCGCCGATACCGGGGGCGCCCTGTCCTTTTAACCGCAGGACGGTTTTGTCGGCCGTGCCCGCCGGGATCTTGACGTTTAAGACTTTGCCGTTCGGCAGGGCGATTTCTTTTTCTTTGCCCAATGCGGCGTCCAGAAACGAAACGGGCAGGTCATAATTGACATTTTCTCCTTGCATTTTGCGCGACCGGCGCCGCAGATTGGAAAAAATGTCTTCGCCGCCTTCGGCCGCCGCGCCGCCGAACATTTCGCTGAAAAAGTCAAAACCGGAACGTTTTTTGCCGGCCCCCTGCGCCGCGCCGAAATCAAAATTAAAGCCTTCAAAACCGGCACCCTGATTCTGATAAGGGCCGCCGCTGCCGTATCCAAATCCGAATCCGGGACGTTCTTTGCCGTTTTCGTCTATTTCGCCGGCGTCATAGCGTTTTCTTTTTTCCGGATCCGAAAGAATGTCATAAGCGCTTGATATTTCTTTAAATTTATCTTCCGCTTTCGGGTCGTTCGGATTCAAGTCCGGGTGCATTTTGCGCGCCAGTTTCCGGTAAGCCTGTTTTATTTCTTCCTGAGAAGCACTTTTTGAAACACCTAAAAGAGTATATGGATTAGCCATTTTCTTTCTGCCATTAGTTTTAATTTGTCCGCTGTATAAAATAAAATGCCGAAGCCTTTCAGGCAAGCTATTAAAAAGACTTTTTTTCGGATTTATTGTTTCCATAAAACAAATATGTTTGTTATAGTAAGTCGCTTTTAACGTTTTTTTAACAAAGGACATCTGCGTCGTGTCTGAAGTAAAATCTTCGGCGTTTCTGATGAAAACCGCGGCGGCCGCCTCGGTCGGCACGGCTTTGATCCTGATCGGGGTGAAGCTGTTCGCCCTGATAATGACGGATTCCGTGGCGCTGTTGTCCAGCCTGATTGATTCGACTTTGGACGCGGGGGCTTCTTTTTTAAATTTATGGGCCGTCCGACAGTCTTTGGCGCCGGCGGACAGCGGACACCGCTTCGGGCACGGAAAAATCGAATCGCTGGCATCTTTGGGGCAGGCGGCCTTTATCGCCGGTTCCGCCGCTTTGCTGATTTTCCAAAGTATTCAGTATATCCTGCACCCCAGAATCATCAGTCATGTCGGCATCGGTATGGGGGCGATGGGAATTTCCATTGTTTTAACGCTGCTGCTGGTTTCTTTTCAGCGTTATGTCGTTAAAAAAACAAAATCCGTGGCCATTACCGCCGACTATACCCATTATGCCGGCGACGTCATGATGAATTTAAGCGTTATTCTTTCTTTGTTTATCGGATCTTATTTCAATTTCCGCTATGCCGATCCGATTTTCGCGCTGCTGATCGCTTTGTATCTGATTATTTGCGTCCGTCGCGTTTTAAAAGAAGCGCTGGCTCAGCTGATCGACGCAGAACTGCCGGCGGAAGAAAAACAGAAAATTGCCGATATTGTCTTGAAATCTCCCGATGTTTCCGGGCTGCATGATCTGCGCACCCGTTCGTCGGGAACACAATGGTTTATTCAGTTGCATCTGGAGCTGAATCCCATGTTTACTTTGGCCAAAGCGCACGCTGTCGCCGATCATGTCGAAGAAGGCCTGAAACAGGCTTTTCCCAATGCGGAGATCATTATTCATCAGGATCCCGCCGGATTATATGAAAATCACCCGCAGTGGTGTTATGAAAAACCCTGACCCTGCATTCGATTAAGGAGAATGAAATGAGAATTGAAGAAGATATGAAACTGGATTTTAAAGACGTGCTGTTCCGTCCGAAACGCAGTACTCTGCGGTCGCGTTCGGAAGTCGATTTGAACAGAACCTTTACATTCAGAAATTCAAAAAAAACGTGGACTGGCGTGCCGATCATGGCGGCGAACATGGATACGGTCGGCCGTTTTGAAGTCTTTGACGTTTTAAAGCAGTTTCATATGTTTACGTGTATTCAGAAACACTATACGAAAGAAGAATGGAACGCATTTAACGCCAAATGCCCGGCGGAAGATTATAAGTATTTGGCGATTACTTCGGGCACGTCGGACAAAGATTACGAACGCCTGTTCAGAATCTGCAAGGAAAATCCCGCGATCCAGTTTATCTGTATTGACGTGGCGAACGGGTATTCTCAGCATTTCGTCGAATATGTGCGCAGAGTCCGCGAAAATTTCCCCGATATGACAATCATTGCCGGCAACGTTGTGACCGGTGAAATGACCGAAGAGCTGATTTTGTCCGGGGCGGATATCGTCAAGGTCGGCATCGGTCCGGGATCTGTTTGCACAACGCGTATTCAGACCGGGGTCGGTTATCCGCAGTTATCCGCGATTATCGAATGTGCGGACGCGGCGCACGGGCTGGGCGGGCTGATTATCGGCGACGGCGGCTGCACGTGTCCGGGCGATGTATCCAAAGCTTTCGGCGCCGGAGCGGATTTTGTCATGCTGGGCGGCATGTTTGCCGGTCATGACGAATCCGGCGGTGATCTGGTCGTTGACGAAGACACAGGCAAAAAATACCGCCGTTTTTACGGTATGAGTTCGGATACGGCCATGGAAAAATATTCCGGCGGCGTGGCGGATTACCGCGCCAGCGAAGGGCGTACCGTTTTGGTGGAATACAAGGGCGCTTTGGAAAACACGGTGAAGGAAATTCTGGGCGGCGTGCGTTCGACATGCACTTATGTCGGCGCCGTAACGCTGAAAGAATTAAGCAAACGCACGACTTTCGTCCGCGTTACGCAGCAGTTTAATTCTTCTTTGGCCAGCCAGCCGCAGAACCTGCGCAACGTCAACCCGTCGCATAAGCCGGAATAATTCAAAAGGAGACCCGCATTATGCTGATTGATGATCAATCCGCGTTGATTGCCGCGTTGTCTTCACCGGAAGCTTTCGGTCTGAAATCGTCGCAGAAAATAACGGTTAAAGAAACGAACATTTCGGACGTTTTTTTAACGGGGGAAAAGGCTTATAAGCTTAAACGCGGCGTAAAGTATCCGTATGTCGATTATTCGACGCCGGAAAAACGTCTGGCCGCCTGTCAAAAAGAGTTGGACATCTGCAACCGTTTCGCGCCGGGGCTGTGTTTCGGCGTCGAAGAGGTCGTAATTGATAAAAAAAGCAGGATCTTCATTCGTTCGGCCTGTCCGGATAAAAACGCGGAAGTTATTGACTATCTGCTTGTGGCGCATGAATTTGAAGAAAACCTGCTGTTTGACAACATGGTGGACAGAGGGGAATTGGACCGCTTTGAAATGATGGATACGGCGGAAAAGATTTTTGAACTGCATCAAAACGCCGAAATCATTACAACCCGAAATCCGGTCGATATCATCAGAGGGCGGATTTATGAAAACAATGCGATGATCCGCTGTTTTGTGCCCGATATTTTTGACGGCGAAGATGTGGACGCTTTGGAAAAAGCGCAGCTGGACGCACTGGAAAAAAATAGGGAATTGCTGTTGAAAAGACAGGCGGACGGCAAAATCCGCTGGTGCCACGGGGATCTGACCCTGCGTAATCTGGCAATGTGGAACGGGCGCGTTGTGCCATTGAACCCGATCGAATTTTACGATGATCTGACGCAGATTGATACGCTGTACGATTTTGCTTTTCTGCTGGTTGATATGGAAAGCAAAGGACAGCGCCGGCTGGCCAGCATTTTGTTCAATCATTACATGGCCTTGTCGGCGGATTGGGAAGGTATTCCCGTTCTGCCGTTGTTTTTGTCATGCCGGGCGGCGGTCAACGCGTATGTTTTCGCGCAGCGTTCCGCGGAAATAAAGGATAAACGCGAAGCTGATCTGATGGCTAACAGAGCCTATGAACAGCTTGTTATTTCCAAACGTTTTCTGGATCAGCCCAAACCGGTTCTGGTTGCTTGCGGCGGTTTGTCGGGCAGTGGGAAATCACGAATTGCCCGTGAATCCGCGCCGTTTATCGGCAATCCGCCCGGTGCGGTTATTTTGCGCGATGACGTTTTGCGTAAAAATCTGCTGAATACGGGATTGGAAGAACATCTGGATCCCGCGGAATATACGCCGGAATTGGAAAATAAGGTCTTTGATCTGCTGTGCGACGAATGTCGTCGTCTGTTAAGCGCCGGTCAGTCCGTTGTTGCCGACGCTTTGTTTCATGAAGAGCGCCAGCGCCGCGCGATTGAAGAAACCGCCCGTGAAATGAACGTTGATTTTCAAGGGCTGTGGGTTGACGCGCCTCTGGAAATCAGAATAGAACGCGTCGCATCGCGCAAGCGCAATCCGTCAGACGTTAAAACGGCTGAAGAATTAAGGCGGCAGCTGGACATTAATGTCGGACCGGTGACGTGGGATAAAATCGATACGTCCGGCGACCGTATGGCAACATTGACGCGCGTGCGGACGATTTTGTCCGGTCGGGATTAATGAATGGGGGAAAACAATGAATGCTTTTAAAAATATTCTGGTTCAGCTTGATGCTGCGCAGACGTCGGAATCCGTTTTGCAAACGGCGCTTTTGACGGCAAAGAAGTTCAACGGTCATCTGGACGTTTTTCATGTGCATCTGGAACCGTCATGCATTCTGCCTGTTCCCGTTGTCAGTGCGGATATGGCGGGATTTGTCGTCAATGACGTTGTTCAGGCAGAAGAAAAGGCTTTTGCCGCGAACGCGGACGAAATGCGCGTGATTTTTGAAAAATTTGTGGAAGAACACGGTTTGTTGCCGAAAACGGAGCCGCAGGCGGAATTAAAAGAAATTACGGCGCAGTTTCGCGAAATTTTCGGCTGCGAAGACGAGGTTATCGCCTGGTGTTCACGCGTGTCGGATTTAACGGTGTTGGCTCGTCCGGAATTATCGTCTCCGACAGCCAGAGATACGCTGGCGGTTTTAAATGCCGCACTGATGGAAAGCGGATCTGCGATTTTAATTGCGCCGCGTGAAGCGCCGGAATCCGTCGGTAACCGGATCATGATTGCCTGGGACGCTACTGAAGAAGCGGCAAAAGCCGTTACTTTGGCCATGCCGTTTTTAACCCGGGCGGAAGAAGTCGTTATTTTGGAAACCGATTTGCCCAATGAAACATGGGCGGATTCACGCGCTTTAGCCAGACGTTTGGCCTGGCATGGCATTAAATCGGAAATTGTCAAAATACCTGAAACGGATTCTGTTTCGACCAAAGGGGCGGAAATTGTCCGTCAGGCCTGCGGACGTTTTGATCTGCTGGTTACGGGGGCGTTTACGCAAAGCACCATGCGCCGCTGGATTTTGGGCAGCATGACAAAGTATTTGATTGATAACGCGGATATTGCATTATTTATGACGCATTAACTTCCGCTTTTTGTTTTTTGCCGCGTCTGAAAACCGGGTGATAAGCAATTCCGGCGACCAGCGCGGCAGTTAACGCCGCGGCCCAGAAAACAGGCAGCTGCGCCAGAGCCGTTTCGCCGCCGAACAAGGCGGAGGCCGTCGTTCTGGCGGGATTTAAGGCGCCTTTTGTTACCGGATAGGATAAAAGACAGGCGGCCGTTATAAATAAGCCGCAGGCAGCGGCCTGGCGGTCCGTATGGCCGTTATTTCCCAAAAATACGCACAGGAACAAAAAGCTCAGAATCGTTTCCAGACAAAAAGCGGCCGGCAGCGCGTAGCGGTCAATAACATTGGCGTCCGGCGATCCCTGATAGACGTAGCCCGTTTTGCCCGAATAAACATAATAAATCAGAAAAACGGCGGCGCAGGCGCCGGCCGTCTGCAATAAAACGTATCCGGCCGTTTTGATCAGAGTAAACCAGATGTTTTTGCCGCGGAATTGTCCGGACAAAGCGGCGGCAATCGTTACGGCGGGATTGAAATGGTGACCTTTGAAGGCAAGTCCCATCGCGCTGTAGGCCAGACCGAACGCCATGGCGATCCCCAGATAACCGATAAAGGGCGCTGCAAAAACGACGGCGCCGCAGCCGATAAAAACAAATCCGAATGTGCCGGCAAATTCTGAAAGATAATTTTTCACGGTTTCTCCTGTGACAAAAATTATTTATGTGTATAATATTCTTCAGTAGAATATCTCGTCTTTTTACAAAGAAACGGTTAAAAAGTGATGTTGCGTCGATTGTTTTTTTTCATATTACTGACGGCCGGAATCGGCGGCTGTGCTTCTTTGCCCCGTCCCGAAGGGTTTTCGTATCAGGAAATAAAAACCAAAAATTTTTCTCTGGCTTCCTGGGCGCGCATCGGAAAAAAAGGCGGACCTTTGCGTATTTATATCGAAGGCGACGGATTCGCCTGGATTAATCCGTATACGCCGTCTGCGGATCCTACACCGTCAGAAACGACGGCTTTAAATCTGGCGCAGAAAGATCCGTTCGCCAACGTTATTTATCTGGGCCGGCCGTGTCAGTATGTTTCTTCGCGCGAATGTCGTCCGTATTATTGGACAAACGGCCGTTTTGATCCGAAAGTGATCGCTGCCGCCGAAGAAGCCGTGCGCAAACTGATAAAGCAGTATCAGGCGCCGTCGGCGGAACTGGTCGGTTATTCGGGCGGCGGAGCGGTTGCTCTGTTGGTCGCGGTACGGACGCCCGCCGTATCAAAAGTAATGACCGTTGCCGGTGTGCTGGATCACAAAGCATGGACGTCTTTTCATAAAGATTCGCCGTTGAAAGGGTCTTTAAATCCGGCAGACTATAAGCAAAAACTGGCAAAAATTAAACAAGTGCATTATTCGGGCGGAGCGGATAAAACGGTTCCGGCGTCTTTAACGGAAAGTTTCGTTTATTCTTTGGGAACGGACAGCCGGGCGGAAATTATCATTGTGCCGAATGCGTCGCATGACAAAGGGTGGGTCGATATCTGGCCCAGACTGGTTAATTAGTCTGATATAAACGGCAGATGACGTAATTTGCCAGCGTTAATCCGAAAATACCCGTGATTGTCGGCAGACTGCCCATGACGGCTCTGTCGCGTCCCAATCCGGGAGTCTGTTCGTTTTCTTCGCTGTATTGCGGCGCTGGAATTCCTTCACGCGGTTGAGAAGAATACACGCAGGGGAAATCCAGGGCAATTCCTCTGCGGCGCAGGCGTTTGCGCAGCATATAGGCCAGACGGCAATGCGTGACTTTGGCCATTTTATCAACGGCGATAAAACGGGGATCCGTTCTTAAGGCCGCCCCCATTGAAGAGATAAAAGGAATCTTGTTTTCATACAGATAAGCGATTAAATCCGTTTTGGGATTCAAAGAATCAATAGCGTCAATAACGAAATCGGGCTTTCCTGAAAATAATTCGGGAATTGAATCGGCGTTGATGAATTTTTGATGCAGTTCCGTTTGGCAGGCGGGATTGATGTCGCGGACGCGCAGAGCGGCGATTTCCGTTTTGGGCCGTCCGATCGTGGAATGTAAAGCAAACAGCTGCCTGTTTAAATTGCTGAGGCTGACTGTATCGCTGTCAATCAGGCGCAGTCGGCCGATTCCCGCGCGCGCCAGAGCTTCGACGGCATAGCTGCCGACGGCGCCCAGTCCGGCAACAATAACAAAAGCGTTTTGCAGTTTTTGCATACCTTCGTCGCCGACAAGCAGGCGCAGACGCGTAAATTGATCATTGACCATATTTTAACCCCGACAAAAAACGTTGCGCGTTTTGGTCTAAAACCGCCGTGAATGAAGAAACGTCGATGTTTTTTATGGCGGCTATTCCCTGAATAATCAAGTCCAGATTTTCGGGGACGTTGCGTTTATCGTCCGGATTTGTGCAAAACCGGTCGGGCGGACGCATATCCGGCGCGTCCGTTTCAACCAGAACTCTGTCTGCTGGCAGGGCTGAAAGCAGACTGTGTATTTTTGTTTTTCGATCAGACAATACCGATCCCGAAAATGAAAAAAAAGCATTGAAACGTAAAAAGAAATCCGCCTGCTGTTTTGTTCCCGAAAAGCCGTGAAATAATAAGGCGGGCGGCAGTTTTTCGGCCTGTTTAATGATACGGGCGACGGGATCAAACAATTTAACGCAGTGAATGACGCAGGGACGGTTCAGACGGGCGGCCGTGTTCAGCTGATCTTGAAATACGCTTTCCTGGTTTGGCCGACCGCGCAGTCCGTCCAGACCGATTTCTCCGACGCCGGCATGGGGATAGTTTTTCAGCAACGTTTCAAAATCCTGCGGATCGTATTCATCGGAAAACCACGGGTGCGTTCCGATAAAGGGAATAATGCGGGCATGTTTTTGTGCCAGTCCGATGACGTTTCGGGCGTCCTGCGGGTGTGTCGAGGCGCAGAAAAAAGCCGTTACGCCTTTATTTTCCGCCTGTCTGATCAGATCGTCGCGGTCGGCGTCAAAACGTTTGTCCTGCAAATGAATATGAGCGTCGATCATAACGCTATCCTTTTAAACAGCTGTTCAAAATCAAGAGGTATTTTAAAATAGGAACGGGTGAAAAGAAAAGGAAAAGTCATGAGACGGATTGTTTTTATCTTTTCGGTTTTATTTGTTTTTCCGGCGGCGGCGCAGGACAGGCCGCCCGAATGTTGGGAACCGTACGAATTTGTGCAAAGCTATGGAACATGGTCGTTAAAAGGCAATGTTTGGACAATGCCGTTTGTCTGTTCTTCGGGGGTCAAAGCGTCCGTGAATATTGCGCGGGAAAATGTAATGAATTTAGGATATGCCGAATATTATATTCAGGCGCCCGGCATTGAAAATGACAACACGTTCTTTTATACCGCCCCTTGCGACGCGATGGGAGAATTTTGCGAATATGTTTCCATGCCGCGGGAAAATGTTCCCAGCCTTTATTCTTTGGAAAACTGAGCCAGAAACCGCCATTCTTTATCCTGTCCCGATGAAATGCCGATCCGCGGCGTCGCAATAAAAGGCAAAGACAAACCTGTATCCGAAACAAAAAATTCGTCAGACCTCAGCAGATCAACGCCGTTATGTTCTTTTGTAATGCCCAGAAAACGGCAGAGCTTTCCGGGGCCGTCCAGTTTTTTATCGGGAATGTCTTTCATTCGAACGGCTCTGATCAATACGGCGGCGGGGAAACCTTCTTCCTGAGTGACGAAATTCAAACAGTAATACATGCCGTAAATCAGATAAACGTAAGAAAATCCGGCCCGCCCGTACATAACCGCCGTTCGCTTCGTTTTCCCGCGCGCGGCGTGGCAGGCAGGGTCGTTTTCACCGATGTAAGCTTCTGTTTCGGTAATAACGGCCGTTTGTCCTTTGAAAAAAATTTCTTTGCCCAACAGTTCCTGCGCCACAGTGATCGTCGGGCGGTTAAAAAAAGAAAGAGGTAAACGCCGCATTGCTTTTCAATCCGAAAGTTCTTAATCTGAAACTGAAGTTTATAAGGGATTGAAAAATGTTTCAATACATTGCTTTTTACAAACCATACGGTTTTTTAAGCCAGTTCACGGCCGAAGCGGGACATGAAGGATTGGCCGGATTTCACCTGCCTTCGGGCGTTTACGCCGCCGGACGGCTGGATCACGACAGCGAAGGGCTGCTGTTGTTGACCGATGACGGCAAAATGATAAAAAAATTGCTGGATCCCGTTTTTGAACACCCGCGTTCTTATCTGGCGCAGCTTGACGGAACCGTGACGCCGCAGGCCGTTGAAGCTTTAAAAAAAGGCGTTGTGATTAAAAATTATAAAACAAAGCCGTGCCGGGCGGAAATTTTGGCAAAGCCGCCCGCTTTATCCGAACGCGATCCGCCGATACGTTATCGGAAAAATATTCCGACGTCGTGGATCCGTCTGACGCTGACCGAAGGCAAAAACAGACAGGTGCGCCGTATGACCGCCGCCGTCGGATTCCCGACTTTGCGTTTGGTGCGTGTTGCAATCGGAAAACTGACTTTGGACGGGTTAAGTCCGGGACAATGGAAAAGTGTTCAAAAAAGTGATATCTTTTAACGGTCTGTTTTTTTACAAAGGGTCTTTTGATGTCGAATCAGCCGAAAAAAAATAAATTTTTCGTCAGCCTGAACGCAAAAATATTTCTGTTTTTGTTTTTAAGCGTTGCCGGGATCTGTTCTTTATTTTTATTGATATTTATGCTCAGTTATGTTGATCAGCTGGATCAGGAAGCCGTACTCAGCAGAAAAAAAGCGGAATCTTTGTATGAATTATATGATGAAAATATGCGTCTGCGCTGGGCCGTTACAGAATTGTATAAACAAATCAACACGCCCGAAACGGATACGATAACAAAATTGTGGAATGATCAGAATGATACGTTTCACCTGAAACCTCTGGACGACCGTTACCTGGCCATTCGCCAGGAACTGCTGCGGGATATGAAAGGGGCAAACGAACGCAATAAAAAAGTCAGGCAGCTGGGATACTTTATTTTAGTCAGTTTTCTGCTGGTGTTTATTATTTTGGAACTGTTGTGGCTGGTCGTCCGCCGGTGGGTGTTAAGGCCGGTTGAAAATCTGTTGGAAGCAACGCATCATATTTCTTCAGGTGATTTGAGTTTCCGTGTGCCCGTACTGCCGCATTTTTCCAAACAGGACGAATTGGATTTATTGGCGCGCGATTTTAACCAAATGGCTGAAAATATTGAAAAATCAATTCAGAATATCAAAGAAAACAAAGAATTTCTGCAAAATCTGATTAATACTATTCCCGACGGCATACGTGTGTTAGATGAAAATTATAATATTATTCTGACAAATCTGTCGTACGATAAAATGAACGAACAACTTTTGAATCCGTCGGAAAAGAAATGTTTTGAACTTTGCGGTTATACGGAACCGTGCCGCAGTGAACAAAACCCGTGTCCTTTGGCTTTATTAAAAGAAAACCCGGATCGTCCCGTCAATCTGATCCAGCGTTATACCGATAAAGAAGGAAGAGAACGGTTTATGGAAGTTTCCGCGGCCGCTTCTTATCATCAAACCGAAGACGGACAGGTATTGTGGATCATTGAACTGATCCGTCCTTTGGACAAGGCGATTTTGTTTTCACATCAGCAAAAATTGTCTGCCGTCGGCATGCTGGCCAGCTCTGTGGCTCATGAAATGCGCAATCCGCTGGGGTCCGTGCGTTTGATTTTAGAAAATATTCTGGATAAAATTGAAAAAAAGCCGATGAAGCAGGAGGATTTGAAACGTTATCTGGAATTGGTCAGCGAACAAATAGGCTTTTGCATCAATGTGACGTCTCGTTTGTTAAAACTGTCCAGAAAACCGGAAAAAGAATACCGTCCGGTTGATTTAAACGAAGTTATTTCCGAAACGGCCTGTCTGTTGGAATACGAAGCTAAAAAAACAGGTATTGACGTTAAAATCGAAGAATCCGATTGCCCGGCCGTTATTTCCGCGGCAGACGCGGAAATGCGCATGATGACGGTGAATTTAATGCAAAACGCTTTTCACGCAATGCCGGACGGCGGGAAAATGACAATCAGGATCTTTGCCGGTAAAGACCGGGTGAATGTTGATTTCGCTGATACGGGGGTCGGGATAGCACCGGAAAACCTGTCGCGTATTTTTGAACCGTTTTTTTCCAAAGGAGTGTCGGATACCGGTAATACGGGCACGGGGCTGGGGTTGTCCATTGTAAAGACAATTATTGAAAACTGCGGCGGCTCTGTCCGAGTGGAAAGCACTGTCGGGCAAGGGACGGTTTTTCATTTGAGTTTTAAAGCTTACCAAGAATGAAAAAAGATAAACCATGCCTGAAATCAGTGTTGCTTTAAAGGGGGACGGATACGATATTCCGGCAGTGTTGTCTTTGCCGGCAAAAAACGGACGTTACCCGGCGGTAATTTTGTGCCACGGAACGGGGTCCTGTAAAAACGAAGCCGGAAATATGTTTTCCAGGCTGGCAAAGCGGCTGGCCGGCTGCCGGATCGCTTCTTGTCGTTTTGATTTTGCGGGTTGCGGCGACAGCCGTGCCGATCCTGAAATGCTGACTTTTTATTCAGAGCTCAGAGATCTGGAAACGGTATATGATTTTGTCATTTCGCATGACAATGTTGATCAGAATCGGATAGCTGTTTTGGGATTCAGCCAGGGAGCCAGGGTCATGGCGGAATTTTTGGGAAATGACCGTCCCGCCGTGTCTGCCGCCGTCAGCTGGTCAGGAGCCTGTCACAACGGAATCGGCGTGTTCAAAGAATGGTTTTCAAACTATTACGGCGCAGCTTGTGAAAACGGGTATGCCGTTATTTCTCTGCCCTGGCGGGAAGATCTGATCCTTTCCAAAAAATGGTTTGACGAAATTGAACGCTCTTTTCCTTTAAACGCTCTTGCCCGTTATAAAAAACCCGTTCTGGCTTTGGCCGGGGAAAAAGATATGTTGGTGCCTTGCGCGCATGCTTTTGAAATCGCCAAAGCAGGGGAAAACAAAGACAGTCGCGTTAAAATAATAACAGGCGCCGATCATATTTTTAACGTATTTGATAACAACTGTGATTGTTCGTCTGACGTTATTTCATATACGGCAGACTGGTTGCGGCAGATTTTGACCGATAAAAATCGTCAATAAAATTTTCCAGCATTTTTAAAAGTATGCCTGAAGGCGGCTTGCTTTGCTTTTCCGATTTGTTCAGAAAATACCCCAAACAGCCCAGAGCCATATAATCGACGGCTGTTTGGTTGATTATACCGCCGTTTTTATGGTTGTAATGCTCTATCACGCCTCGGGCCAGATGACGATGAATTTTATAGTAAGGAAAAAATTCGTTCAGCCGGGGCATAAAGCCGGCATTTCCGAAATCTATAATTCCCCGCAGGACATGAGGGGATTTTTTATTGATGATCAGGTTGCTGCCGCTCATGTCGTTATGGGCAAATACAATATCGGAAGAAGAAAAATCGGACCGGAAGTTTTTCAGATCAATTTGTCCGCCGCTGTATTTCAATAAGGCGTTCCGGCAGGCGCTTTGGTTAAAGTCTTCTTTTTGGAAAAAATTCCAGTCTTCGGACAACGGGTTTTTGACGATACTTTTGATAGCGTGCAGTTCTGTCAGAAAATCGGCGATATCGTCAGCAAGCAGATTTTTTTGTTCTGCGGAAAGATTTTCATAACGGGTGTTATATTCGGTTTCTCCCCTGATATAATCGCATATTTTGCCTTTGATTGTTTTATGAAGGGAAAACGGGTGGGAAACGTTGTCATAACAGTGGATCTCTGGTGTTTTGCAGCGCTGTTTTGTCGACAGATTTTTCTGCAGGATTTTTGAAATCAAAGCCTCCCGGCGCAAAGACTGATAAACGGATTTTGATTTTGGAAAACGGACGACATAATTATCAATCTGCAAAGCAAATGATTTCGACCCGCCGGGCAAACGGATTATTTCCTCTGTTAAAAAAGAAAGGCCGGATTCCTGCAGAACGCTTCTGATCAGTTTTGTGTCGCGGATCGTATCTTGATTAAAATACATTTGTCAGCCGGTGTTGATAAGGGGATAGCGGCAATCGGCGCGCAGCCGTCCGGCTGCCGTGAGCGCTTTTGTAAATGCCGGGGAATTGTTTCCGTATCGTTCGGCTATACCGGCAATACGTTCTTCCATCGTGCAGTTTTTTCCTTCGGCGCTGACGGTCATGTCGGCACAGTTCAAAATAAACAGAGCGTCAGACATTTCTTTGATTTCGGGATTGCCGTGTTCCGCAATGATCTTCCAGTTTTTATATCCCTGCCGTTTAAGTATTTCCGCGCCTGCAGCGGCATGACCTTTTCCGTTTTCGGTAAATTCATAACCGAAATCGTGCAGCATACCCAGCAAAAACATGTCTTCGGCAAACAGAACGTCATTTGGCCGCATTTTTTCCGCCAGCCGCTTTGCTTGGCGCGCAACGCCCAAAATATGCAGCCAGCGGTTTTCGGTAATCATAATCATCTCCTTTTAACTGTTGATTATGTTATTTTTAAAAAGTGATTTGTGTCAATAACTCAGCGGATTAATCTCCATTTTTTCTGCCGCTTTTTGCCAATCGGGCATTTTGGTTGAAAAAAGATCATTAAAGAAAAGGCTTCTGCAAGAAAGTATTTATAATGGTTTTAGGACTGTTCAAAACCGGTAGAAATAACTTTGTACTGCCGTCCCGGATAAAACAAAGCTGATCCGGATAAATATTTTTTTTTGCTCCGGCCCCTGCTGGTATTTTTTACTTCTTCCGATTGTTCGGCGAGCCACTTTCTTTTTTCGAATAAAAGCTTCTATTTATCTTTAAATGACACACCGTAAGCCCGCAAATTGTTAAAAGATTTTAGCATTGAAGAGATCAATGTAACTTACAGCATCAGCGAAACCGACTGTTGCCAACGAGCAGAGATGATTATAACGAACTAAAAGAAGAGGCGGAGAACCCCGCCTTTTTTATTACAATAAAAAGTACATAATCAAATATGAAATTTTACACTCTGTTTTAGACCGGTTACCATGCGAAACGAGTCTAAAAACAAATGTAAAAAAGAACTTTAAGAACTCTTTAAAAGTCCGTTTCTGCCGGTCTGAAAATGATTGTCAAAAAGTCTAAATATAATTGTCGCGCTACAGTTATAGTTTCGGTTAAAACTAACCTGCGCGCTATATTTGTTCAGGCAATAAAAAAAGCCCCGATTACTCAAGGCCTTAATTTATGGTGCCCCTGGCCGGAATCGAACCAGCACGTCCGCAAGGACAACAGATTTTGAGTCTGCCGCGTCTACCAGTTCCGCCACAGGGGCACTCAAAACAAAGAAAAATATAGCCGATTTTTTGCCGCTGTCAATCATTAAATCAACTTAATTTTTCCCAGCGCATAAAAATTTCATTTTCGGGTATTTCTTCTGCCGGGCAAATATGAATTTTCTTAAACCCGTTTTTTTCATAAAAAGAAACCGCTCCCGTATTTTTTTCAAAAACGTGCAGTTCCAATATCGGGCTTTGTTCTTTACAAAATTCAATTAACGCCTTTCCTATCCCGGCGCGGCGTTTGTCTGTCCGGACAAACAGGCCGGCAATATACTTTTCAATCAAACCGATAAAGCCGGCTATCCGTTCGTTTTGTTCATACACAAAAACGCCTTTGGCAATTTCTGTCTTTACTTCGTCATAATGGGAAAGCCAGTATTCTTCCGGGACAAAATCGTGCGCCTGCCGGTTCGCATTCAGCCACAGCGTCATAATATCGTCGATTTCTGATGCACGGGAAGGGCGGATCATTAAATATCCAGATCGTCAACAAATTTGGCGTGTTCCTGAATATACTGGAAACGCAGTTCCGGCTTTGATCCCATCAGCTGTTCAACCAGATCGGCGGTCAGCTGGGATTCATGCTGGTCTTCTTCGCGGCGCGGATCGGGAATCAATACCCGCAGCAACAGCCGTTTTTCCGGCGCCATTGTCGTTTCTTTTAACTGTGACGGCGGCATTTCACCCAGCCCTTTAAAGCGGCTGATTTCGATCTTTTGCGCGTTCTTAAATTCTTTTTTCACAATTCTGTCTTTGTCCGCGTCGTCAATCGCATAAAAGACTTTGCTGCCGTAAGCCAGGCGATACAAAGGCGGTACGGCCAGGTACAAGTGACCTTTTTGAATCAGCTTCGGCATTTCACGGTAAAAGAATGTCATCAACAGCGAAGCAATATGTGCTCCGTCAACGTCAGCATCTGTCATAATGATGATTTTTTCATAACGCAAAGCGTTTTCATCATAATGGTCCCGTCGTCCGCAGCCCAGAGCTTCTGTAATATTATTGATTTCTTCGTTTGCCAGAATCTTGTCCGTCGAAGCGCTGGCGACGTTCAGAATTTTTCCGCGCAAAGGCAGAATGGCCTGCGTTTCCCGGTTCCTGGCCTGTTTGGCGGATCCGCCGGCCGAATCTCCTTCGACGATGAAAATTTCGGTGCCGTGAGACGACGTCCGGGAACAATCCGCCAGTTTTCCCGGCAGACGTAAACGTTTCGTCGCCGAAGCGCGCGCCGTTTCCGTTTGTTTCTTTTTACGCTGGCGTTCGGCCGAACGTTCCAGAACATGTGTCAATAAAGCCGTAGCCGTTTTAATGTCGCCGGACAGCCAGTGGTCAAATTGGTCTTTAATCGCGGAATCCACCAGACGGGAAGCTTCCGGCGAACCGAGCTTTTCTTTGGTCTGTCCCTGGAATTGCGGATCTTTCATGAACAAAGACAGCATAATTCCCGCCGAACCGATAACGTCTTCCGCAGTAATCTCGGCGCTTTTGCGGTTTCCGACCATTTCGGCATAGCTGCGCAGGCTGCGGGTCAAAGCGGTTCTTAATCCTGTTTCATGCGTGCCGCCCTGCGGCGTGCTGATCGTGTTACAAAACGAACTGATAAAGCCGGCGTCCGAATCTTCCAGCCATGTCATGGCCCATTCGATATGTCCGCGGCCGCCTGACAGTTCGGCGCGTCCGGAAAAGGGTTTCGGCGTAACGCAGACTTCGTCTTTCAGCCGGTATTTTAAAAAGTCTTCCAATCCGTTCGGATATTTTAAAGTTTCTTCGGCCGGCGTTTTGTCTTCGCCCGTCAGTAAAACGGGATCGCATTTCCAGCGGACTTCCACTCCTTTGAACAGGAAAGCTTTTGATCGGGCCATGCGGAACAAGACGCTGGGTTTAAAGCGCAGCCGTTCGCCGAAAATTTCCGTGTCCGGTTTGAAAATAACCGTTGTGCCGCGCCTGTTGGATACCGTACCTATTTTTTGCAGAGGAGTCGTCGGGACGCCGCGGGAATATTGTTGCATCCAAACGCATTTATCCCGGGCGACTTCCACGGTCATGGAAGACGACAAAGCATTGACGACCGCCATGCCGACCCCGTGCAGACCGCCTGAAACCGTGTAGGCTTTTCCGCTGAATTTCCCGCCGGAATGCAGAGAAGTCATAATGACTTCCAAGGCCGATTTTTCCGGGTGTTTCGGGTGCGGGTCAACAGGAATGCCGCGGCCGTTGTCTTTGATGCGCAGGGATCCGTCCGCGTTCATTTCCATTTCAATGACGCTGGCGAAACCTGCAACGGCTTCGTCCATGGCGTTATCCAGAATTTCGGCGGCCAGATGGTGAAAAGACGTTTCGTCCGTTCCGCCGATGTACATTCCGGGACGGCGGCGGACAGGTTCCAGGCCTTCCAGAATTTCGATGTCTTTGGCGGAATATTCGTCAGCGGTTGCAGCGGCGGGTTTGTTAAATAAGTCAGACATAGGTATTCGTGTTCATTCCTGTTTTTTATGAGGGCTGCTTTTTAAAGCGGGATTTGCGGCCGTTTCTTTTCGAGGCGTTTTCCTGAGGAAAAGCTTTGGCAAATTCGGTGTACAGAGCCTCGACAAACGTATCGGCAAAGGGCAGTTTACCCTTGTACCAATCCGGTTTCAACTGATTTTCTGTTTCGGAAAAAGCGACAAAGCGGCGCGTCCACAACTGATCCAGCCCCATTGCCGCGGCGAACGGCAGATGTTTGCTGTACAAAGATTTTATTTTTTGTTCCGCGTTGCGCATCACATTCAGCAGCGTGTCATCCTGCGAAGACAGGTAAAGTTTATAGCCTTCCATATTTTCCAAAATGGAATTGCCCAAAACGGACGGAGAACGCAATAACACTTTGAATATGCCGATACAGATCAGCAAGGCAAAGAAAAATAAGGCTGTCAGCGGCGTTGTCTGAATACTGTAATAAACAAACAGAACGGCCAGAACGATTATCGGCAAAAGCATGACAAGCATTGTTTTAAGCAGACGCAGTTTGTTTTCTTTGAATGAAACACCTTTCATTTGCGTGTATGTTTTTGTTGCGATTACCGTCGCCGGGATCAGGCAGGCGGCGCATGCCGCGGACGTTAAAGCCGTTACGGTAGGGAACAAAGACATTGACGAAATGGCGGCTGCGGCGATAACGGCCATTAAAATACCGAACCAGAAATAAGTCTGCGGAAATACGGTGAATTTTTTGCGGTATTCTTTCAGCAGGCTTTTTTCAATATCGCTCATCAGCCTTTTCAAACGCAGAACGTTGGCGTTCGTCAGGGCAAAAGAAGTGCTTTCTTTAATGAATAGTTTTCCGGCAACCTTTTTTTCCAAAGGCGTCAGGCCGGTTTCCTTATCCGTCTGTTTGATTAAAAGCAGCGTTCCGTCGCTTTGTTCGTCAAAGGCCAGAAAACCTTTGGACGCCATGTTTAACAGAATGATAAACAATGATTTCGGCGATATTTTTTTATTCAGAGCGTAATTTAAAACCGCAGGAGTCAAGTCCCCTTTTTGTAAAGGAGCGGCTTTGATGTCTGATTTTTCCTGATTTTTGCGCAGGCTGAGCCATGTCGCCAGATAGTAGGACAGGATAAACAGAAAAGCGATTAAAGCGACGCCGGCCGTGCCGTGTTCGATAATGAATCTGTCAAGTTTGCCGTTTTGGAACATGGGCGCCGGGTTCTTTTCCGCCCAGTTGGCCAAAATTGTCAGCCCTTCATAAGGCGCCAACGGGAAGGTAATGACAAAAGACAGATTATTTTCTTTGTCTTTTCTGATTTTATAGTTATGGCCGTATCCGTTGGGACCGCTGGTAATGGCGGCTTGGGAAAACAAGATTGATTCCGGCGGAAAGATCATAACGGCGCCGGCGCGCATGACGGGAATATCCCAGTGCGAACCGGTGACTTCCCAGATTAATTCTTTAAAGTCGGGTACTTCCGCATTTTCGGAATTGTTTTTGAATTCCGCGATCTTATTGGAAAGCAGATATGTCGTCTGATATAAGTGCGTTCCCGGTTTTAACGGATCATCGGAATGAAGCGTCATTTTGATGCCGTCGGTATCAGGCAGTAATTTTGCCTGTATCGGCGCGTTGTCTACAAAAGCTTCCAGTACGGTTATGTCCGTTCTGTATTGTTTGCCTGTGCGGTCCGAATGATACTTGGGAAAATACCGTTCAATGCCGCGAAAATCGGTTTCTTTCGGTTCTACGACCCGTTCAATGGTTTCCGTGACCTTGATTGATCCGTTTCCCAGAATTTCAATCCGGCTGAAAAAATAGGGAATGTGTTTTAAATAGGGGACTTCGATAAATGTATCCGGCGGGATCAGAGCGACTGTTTTTTCGCCGTCATAATCCAATGATAAAAAACGCGGTTTTATCGTGTCTGTCGTCTGCGGGGCAAACCAGTCGGGTTCACGCGTGCGATCGGAAAAAACGGGCGCCGCTTCCGGTTGCTGCTGTTTTTCGGACGAACCGAACAGACGCCGCCGGGCTCTTTCCAAAGTGCGCTGCAAAACGTTGGATTGTTTTGTTTTTACATTGCCGCCCAATGTCGGTTTTTTCCCGGAAGAATTTGTATTATCGAAAAAAACGACGGTTCCCTTCGCTTCCAGAATATCCGACAGCTTTGGGACGGCATACGGGTCTTCACCGTCTTTTTTATCAAAAGAATCCAATATTTCAACCAGATCCGAATCAATGGTTACGTCAGCATCTTCCTGCGCAATTCCGGCGGAACAGTTGATCAATAACGTGCCGATCAAGGCAAAGCAAAATAAAAAACAACGCATAAACAAGGACTTCCTTTGTTATAATTATTATATGTCCGTAAGTTATTTTAACGCCGGCAATTACAGGTCAAGTTCAAAAATGCCGGAAACTTCGACCGCGGCCCCTAACGGCAAAGAAGCGACGCCGAAAGCGACGCGGGCATGCTTTCCGGCTTCTCCCAGAACTTCAACCATTAAATCGGACGCGCCGTTGATGACCTTCGGGTGATCTTTGAAATCGGCAGAAGCGCTGACCAGTCCTTCAAGCTTTAAGGTTTTTTTTACGGCGTCCAGTCCTTTGCCGGGCGCCAATGTGTCGCAAGCGTTTTTCAGCTGGGCGAAAATATTGATCGCGCACTGACGCGCGGCGGCAGCCCCCTGTTCGGCGGTTAATTCCGCGCCCAGATGTCCGCTGTGCGTCAAAGCGCCGTTGGCGGTTGGCAGTTGGCCGGAAACGTAAACCGTCTTTCCGCTGACGGTCCAACCGACATAGTTGGCGACGGGCGCGGCAACGGCCGGTAAAGTGATTCCCAGCTGGGTTAATTTTTGTTCTGCTTGGGCTGTCATTTAATATTCTCCCTTATGAAAACAACAGATGATTGTTCAGTTTTTAACTGATTTGCGCGCAATGTGCAATAATTTAAAACGTGAAAAACAAAACTTTAAACAATAATCGTCTTGGTGTATAGAAAGATCAGTTTGTGTTTTTGATAAGGAAAAAAGAATGACGACAATGTCCCTGAACAAGGATAAAATCAAAATCCTGCTGTTGGAAGATTTGCACGCGAACGCTGAAAAATACTTCAGAAATCACGGTTATGACAATCTGGTCGTATTAAAAAACGCTTTAGACAACGAAGAGTTGAAAAAAGCGGTTGCCGATGTGCATATGATCGGGATCCGGTCCAGAACAAAGCTGACGGCGGACGTGTTTGAAGCCGCCAAAAAACTGATGGCCGTCGGGTGTTTCTGCATCGGGACGAATCAGGTTGATTTGAATGCGGCCAAAGCGCACGGTATTCCGGTTTTTAACGCGCCTTATTCCAATACGCGTTCGGTTGCCGAGCTGGTGATCGGCGAAATTGTCATGCTGATGCGCGGGATCGCGCAGCGCAATGCCGCCGCCCACGAAGGCGTCTGGCTGAAAAATGCCAAAGGCGCGACGGAAGTCCGCGGCAAGGTTTTAGGAATTGTCGGATACGGTCATATCGGAACGCAGGTGTCAATTCTGGCCGAAGCAATGGGTATGAAAGTGCGTTATTTCGATATCGTTGACAAACTGGCTTTGGGCAACGCGGAACCGTGTGCGTCTTTGTCCGAACTGTTGAGTGTTTCAGATGTCGTCAGCCTGCATGTGCCGCAGACCCCGCAGACGGATAATATGTTTTCGCACGCCGAATTTTTCGCCATGAAAAAAGGCGCGTTTTTCATCAATGCGGCGCGCGGCAGCGTTGTTGACATCGATGCTTTGAAAACGGCGCTGGATCAGGGGCAGATCGCCGGAGCGGCTTTGGACGTATTCCCCAAAGAACCGGCCGATAAATCCGAAGAGTTTATTTCGCCTCTGCGCGGCATGACAAATCTGATTTTAACGCCGCATATCGGCGGTTCGACATTGGAAGCGCAGGCCAATATCGGTCTGGAAGTCGCCGAACGTCTGGTTAAATATTCGGACAACGGTTCAACGCTGGGGGCGGTCAACTGTGTCGAAGTTTCTCTGCCCGTTCAGGAAAGCGGCAAAACGACGCGCTTTATGCATATTCATAAAAACGTTCCCGGCGTATTAAGCGCGATCAACGGCGTATTTTCCAAATACGGTCTGAACATCAGCGGGCAGTATCTGCGCACGGACGGAGAATACGCTTATGTCGTCGTTGATGTGGACGGTCATCTGGACAATGCCGCCGATCTGCAAAAAGAACTGGAAGCCATCAACGGAACGCTGAAAGTACGCTATTTGTTCTGAGCTTTGGGCGGGGCGTTTTTCTTCTTTGCTTTTCGGAAATAATATAGTTAATATAAATCAAGCAGATATCTTCTTTTGGAAGAATCTTTGATTTATATTTTCCGTTAGGCGGTTATTTAAGGGAGTGCGGCATGGACGAAGTGAATTTGATTTCGGCAAGAAAAGATACTCTTGCTTTGGTGTTGGCAGGCGGTAAAGGGTCGCGTTTAAAAAATCTGACGGAAGTGCAGGCCAAACCTGCCGTTCATTTCGGCGGAAAATTCAGAATTATTGATTTTCCGTTGTCTAACTGCGTTAACTCCGGCATACGCAGAATGTGCGTTTTGACGCAGTACAAAGCGCACAGCCTGATTAAGCATATCCAGCAGGGGTGGAGCTTTTTGCAGCCGGAATTAAACGAATTCGTCGAAATCTGGCCGGCTCAGCAGCAGACGTCCGATGAAGTCTGGTATCAGGGCACGGCGGACGCCGTTTATCAGAATTTGGATACGATTCGCGCTCATGCGCCGAAATACATTCTGATTTTGGCAGGTGATCATATCTATAAACAGGATTATTCAAAAATGCTCAAGCAGCATATTGAAGCGGGAGCGAAGGCTACCGTTTCCTGTATTGAAGTGCCGATCGAAAAAGCGCACGAATTCGGCATCTTGGACGCAGATGCGGAAGGCAACATTGTCCGTTTTGTTGAAAAGCCGAAAAATCCGCCGTCTATTCCCGGAAAACCCGACCGTTCTTTCGCCAGCATGGGGATTTATATTTTTGACGCCGATTTCCTGATTGATTTGCTGGAAAAGGACGCGCAGGACAAAAACTCTTCGCATGATTTCGGCAAAGATATTCTGCCGTCGCTGGTCGGTAAAGTCAAAATGGTCGCCCATCGTTTTCAGGACAGTTGCGTCTTTAACAAAACGGACGAAGCTTATTGGCGCGATGTGGGAACTTTGGACGCTTACTGGGAAGCAAATCTGGATTTGACGAATGTTGTTCCTGATTTGGATTTGTATGATTCGCGCTGGCCGATCTGGACGTTCCAGGAACAGCACCCGGCGGCCAAATTTGTGTTTGAAAGCGATTTAAGAACCGGTATGGCCGTAAAGTCGCTGGTATCCGCCGGCTGTATTATATCGGGCGGAACGGTACGTCATTCTTTGCTGTTTTCCGCCGTGCGCGTTCATTCCTTTACATTGATTGAGGATTCCGTCATTTTGCCGAATTGCGTCATTAACCGTCATGCCCGCGTTAAAAAAGCGATTTTGGCTCAGGGCTGCGTGATTCCGCGAGGCCTGGTTATCGGCGAAGATCCGCAGGAAGACGCCAAATATTTCTATGTATCGGAAAAAGGCGTTGTTCTGGTCACGCCGGCAATGTTGGCAAAGCTGCCGCCGGCTCCCGAGCTGTCATAAGGTTATCGGGCGGGAATCGTAACAGTTCCCGCCTTTTATATAAAAAGGGTTGCGGTATGTCTTTGGGCAATCATCTGGTTTCATGCAGGAATTATATCAATCTTTTTCTGGGCGTTATCAAATGGCCGGTGGCGGCGGCAATGTTGCTGGCCGTGCCCGCGGCGGTACAGTCATTTCAGCGTTATTACGTGATCAGGGATCAGTTAAACTGGCATAACCTGATATATTTTGCTATCGGGGCCGGATTTTTTGCCGCTGTTCGGGTGTTTTTTATTATGCGGCGCGGAGCTGCGGAAACAATGGAACATGAAATGACGCATTCTTTGTTTGCCATGTTGACTTTGCACCCTGTACGGCATTTGGAAGTTTTCGACACCGGCGGCGGTTCCATGGTTTTTACCGGCAAAGGCAACTGGCTGATTGCCATTGCGCCGTATTTTTTTCCGCTGACAGCTTTTACAATGATCTTTTTAACCGCTGCCGTCAGCCGTGTTGTCGGTTACATGCCCGATTGGACTTTGATCGGTTTGGGGGCGGCAGCGTGTTATAATTTATGTTCTTTTGCCGAACAACTGCACCCGCGTCAGACAGATTTTAAAGTCGCCGGTTATTTATTCACGATTTGTTTTTTGCCGGGAGCAAACTGTCTGACCTTTGGGACGGTTTTTGCGTTTGTGGAAAGAGGGTTTGGCGGAATCGTCTTTTTTTACCGCCTGATCTGGTATTATGCCCGTCAGGATTTTCTGGCTTTACAGGCTTACTTTTAAAGGGTAAGCGACATATTTTCCCTGGCGGCAAACAAACGCGAATCCGCTTTTTGGGCTTCTTGTTCAATTTTGCGCATCATTTCGTCGTTATGAATCGGCGCGTGATGAAACAGCGCTGTTTTTTTGATATTTGCCGCCTTTGTCAGTTTGGCGGCTTCTGACCAGGTGGAATGTCCCCAGCCTTTAAGAAATTCATATTCGTCAGGGGTATACATTGCGTCAAAAATCATCAAGTCGCTGTCTTTGACAAAATCAACCAGTTCTTCGACGCCGTCGGGCGAACAGTGTTCGTAGTCCGAAACGTATGAAACGGATTTGCCCTGATAATCCAAACGATAGCCTGTCGCCCCGTTGGGGTGAACCAAGGCGTGCGTGCGAAGCGCCGCCCGGCCGTCAAACAGTTTAAAGCTTTCCGGGGTCTTGAAGTTATGAAAATGCAGAACCGAAGGGATCATGTGCATTGGTAAAGGAAAAAACGGTGCTGACATTAACATGTCAAAGACCTCTTCCGCCGTTTGTCCGTTTGGCAGCCGGGCGGCATAAATATTCAGGTCTGACGTTTCCTGAAATGCCGGATAAAAAAAAGGAAAACCGCAGATATGGTCCCAATGGGTATGCGAAATCAGCAGCGTCATACGGTTGATTTTGCGTTTGGCCAGACTGATGCCCAGAGCGCGAATGCCCGATCCGGCGTCAATAATGACCGTTTCCCCGTCTAAATTCACTTCGACGCAGGAGGTGTTGCCGCCGTATACGGTATGTTCTGCGGAACAACAAGGAATACTGCCGCGCACCCCCCAAAAAGTAACTTTAACAGGCATAAGCCGAAATCCTCATTTTTTATCCGTTCCTTTGTAGCACATTATATTTATTTTAACCTGTGACGAAAGGCATAGATAGATTGCAACCTGTCTTTAATGACATAATGATACAATAAATCAAAATGATAAAAAATATCTGAATCGACAAACGGCAGACGTAAAAAATATCCCGCGAAGGGAGACAGAGGGGCCGCGCTACATTGATTTTTTTTATTTTTTTGTATACGCTGTAATAAAAAAGACGGTGTTATCTGAAACGGGGATATTGAATGAAAAAATTTGGGACGTTCCTTTTTGTCTGCGCTGTATTTTTCTGGACTTTTCCCAGGCAGGCTGTCTGTCAGAACAGCAGGGAAGTCAAAGCGCTGCCGACTTGTTTGGATTTTTCCGACGTTTATTCCAGAACTGTTCTGGGAACGGCTCCGGCCAGCAAAGAAGAAGAACTGGAAATGCAGTCTTTGGCTTCGATCATGATGGGATATGTTTCCGCTTTGCAGGATATTTACGGCAATCGGCTGGTGGGTATGTCCGTGACAGATAACGAATGGACTTTGCTGGAAAAGGTCGACCAGTATTGCCGGCAATTTCCGCATTTGACGTTCCAGCGCGCCGTGCGAGCCGTCCCCGCCGTGTCGCAAACCATTCAGGCTTTGCAGGATCAGGAATTCAAACGCTGCACAAATTATATCGAACAGACAAAGCCGACGATTTGTGCGTCGTTTAACGCGGGAAAATAGTTCTTTAAATTTAGTCTAAACAATCTTATATCTTGAACGTTGGTTTTTTTGAAGGGATTGGTTATGGACTATATTAAAATCCGCGGAGCGCGCGAACATAATTTAAAAAACGTCGATCTGGATATTCCCAAAAACAAACTGATCGTCGTTACGGGGCTGTCGGGGTCGGGCAAATCGTCTTTGGCTTTTGATACGCTGTATGCCGAAGGCCAGCGCCGGTATGTCGAAAGTCTGTCCGTTTATGCGCGCCAGTTCGTCGATTTAATGAAAAAACCAGACGTCGATCTGATTGAAGGGTTGTCGCCGGCCATTTCGATTGAACAAAAAACAACGTCGCATAACCCGCGTTCCATTGTCGGGACGGTTACGGAAATTTATGATTACATGCGTTTGCTGTGGGCGCGCGTCGGTATTCCGTATTCGCCGGCGACAGGCTTGCCGATTGAAAGCCAGACCGTTACGCAAATGGTAGACAGAGTTATGGCTTTGCCCGAAGGCACCAAACTTTTTCTGCTTTCCCCTGTCGTGCGCGGCCGGAAAGGCGAATATAAAAAAGAAATCAAAGAATTTCAGAAAAAGGGATTTCAGCGTTTGAAAATAGACGGCGTCGTTTACAATATAGAAGAAACGCCGGAATTAAATAAAAGTTTTAAGCATGATATCAGCGTCGTTGTCGATCGTGTGGTTGTCAGGCCCGGCATGGAAAGCCGTTTGGCCGAATCTTTTGAAACGGCTTTGGGACTGTCTGACGGCCTGGCCGTTGCGGAAAATGCCGAAACACACGAAGAAATGATGTTTTCGTCGCGTTACGCCTGTCCGGTTTCCGGATTCACGATTGAAGAAATCGAACCGCGTTTGTTCTCTTTTAATAATCCGCACGGTTTCTGTCCGGAATGTGAAGGATTGGGGGTGAAGCTGTATGTGGATCCGGAGCTGGTTATTCCCGATAAAACCAAGCGTTTGGACGAAGGGGCGATCGCGCCGTGGTCGGGGGCAAACGGGGAAATTTACCCTTGGCATCGCGAGGCGCTGCAGGGCTTAAGCCGGCGGTTTCATCTGGATTTATCTGCCCGCTGGTGTGACTTGCCCAAAGAAACGCAGCGCGCGATTTTATTCGGCAATATGTCTTTTGAAGGCGTAATACCGAATTTGAACCGCCGTTTTCTGGAAACCGATTCCGAATATATGCGCGAAGAAATCCAGAAATTTCAAAACAACATTGTTTGCGAACACTGCGGCGGAAAACGGCTGCGGCCCGAAGCGCTGGCTGTTAAAATCGACGGAAAGGATATCGCCGACATTACGAACATGTCGATTGCCGAAGCGCGCGAATGGTTCGGAAGCATTGCCGGAAAGCTGAAGCCTCAAAATCGTGAGGTCGCCGAAAGAATTTTACGCGAAACAAACGAACGGTTGGATTTTCTGATTAATGTCGGGTTGGGATATTTGTCGCTGGGGCGCTCGTCGGGAACTCTGTCCGGCGGGGAAAGCCAGCGTATCCGCCTGGCTTCGCAGATCGGATCCGGATTGACGGGGGTTTTGTATGTTTTGGACGAACCGTCAATCGGGCTGCATCAGCGTGACAATGACCGGCTGTTGTCGACGTTGTTCCGTCTGCGTGATTTGGGAAATACGGTGATTGTTGTCGAACATGACGAAGACGCCATGCGCGCCGCCGATATGCTGATTGACATGGGGCCGGCCGCCGGATCGCTGGGCGGCAGCGTGATTGCCGCCGGATCGCCGCAGGAAGTCGCCGAAAATTTAAACAGCCTGACCGGCCGTTATCTGGCCGGTACAAAAAAGATTCCCGTTCCGCCAAAGCGCCGAAAAGGAAACGGCAAGTCGTTAAAAGTTGTCGGGGCAAAGATCCATAATCTGCGCAATATTGACGTTAAATTTCCTTTGGGGACGCTGACATGCGTGACCGGTGTTTCAGGCGGCGGCAAGTCGTCTTTGGTGATTGAGACGTTATATAAAGGGCTGGCGAAAGCTTTAAACGGCACGCGTTTGACTGTCGGGGCGCATGACAGAATCGAGGGACTGGAAAACATTGATAAAGTGATTGATATCGACCAGTCGCCGATCGGACGTACGCCGCGCAGCAATCCGGCAACATATACGGGCGTTTTTTCGCATATCCGCGATTGGTTCGCCGGTTTGCCCGAAGCAAAACTGCGCGGGTATAAAGCTGGCCGGTTTTCTTTTAATGTCAAGGGCGGGCGGTGCGAATCCTGTCAGGGGGACGGCGTTTTGCGCATTGAAATGCACTTTTTGCCGGACATGTATGTACAGTGTGACGAATGTAAAGGAACGCGCTATAATCGTGAAACGCTGGAGGTAAAATATAAAGGCAAATCCATTGCCGACGTTTTGGATATGACGGTGGACGAAGCGGTCGTTTTCTTTGACGCCGTGCCTTTAATCAAAAACCGGCTGACACTGCTGCAGCGCGTCGGGCTGGGATATATTAAACTGGGACAGTCGGCGACGACTTTGTCGGGCGGGGAAGCGCAGCGAATCAAGCTGTCTAAGGAATTGTCGAAAAAAGCGACGGGACGGACGGTTTACATTTTGGACGAACCGACGACCGGACTGCATTTTGAAGATATCGCCAAGCTGCTGGACGTGTTGCATCAGCTGGTTGATCAGGGCAATACCGTTATCGTTATCGAACATAATCTGGAAGTTATTAAAACGGCGGATTGGATTGTGGATCTGGGGCCCGAAGGCGGCAGCGGCGGCGGTTCGATTGTTGTGGAAGGCACGCCGGAAAAGGTGGCTCAATGCCCCGAAAGCTATACAGGGCAATATTTGAAAAAATATCTGAAATAAAAAAAACTCCGCTTTAAAAGCGGAGTTTTTTTATATGTTTTGGTTTAACGGCCTCTTTGTCCGGCTATTTTTACGGCCGCCGGGTTCAGGTTTTGCATTTGAGCATGAACCGCTTTCTTTTCCGTTTGTATGGCTTTTTCAGACTCGACGTCCTTCTTGCCATTAATTGCGGCCTGATTGATTTTTTCGACCGCGTCAACGGCTCGTAAAACAGATTTTGAAACAGCGTTTTTCCGCGGATCCAAAGGCATACAGAACTGTACCTGTTTACGCGTTTCCTTGATGTATTTATCCGCATACATTTGAGCCGCCGTATTGCCGTTCAAATCACGGACGGGAACGCTGTTTAAAGACGGATCGTGCGGAGCTCCTTTTGCCGTTGCGGCCGCGTCATACATTTCCATAACGGTTTTTGTCAGCAGATGAACCTGGCGCGCCTGTTTGCTTTCCAAAAATTCCTCAAAGCCGTCTACGCGGTCGGCGCCGCAGAATTTTCCGATATCCGCCGGTTTTAAAGAAACGTAAGGACGGGCGTCCGGTTTGCGGAACAGTGTTTTTACGGCCGGTTCAATATCATATCCTTGTTCATAAGACGCGCTGATTCGTTCGTCGTCATACCAGCCTTTGAAAGCGTCGGAGAGGGATTGGGACCGGTTAAAACGGTCGACGATCGGTTTGTAATGTTTTTCAAAACGTTTCATCGGCGCGTCGTGTCCCTGCGCTTCCCATTCTTTGCAGGCTTGGATCGCCTGCGTCTGCGCATCGGCTTCGGTCGCTCGGTTAATCATCAGGCGCGACGCATAATCCAGATTTTGTTCTTCGGCTTCATTGCGTCCCTGATTGTTTTGCAGCAGGTGACGCGCTTCGTGCACCAAAGCAAATTCCATAAAATCCATGCCCAGAGATTTTGCCATGACAATCTGATTGTTTTCAGGGTCGAAATAACCGCCCGCCGTTCCCAAAGCCGTTTCCAAAAAGAAATCGACCTTGTATTTTTTCATGTCTTCGATCGCTTTGCGTCCCGTCGGAATGGCCGCCAGAGAATCAAATAAATCTTCGGCGAATTTCTTTTCGCTGGGCGTGACGTTGACTTTAACGCCGTAAAGGTCATATTGTTTAACTTCTTCTTGTTTTAAGGCTGATTGTTCAAAAGCCGTTTGTAAAGACATAGTTGTTATCCCCAATGATTAAGCATAAAACGGATAATGCGCCCGTTTGCTTTTTTTGTCAATAATTTTGGCAATATTTCGGCGGATTAACAGCGCTGGGAAGAAAGCCATGCCGATAAAAACGCTTTGACGGGTTTTTCCACGGCGGCTTTTCCGGCGCGTTCTTTGCTGGCCCGCAGAACGGCTTCGGCCTTTGAATCCGTCTTGCCTTTTGCCGCGGCGTAATTGATGTTGTCAATCGCTTTTATAGCGGAAGAAAGAGCCTTTAAAATATTTCTTTTGACCGGTTCTTTGGTCGTCGACGGGGCAAATTCATTGCCCGCCCGGTACAAAAATTTTTCAGCGGCGATTTGAGCGCTGATATTGCCCTTTAAATCGCGGACGGGAATATTATCCAAAGACGAATCATGCGGCGCCCCTTTGGTCATCGAAACGACGTCATAAAATTCAAGAGCCGTTTTAGTCATTAAATTGACGTGTCCGGCCTGTCGGCTGTTTAAAAAACGTTCAAAATTTTCAACACGGTCCGCACCGCAGAATTTCGCAATCTCTGCCGGTTTTAACGAAACAAGGGGGTCTTTGCGGGGTTCTTCGGTCAGGCAGGACAAGTACGGCACGACGTCGTAACTGTGTTCATAAGACGCGACATTCGTTTCGTCTTTGTACCACCCTTTGAAAGCGTCGGACAGGGAATTGTTTTTGTGGTAAGCGTCGGTAATTGTTTTGTAACACTTTTCAAAACATTTCATCGGTTCGATATGTCCCTGCGCCTGCCATTCCAGGCAGGCTTGCAGCGCCTGCGTCTGTGCGTCGGCTTCGGTCGCGCGGTTGATCATCAGATATGACGCATAATCCAGATTTTTTTCTTCGACTTCATGGCGGCCCTGTTTGTCCTGCAACAGGTGGCGCGCTTCGTGCACCAAAGCAAACTGCATGAAATCCATACCCATGGATTTTGCCATGACGATTCTATTGTTTCCAGGTTCAAAACAGCCGCCTGTCGTTCCCATCGAGGTTTCCAGCAGAAACTCCGTTTTGTATTTTTTCATGTCCTCAATGGCCCGGCGTCCGGTCGGAATTGCGGCCAAAGAAGAAAACAGTTCTTCGACAAAGGGCTTTTCTTCGGCGGAAACACAAACGTTTACCCCGCGGATTGTAAATTTTTCAGGGGGCTGTTTTATTGAAGACTTTTTAAAAATGTCGGATAAAAATGACATCGCTTATATTTCCGCTATAGTATTGAAGCAGATAAAATATATGCTTTGTGTAAATTTTTGTCAACAATTTCGGAAAAAAACGCCTATCCGACCAGTCGGGCAATATCGTCGACGATTTCTTCGGGCGTGACGGGCGGAGCGTAGCGTTTGACGATTTCGCCGTCTTTGTCGATTAAGAATTTTGTAAAATTCCATTTGATCGCGCCTTTGAAATCCGGGCCGGATTCTTTTGTCAGGTAGTTGTAAAGCGGATTTTGCGTTTTTCCGCGGACGTCGATTTTGGCAAAAACGGGAAAAGTTACGCCGAAATTGACTTTGCAGAAATTTTGTATTTCTTCGTTTGTGCCGGGATCCTGCTTTAAAAATTGATTGCAGGGAAACGCCAGAATAACGAAACCTTTGTCTTTGAATTTTTTATACAGAGCCTCCAGACCCGCGAACTGTTTCGTAAAACCGCATTTGCTGGCCGTATTGACGATTAAAACCGTTTTTCCGCGGTAATCCGACAAAGGCTGGTAGGTGCCGTCCGCCTTTAACATTGAAAAATCATAAATGTTCATATCCGAATTCTCCTGGCTGATTCTTGTGCCGTTTATAATATTTCTTTTAACGGTGTTGATAAACATCTCTTTTTTGATAATTGTTGTAAAATTTTATAATTAAACTTAATCTGCCAAACAGCGGAAAATCTGACCGAAAGGCTTGTATGAAAATGATTCCGATACAGGAAATAAAAAACGAAGAAATCATTTTGATGAATGTTTTGAAATGGCTGTTTTTATCGGTCATTGCCGGTGCGCTGACCGGCGGACTGATCGCGGGATTTCTGATTTTGCTGCAAGCTTGTATTCGGTACGTTTCCGGTTTGCCGGATTGGCGTTATGCTTTAATTCCCGCGGGGCTGCTGGCCAGTATTTACAGTATCCGTCTGATTTCTCCTTCGGCCGAAGGGCACGGAACGGACAAAGTGATTTCCGCCATTCATTACCGGGCGGCGCGGATTCCTTTTCTGGTTGTTCCCGCCAAGATTTTATCTACGATATTTACGTTGGCTCCCGGCGGAGTCGTCGGCACGGAAGGGCCCAGCGTTCAAATCGGCGCGGGATTTACTTCGGCTTTGGCCGTATGGCTGAAATTTTCTGAAAAAGAACGAAAAAAACTGGTAATATGCGGTGTTTCCGCCGCTTTGTCCGCAGTTTTGGGCGCGCCGATCGGCGGAGCGATTTTCGGAGTGGAAGTGCTGTTCGTCGGCGATTTCTTTTATCCGGTTTTATTACCGGCAGTGATCAGCAGCATTTCGTCTTATTTTGTCTGCGTTGCTATGGGGGTGTCGTATGCCGTTCCCGCCGTTGCGATTCCGCCGCTTTCTCTGACGGTTTTCAGCTGGTGCGTTCTGGCGGCCGTTTTTTTCAGTTTTGTCTGTATTTATCATGTTGAAACTGTTCATTTTATCTGCGGTTGGTTTCAAAAAATGAAAATTTCTCTGCCTGTGAAAAGTTTTATTGCCTCCGGAATACTGCTTTGTACGGCGGCGGTCTGGGGAAACCGGTTGCTGGGAATGGGGGAAGAGGGGCTGATGCTTGTTTTTTCCGGGCAGGAACAGCCGTGGTATGCTTTTTTGCTTAAATCCGTTTTGCTGGCGGTTACTTTGTCGGGCGGCGGATCCGGCGGCGTTTTGACACCGACATTTTATATCGGGGCGGCGGCCGGCAGTCTGTTCGCCGGGGTTTTCGGTCTGGACGTCGGCTTTTTCGGTGCGCTGGGATTTGTCGCCTGTGTCGCCGGAGCCGTTAATACGCCTTTGGCCGCAACCTTTATGGCCGTTGAAATGTTCGGCCATCAAATTGCGCCTTATGCCGGAGCGGTCTGCATTATCTGTTATATGCTGACAGGTCTGCGCAGTTTATACCCGACGCAGATTCTGGTTCAGCCGAAATCGGACGCTTTTGTTCTGGCCGATCCGAAAGACCGCCGCAGCTGGAAGGTTCGACCCAGAGCGGTTCCCCATAAAAAACTTCCGATCCGGCGCAGAAAAAAAGAAGCTTAAATTAAACCGAGGGCGTTTAATAAAATAGCCAGCACACTGACGGGTGCGATCCATTTTACGCAGAATTCAAAACCGGTCTGCAGGTATTTGTTGTTGAAAACAACCAGCTTTTCCGGCCCTAAAATCCAGCCGATCGCAATGCTTGTCAGAAAACCGCCGGCCGGCAGCAAAATGTTGGACGCCAGAAAATCGAACTGGTCAAACAGAATTTTGCCGCCGATTTTAAAGCCGCTGAGTTTACCGAAAGACAAGGAAACGAGGGTTCCCGTTACAAGGCAGAGGGCCGTATAGGCCGCTACGGCTTTTTTTCGTGTCATTTTTACCTGATCGCACAGGAAAGTCGTTACGACTTCCATTAACGAAATGGACGACGTGACGGCGGCTCCCAGCAAGATGATAAAGAATACCAGACCGAAAAATTGTCCGAAAGGAATGGCTGCAAAAATTTTCGGCAGAGTAATGAATGTCAGGGAAGGCCCCGCGTTCATCGGCAGACCGAAAGCAAAAACGGCGGGAAAAATCGTCAGACCCGTCAATAATGAAACAAGCACGTCCAAAGATACGACCGGCCACATTGTTTTACCGACGCTGATGTCGTCTTTGACATATGATCCGTAGGTAATGTAAATTCCCATACCGACGGAAATGGAAAAAAAGACCTGTCCCATCGCCGCCAGCATTGTTTTTGCCGTCATTTTTGAAAAATCGGGCATAAAGAAAAATTTTACACCTTCCCAGGCGTTATCCAGCGTCAAAACACGGATCATCAGCACGATCAGCAGCAAGAACAGCAGCGGCATCATCAGCTTGCAGAATTTTTCAATTCCTTTTTCAATGCCCATGTAAACGACGGCAGCCGTGGACAGCAGATAAATATAAAAAAACAGCACCGGCGGCAGAGGGGAGGAAATAAATTGCGTAAAATGGGCTTCAAAATTTTCAATGGCGCTGACGGAAAAAGATTTAACGATATACGCAACAATCCAGCCGCCGACAACGCTGTAATAAGGAACAATGATCGCGCTGGTAAATACGCCGATGGCGCCGATGAATTTTAAACGCGGGTTAATCCAGGAAAAGGCGCCGATCGGGTCGGATTTCGCTTTTATCCCCAGCGCCGATTCAGCAAAAACCAACGTAATGCCGACACTGAACGTGCACAACAGGTAAATAAACAAAAACGATCCGCCGCCGTTTTCTGCGGCAATAAAAGGAAAACGCCACAGATTTCCCAATCCGATGGCAGATCCGGCAGACGCCAAAATCAATCCCAGTTTTGATCCCCATGAAGCGCGAACGGGTTTTGACATTGTTCCTCCTTGAAAAGTCTTGTTTCCGGGGTTGTTTATATCAAAAAAAGTTGAAATGCAATTTAAATTTGTTCAATGCCTGTTTCTTCCCGCAGACAAAAAGCAAGAGAAAGCATGTTTTTCAGACAGGCAATGCTTTGAGCGCCGAATATCATGGTCTTGCGGTCAAAAATCAGGCAGGGGACGGCTCTTAACGGTTCTTTGTAAATCATACGGGGCAGGACAACGGGCTGACATTGCCTGAAAAAAACACCGGACAATCCGTTTTTGTCCGCAATCCGCATCAGAATTTCCATATCGCAGATATTTTGCCCGGATATGAAAAAAGCGTCAAAAACATCGTTTAAAACTCTGTTTCCTTTTTGACGGGCAAAAGCGTGGCTTATCAGCTGGCAGGGCAGGGAAACGTCTTCGGGCAAATCGGGCAAAGCGTCGAAACAAACATCTATTCCGGATTGGCGCAGCAGCGGTTCGACTTTGCCGCGCAGCAGACGCGCCCTGTCGGCCGGATTGATGGAAAAACCGGGAAAAAAAGAAGAGGGCGGGACAAAAAACGGCGTAATTTCAACAGGACGGGAAAAACTCCGCATGGCCGTCTGTAAATGGCGCCACGTGATATATGACCATAAACAGCCGATATCCAAAATAAAATCAATATGCATTTTTTACGTCCGAAAATTATTTAAGTTATTTTAATTTCTTTTTATGTATAAAATACTAAGAAAATAAATTTTATCGGAAAGTCTGATGGGACGATTGCAGGAATATATAGATCAGCCGGATTTGGAACTCGGCGGCGATTTGCCGGAAGATCCCTTTAATTCGGAAACGGAGCTGGAACAGCAGAAACAAACGGATCTGGCGCGGGCGCAGGCTCGTTCCGTCGCCAGACCGATAAAAAAAGAACGACGTCATTCTCAGGTTGAAGGACGTTATATCCGCCCCGAAGAAGTAAAAAAAGAAGTCGCAAAGCTTGAACAGGCCAAACGGGAAGCTGCCGAAAAAAAGAAAGGTTTTTTTTCGCGCCTGTTTAAAACTAAAAAAGAAGAGCCGCCGCCTGCCGCAGAACAGCCGGAGAAAAAAACGGAAAAACAAAGTCCTGAAAAAGGTTTGTCTTTGACGGAAAGAAAGCAGAAAACGGCGCAAATTCAAAAACTGCGGGGAATCGCAGCCCGAAATGAAGACGATGACGATCTTTCTTTCGATGTCGACGATTTGTTTGAAGATTATCCGCAGGAGCGGGAATCTTTTGATTCTATTCCGGAAGAAACGGAAACGGCTTCTGATCCGGCGGCTTTTTCTTTTTCCGAATCCATAAAACATCTGGCGGAAGAACAAACTCTGCCGCTGCCGGATACGCCGCAGGACTATGCCGGTGATTTTCCGCGGGAACGGCAGGAAAATTCGGATTTGTCCGATGAAATTGAAAACGCCGGCGTTTTGTTCGCGCCGGTTGACGCCGGAATGCCGGACGGAACCATTGCCACGGCTTTGTCTGTTGCGGTCGGTTTTATTTATTGGGACGAAGACGGGCAGCTGGTTGACAGAATCATAACGATCCGGCGTTTGTTCGCTCGCGGCGGCGATATTTTAATTGACGCTTTTTGTCATGATGTTTCCGCTCCGCGTCTGATTCCTTTTTCAAAAGGCGTTCGGCTGTATCAGCTGCGGACAATGGCGGCCTGTGAAAATCCGCGGGAATTTTTACTGTACCACGTCGCCGGGCTGGGCGGGGATAATCAGGTTGACAGCGCCGGTTTTGCGCAGGTTTTATCCGTTGTCCGTTATGATCTGGCCGCGCTGGCTTTTGTCGCCGGATCCGATTTTAATAAAAGCGATGAAGAAAACGAGCTGATGTTGTCTTATGTTTCGCAGCGGTGTCCGACTATTGATTTTGACGAAAATGAAATGTTGGATTATATTTCAATGCTTGTCCCTGATGAACAGAGCTTTTTTGAAGCGATCGAAATCGTGGCCGGGCAGCCGCAGGATATTGTATTTTTGTTTGTGCATACATTTTTGCAAATGATGCTGTCAGACGGAGTTCTGCACGAAAATGAACGTGAATTGCTGGCAGAGTTGTTGTATCTGCTGCAACTGAAAGGAATTGAATTGAACCGTTTGGGGTTGGAATAGAGAGGAACGCTATGTTTAAAATTGTTTCGGCTGTTTGTGGAATAATGGTTTTGTCCGCTGTTTCGGTATGCGCCGAAGAAGTTTCTTCCGAACAGATAATGCAGTCTGAATTTCAGCTGAATAATGAACAGATTAACGAGATTTTTCAGGAAAAGATTCAGAAAATATCCGCGCGTCTTGCTTTGCCCGAAGAAATGCGCAACCTGTTGATTAAGCAGGCCGATGAAATACGTCAGTTTGATCTGGATACATTAAAAAACAAAATGGATCTGAAAGTCCGCCACGCCAAAGAACGCGATGAAATGAAAGAGCGCCTGCGTCAGGACGCGCAAAATCGTGTCAAATGGCAAATGGAAGAAGAAGAACGTTTCCAAAAAAATAAAGCGGCCCGTGAACAGGCGGATCAGGCTGTCCGGGAGAGCGTGAAACCGGCAGCACCGGCTCCGGCTCCTGCGGCT